>JAGLHT010000061.1 GCA_023143455.1 Desulfobacterales bacterium
CTTGCAAATCTTATATTGTTTTAATAAAATGTCACAATTATTAAAGTAACTATTTAAAAAGGTAATATAAATTAATGTTGCCAGGATTTGAAAAATTGAATGAAACTTGATACAATACGCTCCGCCAATGGAGTAAACCTTTCGCTTACTACTGAAATGTACAGAAATCAAATGCTAAACAAACTGTCTTAATTTTATGATAGTTTTATTTTCAATCAATACTTCAGGAGGATTATTGCAATGAACAAAATCAATCTTGCTCTTTTATCAGGAGGCATTTCCTCGGAAAGAGAAGTATCATTAAACAGTGGAAATGAAGTATTCAAAGCTCTTGATAAAACAAAGTATGAAATTTCACGGTATGATACTAAAACAGATATTAAAGATATTGTTAATGATGCGGATAAAATAGATGTTGCTTTAATTGTCCTCCACGGTCCATATGGAGAGGATGGTACTGTTCAAGGGCTATTAGATCTACTTAACATACCATATCAGTCTGCAGGAGTTATAGGTAACGCAATAGCTATGAATAAACTTGTATCTAAAAGACTATACAAGCAGGCAAAAATACCTACACCTGATTATATTGCTCTATTATCTGAAAAAGATATTAACTTAAATTTAATAAAAGAAAAATTTGGATTCCCTAATAATTATATCGTTGTCAAACCAGTATGTGCCGGTTCAAGTGTTGGTATGTCAATTGTAAAAAAAGTAGACGACCTTAATTTAGCAATTAAAAAAGCTTTTGATAATGATGACACTGTATTAATTGAATCTTACATAAAAGGCATTGAACTTACATGTGGAGTTCTTGGGAATAAAAAAATAGAAGCATTGCCGGTAATTGAAATTGTGCCAGGTGAAGGATATGAATTTTTTGATTATGAAGCAAAATATTTACCCGGAGCCACCAAAGAAATATGCCCTGCCCGTATTGATGAAAATACTAAAAATGAAGTTCAAAGACTTGCTATAGAAGCTCATAAAGCTCTTTTCCTTAAAGGTTACAGCCGGACTGACTTTATGCTTTTTGACAATGGAAGTAAACAAGAGCCCTTTGTCCTTGAAACAAATACTATCCCTGGCATGACAGCAACAAGCCTTTATCCACAGCAAGCAAATGTTGCCGGATACTCATTCCCGGTTTTACTTGATAAGCTTATTGAGCTTGCAATGGAAAAATAAACAACGAATCAGAAAAAATAATTTAGAGGAGATAATAAAATGAAAATATTAGTTGTTGGCGGTGGAGGAAGAGAACATACATTAGTATGGAAAATTGCAAAAAGTAAACTTGTTGATAAAATTTATTGTGCGCCTGGGAATGCAGGATCCCATGAGTTTGCAGAATCTGTTCCCATCAGCGCTGATGACATTGAAGCCCTTGCAGATTTTGCAGAGAAAAAAGCAATAGACCTCACAGTAGTAGGTCCTGAAGTACCTTTAGTTGCTGGAATTTCAGACGTTTTTAAATCTCGTGGCTTAAAGCTTTTTGGACCTGATAAAAAGGCTGCCTTGCTCGAAGGAAGTAAAGATTTTGCAAAAAAACATATGCAAAAATATAATATTCCAACTTCTATGGGCAAAGCATTCACAGACGCTGCTGAAGCTAAAGCTTACGTAAAATATCTTGGGGCACCTATAGTTATTAAGGCTGACGGACTTGCAGCCGGAAAAGGTGTTATTATCTGCAAAACTGAGAAAGAAGCCTTTGAAGCAATTGACTCCATGATAATAGATAAAGTTTTTGGAAAAGCAGGTGAAGTTGTTGTTGTTGAAGAGACTCTCGAAGGAGAAGAAGCTTCATTTATTGCCCTTTCAGACGGCAAAACTGTGTTGCCTCTTCCTGAGTCCCAGGATCATAAAAGAATCTTTGATAATGATGAAGGTCCAAATACCGGTGGAATGGGAGCATATTCTCCGGCACCTGTTCTTGACACAATGCTTAAAAAAATGGCAATGGAACAAGTTATGATCCCTGCTGTTGAAGGTATGGCAAAAGAAGGTACTTTATTTAAAGGTATTTTATATGCAGGCTTGATGATTAAAGATAACAAAATTAAAGTCCTTGAATTTAATGTAAGGCTTGGTGATCCTGAAACTCAACCAATACTAATGCGACTTGAAAACGATATTGTACCATTATTGGAAGCTTGTGTTGACGGCACTCTTCATCTGCATAAAACAATCATAGACCCACGAGCCGCTACCTGCGTAGTTATTTCTGCTGGTGGATACCCAGGACCCTATGAAAATGGGAAAGTAATTTCCGGTATTGAAGAAGCAACGACTGATGACACAATGGTTTTCCATGCAGGAACCAAAATGAAAGATGGTAAAGTTGTTACCTCGGGAGGCAGAGTTCTTGGTGTGACTTCCCTTGGAGATAGTGTTCAGGATGCGATAGATAAAGCTTATGTTGCATGTTCAAAAATATCATATGAGAGGCATTTTTATAGAAAGGATATTGGTGCAAGGGCAATCAAAAAGTTTGAGACGCCACCACAGGTTGGTATTGTCATGGGGAGTGATTCTGATTTCAATGTTATGCAGGAAACTTTAATAATATTGAAAAAATTTGATATCCCCTACTATGTCACTGTTGCTTCAGCGCACAGAACCCCTGAAAAGGCAATAGAATTTGCATCTTCAGCCAAAATAAAGGGCATTAAGGTCCTCATTGCAGGAGCAGGTCATGCTGCACATCTTGCTGGAATTATTGCAGCCCATACAACCTTGCCTGTACTTGGAGTTCCCATTGGTTCATCAGCATTACAAGGCATGGACTCTCTTTTATCAACAGCTCAAATGCCTCCCGGAGTCCCTGTTGCATCAATGGCAATTGGAAAACCAGGTGCTACAAATGCAGGTATTTTAGCAGCACAAATTCTTGCTGTTTCAGATGATTTACTTGCTGAAAAATTATCAAATTTTAAAAAGGAAATGGCAGAAAAGGTTGCAAAAAAGGCTGAGAATATTGCATAATCGTTCAAATATTATAACGGTTAACAAAAGCAACCCTGAAAACAAAGTAATAAATAAAGCAGGAGAAATAATTGCACAAAAAGGTGTGATAATCTTTCCTGCTCAATACTTCTATGGAATAGCTGTTGATACCTTTGATATTGATGCTTTGCAAAAAGTCTTTGATATTAAAAAAAGACCTTTGCAAAATCCTCTTCTGGCCCTTGTAAAGGACAGAAAGCAACTTGAAACCCTTGTTGATTCAATCCCTGATATTGCAGAGCAATTAATTGAGAAATACTGGCCCGGAAATGTCACAATAATATTTAAAGCAGCAAAGCATGTCCCTGATCTTATCACGGCAAAAACAGGCAAAATCGGATTAAGAATGCCCTGGCATCCAGTTGCAAAAGCTATTGTTAATGCAGCAGACAGACCTATCACAGGAACAAGTGCAAACATTTCAGGATATCCTGCCTGCAACGCAATTGATACAATCGACCCTTTTATACTAAAAAACGCTGATATGGTGCTCGATGCAGGCGAGCTTAGAACAGGGCTTGGCTCAACTGTTGTCGATGTTACAGAAGACTCGCTTAAAATAATCAGGCAGGGGCAAATTCCAAAATCAGAAATTCTAAAGGTTCTCAGCAGGCAGAGTAACCGCAATTAACGTCATGCAAGTAGGCATGAAACTTACTTAAATAATTTGTCCCGGGCACAATTTAGGCACAATTGAAGAAAAAAAGGTTTAGCCCTAATCAGCTAAACCCTTGATATGATTGGTACCGGAGGCGAGACTTGAACTCGCAAGGGCTTGCGCCCGGAGGATTTTGAGTCCTCTGCGTCTACCAATTCCACCACTCCGGCAAAACATACTCTTTTTATGAAAAAAAGGTGATTTTGTCAAGATAAGTTTTGTTAATATATTAATTTGTTACAGCAAAGTAATTATATGAGGAAACCAGAAAATCTTAATGGTTGTTGTTTGTTCGAAGGAATGACAGAACCAAAAGAGGCTCACCTTTCTTATGAAAGGTGAACCTCTTTTTAATGATTTATATTAAGGAAATGGGAGTTTGTCAATAATTAATTAATAGAAATTCCTTTATAGTATAATTGCAGTAAAATCAGATACTGGCTATAGGTAAATTTTGGATACAGTTTGATAAACATGGAACAGTTCAAAAATAATATAATTTCAGATACGAAAATTATATATATTGTAAACACCTGTTAGCCTTAGCATTATGACTTGGGTACATTATCTCAATTCCAAATTTTTACTGCTATTATTTCTTTTTCAATTGATGTTAATTAAGAATTAGATAAATTTTAAAGAATCTGTAGAAATTTACAAAGAACCTTGACTTCCAAGCAACGTTCTAATAATTGGATTATTAGATTCGGTTTTATCTATTTAAAAAAACCTTTTCGGGATCGTAATCGAAAATTTACCTTAATATTAAATCGGGTAATTTTAAAAATGACAGCCGAAGAATTAAAAAATAATATTTCAACTACTTTATATTACAAATGGAACAAAGCCTTAGCTCAATTCTTTTTCAACGAAGATAAAGCTGAAAAGGAAGTATATTTATTCATCACAAAAGAAGATATTGTAAAGATCGGTAAAACCCTTGACCTTAATGGAAGCGACCAAGAAATCTTCGAAAATTTTATATCAGCTATTCGGAGTGGTTTACCTGGAACAAAGGAGGAAAAAAGCGTACTTCATCAGGCAGTTTGGGCATATGAATTATGGAAAAAAACTAATCTTTTTGATAGAATTAATGATATTCCGCTGTATTTTAACTACTTGATATTATTTATTTTACCACTTACAGAATTTATGAATCAAAATTTTAGACATAATGTTTATTACCCCGAATTACACCCCTTTTTAGAAAAAAACAACCTGTCACATTTTCCTAGTCAAAATCGTAGCATCAATTGGAATCCTCTATGGGAGGATTTAGAAAGCTGGTCTATTATTGACAGAAATATGGAAATTGGTTTTTTCGAACTTCATAAATTTAGGAATAAAAATTGGGTCTATGTCGGCAAACCACTTTCTCAATGTATTTTTCCAGTAAAAGCTATAAAAAAATTACCCATATTTTTTGAAAAAGCAGGCTTAGCCCCCAACGATGAGATCAGTGCAAATAGACTTCGAGAATTAATTGAAATTCATGGTAGCCATTATTTAAGCCTATTAAGTGGCATAATAAAGACAATTATAGACCCTCACGATGAATTAGGATTATCAATTATTCATTTAATAAAGCGAAAATATCTATCATGGGATGGTGCCTCAGATCAATATGATAATGATACAAAAACATCCCAAAAAGGTTTAACCGTAGCACAACTTAGAATGTGCTTGAAATTCAAACAAGCTATGGGAACCTATAGTCTATATTTCAGAATATATTCAACAATAGACTTGCCAGAGGATTTATGCTTCGAAGGTCTTTATAAATGTAATACGCATGGTTTGAATTGGTCAAAACCAATATCCAATTTACCATTTAAAAAGAGATTTGTGTTGAACGATAAGCTAAATAAATGGAAAGCTGCATTCACATCAAAAACTATTAGATTATTCATTGAGGGGAAATATTTCAACTTAAATGATTGGGTAGAAATCTCAAGAATTAAGTATTATCCAAGAATTCTTATTTTAGCGGAAAACAATTTATCAGATTCAATTGAGAAATGGGGCCGCAGTCTTGGAGACAATCACTTTTTTATACACAAAAATTTTCAAATTATGCCAGAATATATTTTATATGAAGTTAGAAGTCCACAAATCAATCATCCAAATATTGAAATCCTTCAATACAATACTGAAAAGAGAATAATTTTTAAGAATGGTTTGAAATTAAGTGCGAGGAAATGGTCGCATGAGCTTTTACCAAAAGTTGAATTAGAAAATGGAAGAGGTCAAGAAAAACTATTTTTAGAATACGTTAATGGAGGGGATAAACTAATCTTAGAAAGAATTAACACAGATCAATTAATTTGGAACCTCCCAGGCAATATAAAGTTCAATACTGATTTTTATATAAAAATTGAAAATGAAAATACAATTGGAGATGGTTACAAATATCAAATTATACGGTACCATGATAGAGAAAACAATCGCCTAAGTTACAATATACCAATTAGAGATCTTTTCGGACAAATCCTCCCAATGCCAGATGAAGGAGAGCCTTATACCCAAGGACTCGAAACATTTAATATCAACAAGCAACAACAAAAAAAATATGAACATTATTTCCGACCAAAAAAATCAAGAGGTACTTACTGCGGTTCTCAAAAACCAAACTATAAAACTAAAAATGATCTTTTGATTAAATATTTAACTATGAAAGGTTATTGCAAAACTGAGAAGTATTTCGAAGCTTTTGAAACCATTTTTAATAATAATCTCACATCAGAAGAGATTGAGAAGCAACCTATAGATTTGCCCAGATTAAAAAGGTGGTCGCTAAATTACTTGGATTACATGGGCCATATTGATTATGAGTATTCAACAAAAACTATCGTAATAAACTCGGCAAGATTAATTCTTGTTCCAACCCATAGCGGAAGAAAAGCTGTTTTAATAGGAGATAGGACTCAAGATATGGTAGACAAGTTATATCAGGAGACAATTAAGGCAGGATTCCAGTTCAACATTTCAGAGCAGGAAAAATCCATAAAAGCTTTTTTACTTCCAAATAACATTTCCATTCTTGGATTTAGCACTAATCATTCATTTGAGATTGAGGAAAAATTAAATCATATTGCAAGAGAATGCTCAATTCATTTTGATGAAAAAAATTATCCGCAATGTAGCATTGCAGAACTTTCCGGTGATATCGTTGATTATGAAAATGGATTAGAAAAAGATATTAGTTTTGATGACCATGGATGGATCGCAAAAATATTCGATTATAAGAAATTAAGGTTTTTGTCAATCACAGAACAGGATATCGATAAATCATACTCTTTAGTGGAATATAAATTAAATGAGTATACATACAAACATAAATTTTGGATATATAATGTAGCATTTGATATAAATAAAAATTGGGGTAGGTATTTAATTCTGAAAAAATATAACAAGAATGTCATCTTTTATGATGAAAAAAAAGAGTTGCTTGCTGTCCCTGTCTCCTTACCGTTACCACGATTGCTTGCTCAATCAATGACACTTTGCAGTGGGAAAGCCCCATGTCGTCAGAAACTTGAATTAGGTGGCTTAAACACATGGTTCAACTTATATGAAAATGTCCCTTCAATATTCGCTTACAATAAATTTCAAAAAGTAGGTCAAAACAAAAAGGAAATAAATATACTATGAAAGATCCTATTGGCGCATTTGATGCAATAAAAGAAAATTTTATCAGATATTTAAAGACGGCATTTAAAACTAAATTTGATAGTTTAGAAAAAGAAAGAGAAGAGTTAGTTAATAAGGACAGGGTTCTTTACAGAGAACCTTGGGTGGAGTTGCTACCTGAATATTTATCAAGCAATAAAAATATATTCGATTTAGACAATGATGACCTCCCGGGAATGGAAGGTGTTGATATCAAAATTTTTAAAGGATTGGTTAGTCAAGGATTGGTTCCAGAAAAAATCAAGCTATATAGTCACCAAGTTGAGATGCTTAAAGCAGGATTACAGGGGAAAAATTGTATCATCACTTCTGGCACCGGCTCAGGGAAAACAGAGTCATTTTTATTGCCCCTTTTTGCTCAACTATCAAAAGAAATCTCTGGTTGGAAAGCGCCTGGCCAGAGATCAAGTCTTTGTAATGATTGGTGGAAAAAAAATTTACCTGTAAATCAAATAGTAGACGCTGAAAATAATTACATTTTTCAAAAAGGAATTCAACAAAGGTTCCATGAAAATCGCCAACCAGGATTAAGAGCGTTGATTTTATATCCAATGAATGCTCTGGTTGAGGATCAAATGACCCGCTTGAGAATAGCATTGGACTCTGATTCTATAAGAACATGGGCTGAAGAAAGCTTAAATGGTAACAATATTTATTTTGGTCGGTATAATAGTTCAACACCTGTTGCGGGAAAATTAGAAAGAATCATGGAGGATGGCAGCAGTGCTATAAATAAATTCAAATTGAATGAGCTTAGAAGAAAACTGAAATCAATTGAGCGTAATTCAGAAAAAGTCATAGAGTATATCTCCCAAGAGAAGAGGCATGGAAGAGAAGTTAATGAAAAAGAACTGATATCATTCTTCCAGCGTCTAGATGGTAATGAAATGCGTTGCCGTTTTGATATGCAAATAAAACCTCCTGATATAATGATCACCAACTTCTCAATGTTGAGCATTATGTTAATGCGGGAGATCGATAATTCAATATTTGAAGAGACACGCAAGTGGCTATCCTGTGAAGACTTACCTGAAATAGAAAGACAAGATAATAAGAAAAAAAGAATATTTCATTTAATTGTCGATGAGCTTCATCTTTACAGAGGAACGCAGGGAACAGAAGTAGCCTATCTTCTAAAATTGGTTTTAAAACGTTTAGGGTTAACACCAGATCATCCGCAATTGAGAATCCTTGCATCAAGCGCCTCTATAGAATCGGAAGACGAAGCAAGTATTAAATATGTTAGTGACTTTTTCGGATTCAAAGACAAAGATGACGTTCTCGATAAATTTATAATTATTCCGGGGTACTGTGAAGCAGAAAAGAAAATAGAGGGAGAGCAAGTTCATCTTCCAACAGAACCTTTTGTAAATATTATAGACTCCTATGAAACATGTCAAAAAGACATAAAATCAGATGAGTTCAAACAAACTTGTGTCAAAGCTGGTACAGATTTGATCGAATGTTTCAATCTTAAAGACAAGACAAGTAAGACAGTTGAAGACTTTTTAAAAATAGTGATTACACCAGAATTGGAGTTTAGGGAAAGACTCAGGAATGCTTGTTTAATTAAAACTCCTGATGGAAATATTAATAAACCTGTATGTTCATTCAGGAAAGATGGAGATAATTATCCAGATAACTATCCATATTTTTTCCAATCCATTTTTGGATCAAAGGTGAAAGAGGGAGAATTAAGGAAAGCCTCTCAAGGGCTTTTATTGATGAGATCATTATATGACAATTTTGAAATTCCAATAGATAATTATTCTTTACCAAGGTTCAGGTTCCATTATTTTTTTAGAAATATTGAAGGACTTTGGGCCTCAACAGAAATTGGGGAATACCCTGATGGAAGAACTATAGGGGAGATTTATTCGACACCAACAATAAAAACTGAGTTAGGATATAGAGTTTTAGAGTTGTTATATTGTGACAATTGCGGGACCACTTTTTTAGGAGGTAGTCGAGGCGTCGGGGAAGAAGATTCAATTTGCGAATTACTACCTGTAAGTCCAAATATTGAAGGTGTGCCAGAAAAAACTCCCGCAAAATTAGTTGAAAAAAGAAGTTACCAGGAGTATGGAATTTTTTGGCCCCAAGGTGACCAGGAGTTTATACCTCATGATAGACCAAGTGGATACTGGCGGCAAACTGTTATAAATAGCTCGACCAATGCAACTCATTATAGGGCTCAATGGGTTCAAGCTTATTTAAACAAGTTTTCTGGCGATCTGTTTTTTGAGCGAGAGGAGGAGGAAGATAAATATTTAAAGGGTTTCTACTTTCAAGTAAAAGACGAAAACCAAAATGTAGATATGGCTGATTTAAGCCCTGATATACCATTTAATAAAGTCCAAGGTGGGCTGATAAACTCTCATAAAGCGCTACCGTGTGTATGCCCCGGGTGTGGAGTGAATGAACAATATCGAATCAAAACTTCATCAATTAGAGGTTTCAGGACAGGTTTTGCAAAGACGTCCCAGTTATTTGCTAAGGAACTAGTTTATCAGTTAGATGATCCAAATCAAAATAGCCAAACCCGTGAAGAAAAGAGGAAATTGATTGTTTTTTCAGACAGTCGTGAGGATGCCGCTCAGATATCTAACGGAATAGAAAGGAATCATTTTACAGATCTATTAAGAGAGAATTTGATTCAGATCCTGCATGAGAACATTTTGTTAAAAGATTTAATTTTAAGTGAGGTGGAAAAAGGTGAAATAAATAGCTACCTAAGAGAGAATAATATAGAAATTTATGATGAAATTGAAGCGTTGTATGAAGATTCAAGACTCGCTGGCGTTATAAAAAATACAAAAAAACTCAGTCGACGGGACAATGCGAAAAGAAAGTTGAAAAGAATTAAAAAGCGTTTAATAAAAGTGGAGGACCTTGTCGAAACCATTTCCTCTTCAAACGATTGTGCGCCAATCGTTAAGGAATTTTTAAAGTTGGGGGTTAATCCTGCAAGCCCAAAAATAAAATACCAAAAAATTCCCTATACAAATAGATCCTGGTCTGAACTTTTTGATTTCAAAGAATACAAGTGGGAAGCAGGGAATCCTGATTTTCAGCATAATTTAAAAACAGGAATTTATATAGAATTAGCAAGCTTGTTTTTTGGTAATTTGTTTTATTCGCTGGAGGCATCAGGCCTTGGTTATCTTTCCGTGAATCCTGATAATGCTAATATTATTAAAAACGCAAATAATATAGGACTTAAATCTGAAGATTATATTGATATCTTGAATGCTACTATACGAATTCTCGGTCACAAATATAAATACAACCCAACCGATTTTGATCAACCAAACTACCCTAACGTAAACGATTATAAAACCTTTCCTGCACTAATGCGTGAATATTTAAAGAAAGTAGCAGATAAAAATAACCTACTAGAAAGAGAGTTCGGTGAAGTAGTTATTGAGACTCTATGTTCGCAAAACATATTGGGGAACAGTGGTCTCAATATAAAAAATTTATTTATTAAGGCCGCTGCCGATAGTGACCCAGTATGGGTTAGTGAAAGAGGGAAAAGAGCTCACCTTCATAGATCTGGCGGTGTTTGCACGCAATATCCAAGCACAACTGAACTTCCAGAAAAACCTAACGATGTATGCATGAATCTATGGAGTAAAAATTATCTTTCATTTAGCGCTGCAATTGAAAAACGGATCCCAATAAGATTACATTGTGAAGAATTGACAGGCCAAACCGATGACCAGTTTGAAAGGCAAAGGCATTTTAGGAACATTATCCTAATGGATGAAGGGCAGAAGGAGACAAAAGTAATTGATCTTTTAAGTGTGACTACGACACTTGAAGTCGGAGTAGATATTGGATCACTACAAGCTGTAATGTTGGCAAATATGCCACCACAAAGGTTCAATTATCAGCAAAGAGTTGGTCGTTCTGGCCGTAGAGGACAGGCATTTTCATTGATTCTCACATTTTGTAGAGGTCGAAGCCATGATGAATTTTATTTTAATAATATACATAAAATAACTGGGGATCCACCACCAACACCTTTTTTGACTATGGGACAGCTCAGGATATTTACGAGACTTTTAGTAAAAGAAGTTCTCCGTCAAGCTTTTTCATACCTTTTTCAAGAAGTAGGTCCAAGTCGGCTTGAGACAGATGAACTGCATACAGGAAAAAGTGTCCATGGTGAATTCGGTAAAATTGAATATTGGTCTAAATATAGAAGTATAATTGAGAACTGGATTACAAGCAATTATACTGAAGTATCAAATATCATTGATACCCTTGGGATAAAAATTGGCACATCTAAAAAAGAACAAATTCTTAAATGGGTATGCTCTGAAATTTCAGATAAAAACAGTTTACTTAATAAAGTGGAATCAATCATTTTAAACGATGAAATAGCCTCAAGGGATATTTCAGAAAAGTTGGCAGAAGGGGGAATTTTACCAATGTTTGGAATGCCCACTTCTATAAGAAATATGTATCATGAAATCATATACAATGAAAACGAAGGAGAATTTGATGTTAAATCAATAGACCGAAGCACAGATTTAGCTATCCATGAATTCGCACCAGGAGCACAAAAAACAAAAGACAAAACGATCCACACATGCATAGGTTTTACAGGAGGTTTTATTCCTAAAAATTCTGGATATCGAAAAGGCGTAACGGCAGATAGTAATGTGTTCTATAATGAGCGGTGGATGAAAAAGTGCAAATCATGTGGGTTTGTTCAAACAGAAAAAGAGGAGCCAAGGGACAGACTATGTGTATGTGGAGAGAGCTTCACTCCATATGTAAATGTTTTTCCAATAAAATCTCCGAAAGCATATAGAACAGACCTTTCACAGGGAAGAGATTTCAAAGAAAATTCGGAGATAAACATATCAAGACCACCAATATTAGTAGAAGGCAATGATGAGTCTGAGATAGAGAGAGATATTCGAAAAAATTATGAAATAAAGCTGTCAGATAAAGATATTTCATGGAGAATAAATACTAACAATGATTCGTTTTATGAAGGCAAATTATACAGGACAGGCAACTTATTCCCTTTTGATTCAACTATGTGGTTTAATTTTGAAAATCAATGGATAATTAGTAGTGCAACTGATTATATTGATTCAGGCTACCAGTTCCATATTCATAATTTACAAAATAATATGGAGCAGATAGCATTAGCAGCACATAAGCACACAGAAATATTAAAAATCAACCCAATTGTTATCCCTGATTGCATAGATTTGAACATGTACGGGAAGAATAGGCCTCTAGGACGAGTTGGTATTCGTTCAGGATTTTATTCAGCAGCGTTTTTCCTCCAGCGTGTTTTAGCTGATAAGCTCGATATAGATCCAACAGAAATTGAAATAGCAGATATCCAGGGGATTAGAACTGGAAATGGTAAAATAGCAGCAGAAATAATTTTAACAGATGAATTACCGAATGGTTCTGGATTTGTAAGACAACTATATAACGATTTCGATTCTATATTAGAAGAGTGTTTACAAGAAAGGCGAGGATCAACTTTTTTAGATGGCATTTTTTCTGATCATCATCTTAATAAATGTAAAGATGCTTGCTATGGTTGCCTAAAAGTATTTAGAAATATGAATTACCACACATTGTTAGATTGGCGTTTGGGTGTTTCCTTACTTAGGATATATTCTGATTCAAATTTTTTGGTAGGTGCGGATGGAAATTTTGATGAATATATTGAATTGAAAAATTGGCTAAATGAGATAGATAGATTAAAAGAGTCTTTTATTGGGTGCTTTAATTTCAAATCTGCAGATCACTTTGGATACCCTGGTGTACTTACAACAGATACGCGCAATTATTATTTAATAATTACTCATCCATTTTGGGATTGCTTTATAGATAAAAATGGTACTATAAACTATCCAAAAAATTTATGGATTTCAAAAATAATTAACAAAGTCAAAGATCAAGCAAAAAATGATGGTGCACAGGTAAGATTTTTAGATGTGTTTAACCTTCAACGAAGGCCTGGTTGGTGTTATCAAAAAATAATAGAATAGAAATTAGTAATTTTTGCAAGGAAAAATATGTGAGTTTATGGAGATAAATAAAACGATTATACCAATCCTTTCTTTTTTTTCTGGAGGAGGATTTTTAGATATGGGATTCGAACAGGCTGGTTTTAAAATAGTTTTTTCGAATGAATTAGATGAAGATTTTTCATCTTTTTATAAAGAAGGTTTAGGAAGTTGGGCCGGAGATTATAGGGAAATTTCATATGTAGGAAATATTAAAAATGTAACGAAAGATCATATCCAACCAGAAATTTTCAAAAATATTTTTGGTATAATCGGTGGTCCGCCATGTCAAGATTTTTCGATTCGAGGTACAAAGGCTGGTTTTGAAGGCTTAAGAGGGACCCTCACATATTTATTTTATGAAAAAATTATTGATTTTGAACCATCATTTTTTTTGATGGAAAATGTTCCAGGATTGATAGCTTTAAAAAAATCAAAAAAAGTTTTTGAAGATATCTTGGATTTATTTAAAGAAACCTATTTAATAAAAATTGTTAAATTAAATTCATTGCATTTTGGAGTCCCTCAACATAGAGAAAGGGTGTTTGTGATTGGAATAAAGAAAAGTATTGTAAATGAACATTCTATATCATTTTGTAATGGTTCATGGATTGACATTCCGAAACCAACATACCCAAATGCCAAGACTAAATATAAATGGGGCGAGCCATCTTTCAAAGCCAATAAGTCAAATAGGAATTTACCCTTACCCCCTTCCGTTCTTTGCGTAGGGAACATAATAATCAAGGATGACAAATTAGAAACGATTCCAAATGCTAATGAATTCTTCAATATTCGAAATATAAATATGATTTCAAAAATTGAAGAAGGAGACACATATCGTCCTTCTTTTAAACGCTTACATAGTAATAAGTATAGCCCGACAGCATGCTATGGTAATAATGAAGTGCATTTGAACCCTATAGGAAACAGACGTTTGTCTGTTAGAGAAGCTTTAAGAATTCAGGGCGTCCCAGATTCTTATATATTAAAGACTTCCAGAAAATTATCAAAAAAGTTTAAGATGATTGGAAATGGGGTTCCAGTCCCTTTGGCAAAAGTTATAGCTGAATCAATAAAAGATCTTATAATTTCTTTATAGATATTATGGTTGACACAT
>JAGLHT010000062.1 GCA_023143455.1 Desulfobacterales bacterium
TCGGTATGTATTCGGGTAGTCATGCCCAGGTACCAATGCCATTTCTGTTCCTCCGTAAGGTCCATGAAGCTCATGATAACAGAGGTGGAGCTAACCGACCCCCCCTTGTTTAAAATAAAAACCAAGGCAAATAGCCGCCTCTGGATGGTTGCTTTTCCATGAACAAGGAGAAAAAGGGAATTTTATTTTGCCAGCCTAAACCGCAGGAACTCGGGACAATACACCCTCAAACAACCTGCGGTTTTTAACGCCTGACAAAATAAAATCCTAATCCTTTTTGTCCTAAACGTTCATGAAAAAACAACCAACCAGAGGCTCAAGCTATGATATTTAATTCAAATTTTCTTAATTCCCTATTACATAGGTAAAAGTCATGTTATTCAAATCACCTTTATATAAAAAGCTGAATGGGGATTTTGTTTACAACTATAATCATTTTTGATACATAATTATCAAAGAGGTTGTTACTCAGGATCATATATCATGTAAAAAGAAGTCAAAGGAGAAAAAATGACATATTCATTGGACATTCATTTTCAGGAAAAAAACAACGCGCCAATTTGTTCGAAAATCTTTGTAAAATTTTCAACAAGGGATGATAAACTGTCTACTTATATTACTCCAAATTGCCTAAGTATTTCTGAGATTGAAGAGCAGATTGACCGCCTCCATAAAGAACTTGATAATTTGCTACAAAAAGCAAAACGGAAATATAAAAAATAAATGTATTTAATTATATATTAAATATAACAAAGCTAATTAAGCTGACATAAAAAACTGTGTAATAGATCAACGACTTTATGCTCTTGCAACATACTTTAAAAATTTAGGAAGAATATGGAAGAACATTATTTTGGTGGAGCATGGACAGAAATAAAGCTCGATATCCTTCGTAAATATCTTGACTTCTATACAAAAGCTCTTAGCAAACAAGGGTTTGAATTGTTATATATTGATGCTTTTGCTGGCACAGGCAGTAGAACTGAGATTTTACCCAGCGTTCCGATGTTTGACCAAGAAGAGAAAAAAATATCTTTGGACGGTTCTGCCAGAATAGCATTGAATATTGAAAAAAAATTTGACCGATATTTATTTATTGAAACAAATAGTAAGAGAATCAAAGAATTAAAAAAGATACGAGCTGAATTCCATAATACATACATAAAAATAGAAAATGCTGATGCCAACACAGTAATCACTGAGTTAGCGAGTAAACCAATTTGGAGTTGTAATAAATTTCGTGGTGTTATTTTTATCGATCCATATGGCATGGAAGTTAGCTGGGAAACTTTAAAGGCAATTGTAAAGACAGAATCTTTTGATGTTTGGTATTTATTTCCTATCAGCGGAGTGTGCAGGCAAGCTGCACGAGACCACACAAAAATGGAAGAATATAAAAAAAAGCTCTTGATAAATTGTTTGGAACAAGAAAATGGGAAAATGCATTTTATAAAAAAATAACTCGACGTAGTCTTTTTGAAACAACAGAAAACACAGTGAGAACATTAACAATAAAACAAATTGAAGAATGGGTTTCTAATAGGTTAAAAACTGTTTTCCCGCATGTCTCTGCGCCTGTTGTTTTACCTGCGACTGGTGCTCAGTTATACTCATTGTATTTTTGTATTTCTAATCCAGCACCCAAAGCCATAGGTCTTGCAACTAAAGCAGCAAATTTTATACTTAAAGCACGCTAACAGCTATGCTTGGATATTCAGCCCAAACTTCTCCATTTAATAAACGACCATTTGTTTTTTTAGTGCGTTTTTTCCCATCTGCCCCCCACATGCCCCACTGTTTAAAAAAAAATGCTACATTTTGTTTTTCACATTCATCTTTTAATGAAATAACCCATTGTTTATCCATTGGTCTTGCTTTTGCTCCGCTTTCACCACCAGCAATAACCCAATGGATATCAGTAAGATCAATTGCTCCCAAATTCTGTAGCAAAGGCTCACATGATAAAAAACGAATTTTGGAATTTAACTGTCTCAAAAGCTCTATTCTTGGAAATCCGTGTTCTATATTCTCTACTGTTACTCCAAGCCAAATATTATTTGGGATGTTTTTATTTATCAAATAATCGTACATCCTATTTGCTCGTTTTGTTAAAATTTGATAAGTATGCTGCTGAGTTCTTGATATTATATTGAAAATGTCGTCTAAATAGTCATCTGGAATATCTTCATGGAAAACATCACTCATGCTATTTACAAAATACATGGTGGGTTTTTTCCGTGTAATTGGTTGATCGAGTCTATTTGGTAATAAAGACAACTTAAAACCGTTTTCATAACCATGTGCACCCATTGCTTGAAGGCGTTTGGCCATTGTTTCTGCATAACAATGTAGGCATCCAGGACTATTTTTTGTACATCCTGTAGTTGGATTCCAAGTTTGTTCAGTCCACTCTATTGCAGATTTGCTGCTCATATATTCACCTGTTTAGGTTATTGTTAATGAAGCTAATAATGAAAATATAACTTAAAAAACATAACAATGCAATTAACGCTGTCAGAAAATTTTCCCATTCAACTTTAACCTGTAAGGCTGAAAAGTAAGAAATTATTCGTTTTAATTTGTAACAATCAATTTCTTTTTCTTAGTCGGTTTTTCTCTACACTATATAATTAAGGATACAGGCTGGATGTTAAAAGCTTTAAAAACCTCTCTCATTTTTGGATAATCATTTATGCTTAAAATGAAGTTGCTATTTATGGCTGATAGGATTCTGCCATTTAAGATTTTCAGCTCTGACTTTGTCTGGTTGTTACTTGTATAATGCCTTGGACAGAGCTTATGGTTGGTTGTCTTTCTATGAACGTCAGGACAAAAAGGATTAGGATTTTGATTTATCAGGCGTTAAGAGTCGCGCAGCGACTTAGGCTGATAAATCAAAATTCCCTTTTTGTTCCTTGTTCATAGAAAAACAGCCATCCATAAGCGTCAATCTGCCTGACATTAATAGGCTAAGATATAAACAAATTTAAAGAATCAATAAATTCTGGATCCTGGGTATCAATAACCTCAATAATCTGCTTGTACATTCTTTTTTTATGTTCAGCAAAAATATCGCGATTTTTTTTAAATGTTTTTGCAAAACTTATGGCATCCTCTAACAATGCTGCCTTATCATCACTTGCTTTCTCAATAATATGATGTTCAAAAAGCTCTTGGGCTCCCACCTTTTTACCTGTAAGCTTAAGTTCATTAAACTTATATTCAGGAATTGCTTTTCTCACAAATGCTATCATACCCGGAAGAAATGGAATCTTGATATCAACTTCAGGAAAACAAAAATAACCTCTATCCTTTTTCATGAATCTAAAGTCACAAGCACACGCAAGCATTGCGCCATTACCAAATGCATGCCCATTTATTGCAGCAATAACAGGAACGGGCATAAGTAACAGCCTTTTAAAAACATTATTCGTGGCATACATGAATGCTTTTATACTGTCAAAATCTTTTTGCTCAAATCTCTGCATAAGCCATTCGATATCAACTCCCTGGCTAAAGTTCTTTTCATCTGAAGAAGTTATTACTATTGAATAAATATCGTTATCAGCCAGTATTTCATCAAACAACTGATTCAAACCCTCAGCAAATTCTAGATTCTGCTTATTTGCTCCATTAGCCATATTTACGATTGCAACACCTTCATTTTTTGTAAGCTCAAACAATGCCATCTGACTCCTCTTGGGTATTAAATGTTAAAATCAACTCACTCTCAATAAAGTTCATTTAAAAGAGCACTACTTTGAGCACTTCTTTCAGACAAAAGACCACCAATTTTGCTAAAGTCTGCTAAACTATTATTGTTCTGTTTGGTTGATTTTGAAGTTTTTTCCATAACCCCTGTTTTTAAATCTTTTTTAAAATTTCCCATACTGGACTTGACCATCTTTTGAGCTAAACTATTAAAGACATTGTCAAGGTCAGATTTTATTGCTACATCATATTTATCATCAGTTCCGTTTATATCAAATAAAAGATTAAACTTATCAATATCAGTTAGTGTTTTTACCAACGCTTCTTGTAGACTTGAGCCCTTTGAAGAAGTAGCTTGCATAACAACCTCTTTAAATTTGGCACCGAATAGACAACTTATTTTATTACCATCAAGTTTAAAACTCGATGTAATGCTTGTAACGGATTTAATCATTGCTAAAGAGAGATCCGGCTTGTCAGAAAAAATAAAATTTTCAAGTAAAAATCCTGACACATCAAGATTTGCCTTATGATGAGGGCGTGCAGGGTCAACAAGGTCCATTATACCTTTAAAATCAAATGATTTAAGACCTTGAAAACCACCTCCAAAAAAATTTATAGTTGCAGGAAGTCCTGTAACAGCAGGCATATTTGTGATATTTGAAGCTTTACCTGTCAAGACACCCTGTCCAAAAAGAAGATTAATTTTAATATTCTGAGCCAAAAAATAAACTTCTTTGCCGGTTTTTGCAGGTTTTTTTGAACCTTGCTTACCATCTTTCTTTTTTGTTGGATCGAAATACGGCTCAATAATTGCAAACCACTTTGAATACTTCTGAATTTGTGAACACAGACTTTGTCCGAATAAAAGCTTGCTAAAGTCAATTTTTCCATCTTTTAAAGGAGAATACTTATTCGTGAGATGTTCAACATCTTGTGACAATGTGCTTGAAATTTTTCCCAATTCTTTTTTATATTTTTTCAATTCTACTTTGTAATCTTTTTTTATATCACTAATATCTTCCAAGTCATCTTCGATTTCCTTATAGATCTCCTGCAACTCCAGAGCAGAGCCAAGGAGAGCAAAGCTTGAGGATTCTTTTTCTCTGATTTTATTTATCCTTGTTTTATAACTCTCTATCTTTTGCTTATCAGAAAGATTATCTAATTTTTGCTTAAAGTCCTTTTCCGCCTGAGAAAGGCTTTTTTGAAGATCTTCTGATAATTTCACACTTTTTAAGGATTTATACTCATCTTTTAGAATACGTTTAACATCAGGCATATCAAATAAATTTATCTCATTTTGTTGACAAAGAGATTTTAGCCATTCTGGTTTATCTGCTTCATTCTCTATTTGAGAAGCTTTTGGCTTTCCCAATGCTCCCGATTTTCCACGCTTAGAATTAAATTGCACTTTATCAAAAAGTATATCATTTATAATGACCTTACGTTGTAATAGTGGTAAAATTTCCATCACTGCTTGTATATGATTAATCTCAACACTATTTTCCATAGGTTTTTTTGGGTTTGTTACTTGAAGCCCAAAAAGCTCAACACCAGCAGGGAGGATCGAAATATCAACAGAAGCAAGCTCAACTTTGCCACCAACAGCTTTTGTTCCACTATTTTCAATATATTTTTTTGCAATCAGATCGACAATAAAAAACCAGAAGATGAAAATAAATAGAACAAAGACAGCAATGCTTTTATAAATAGTTTTTTTCATAAGGTTTCCTTTCTTATTAAAAAAATAGCAATTTGTTACCTATAAGACCGCCTAATTTTGATTAGCTTTGCTTTTTCCTTGCAGATTCCACTATATCCTCGGCAGTAAAAAATACAACAGCAGAACCGATTAGAACTGAAAGCAAAACAATTCATGCGGTTTGTAGCTTAGACTCATCGGTTAATTGCCTGACCGCTTTTAGTTGATCTACTGCTCTTTTTACAACCTGCTTTACTAGTATTGTCTGCTCAGTTAATTTTCCTTCCATTTGTCTCAACTATATTATAGTTAATCATTATATTTAAAATCTTGAATACGTCAAGAAAAAAATATTTTGGTCATATCAACACCTTACTGCATTGATATACAAAAAATTTTCTCTTATGATATTATTTCAAGATACAAAAAATATTAAAAAGGAGTTAGGTGTGTTAAAAAAACAAATCAAAGCATTACCCTTTTTCTTTATATTAGGTATAAGCCTGCTGGTAACTACTCCTGGTTATACAGCTCAGTTGCAAATAGTTAATATTCTAAATGTTTTGACTTATGATACACCGCCATTGAGTTATGAAGAAAATCGTCAAATTGCAGACCTTGTTACAAAAAATTTAATCCTTGCAGACAACCCTGGTTCGAATATACAAGTTCCTGTAAACAAATTATAGCATAACCCCTTGGTTCGAAATCAACTCATCAACATTAATCAAGACCACTCATCTTTAAGCCTTATATCAGTTTCAAGTTCAGGATGTTTGCCCCTAATACCTTTGTAAAACTTGCGAATTACATCCATATCTTTTTTAACATCACCTGTTGGGGGAAAGCAAATGCCCACATGTACAATTTTATTGGCAAAATCCAAATATGCGCATAATATGTTAATATTTGCAGTATATGCAATCCAGTAAAACCCTGATTTCCAATATTCTCTTTTGCTTCGCGTCCCTGAAGGTCCGATAACAATCGCAATACTTTCTGATTTTTGAAATAACATTGAAGTTCTTTGTACAAGGTTATGGCTTGCTCTTCGATTAATGGGTATTCCCCCAAAATGTTTCATGATTGTCCCAAATGGTCTTTTAAAGATTGTATCTTTACCAAGCCAGGAAACATTTAACCGAAGCGAATATGCAGCCCCAAACATTAATAAAAAATCCCAGTTGCTGGTATGAGGTTCACCAATAAGAATAAATTTTTTGTGTTTGGGAAGTTCGCCAGTCACTTTCCAGCCTACCATCCACATTATTATCCTGCTTATAATACATTTGATTATTCCACAGTCAGGAGCATTGTGAGAAACTGTAAACATTGATCCCAAATGTTTATTCTGATTATTTTTATCCATATTCAAAAAATCAACACTAATACATTGAATCTATTACATGCTTATATTTTTCATTGACAAACTGTCGCTTCACTTTCATGGTAGGCGTTAATTCACCGGTTTCAATAGAAAAACTGCCTGGAATAATTCTAAAATATTTGATTGTTTCAAATCTTGCAAGACCTGTATTAACTTTATCAATATATTTTTGGATATCCCCAATTATAGCCTTATTTTTTACTGCTTCTCCTGAGTCTAATCTGGCAACGCCAATGCGGTCACAAAACTGTGGCAAACTATCCTCATCCAAATTAATTAAGCATGTCAGATATTTTCTTCTATCCCCTATTACAACAGCTTGAGAAATGCATGGATACCCTTTTATAAGACCTTCAATATTTTGTGGGGCAGTGTTTTTTCCACCTGAAGTAACAATTATATCTTTTTTCCTGTCTGTTATCTCTAAATATCCATCATCATGGAAGAAACCAATATCACCGGTGTAAAGCCACCCATCTTTTAATACCTTCTCAGTTCTCTCTTTATCTTTCCAATAACCCATAAAATTATTATCTCCTTTGATAACGATTTCGCCGTCATCAAGAATGCCTACCTCGCATCCGGGCATTGGAGGACCAATTCTACCCGGGACAACTTTACCAAGGTTTGTCGCATTAGAAATCCCTGTGCATTCAGTCTGCCCATACACTTCATGAATGTCCATCTCCATTGAACCAAAAAATCTTGCCACATCAACCGAAAGAGGCGCAGCACCACTTAAATAAAAATGTGTCCTGTCAAGCCCCATTTTCTTTTTCACTTTGGAAAAAACTATCTTATTAGCAAGTAACCATTGTTTTTGCTCTATAAAAGGTATTTTTAAATTATTGTTCCTGTATAGCCTTATTCTCTCCCCCACCTTCAAAGCCCAATTAAATAAGAAGCGTTTAATAAATGGTGAGTTTGAAACTGATTCTGAGATTACAGAATAAACCTTTTCATAGAGGCGGGGCACTGAAAAAAAGAGAGTTGGTCTGATCTGAGGCAGATCATCTTTAACTGTTTCAATACTTTGGGCAAAAGACACAGTAAATGCAAGAGCAATAGCACAACTTATGGTTTGGATTTGCTCAGCTATATGTGACAGGGGGAGGAACGAAATTGTTTTTTCCTCATATATATGATCATATAGGCTAAATAAACTTTGTGCTTCAAAAATATAATTCTTTTGTAAGGCAATAGTCCCTTTTGGAGGACCAGTTGTCCCAGAAGTATAAATAATACCCACAGGAGACTGGGGTGTTAATTTTTTAATATAATCTTCTAAAAATTCAGGAGGATTGTTTTCCATCCAATCAGAACCTCTATTAATAAACTCATCATAGCTAATAGTTCCAGAGGCAGATTCACCAAACATTAAAATTATTTCAGAAAGAGAATCTATCTTTTCACGCCATTTTTCAGTCTTGAATAGTTGTTCATGGTTTTGTACAATCAACAAATTAGCTTCACAATGTTCAATAACATATTTTGCCTGATCAGGCGTGCTGCTTGGATAAACAGGAACAAGATATGCCCCTATGCTTTGCAATGCCATGCTGATAAAAAGCCACTCAGGACAGTTTGTAGACATGAGACAAACCCTGTCAAACGGTTTAACACCAAGACCTAAAAATCCTGCGGCTACTTTTTCAATATTATCAAAATAATCATTCCAGGAGTATTCCTTCCAGAAGCCATTCTTTTTTGTCCTGATGGCGGCTCTGTTAGAACCATATTTATTTCTTTGTTTTATAAAAATCTCAGGCAGTGTTTCTCCTGAAACCGGCAAGTCCTTTAAGAGTTGTCCCTTAATAATTTTCATCATTTTGTATTTACCTATCTCTTTTAAAAAAAATTAAAACTTTTTTAAAAACAATAAAATAAACATATATTATAATTTAGTTTTTACTTAATATAGTTCTTATTTTGAAACAAACTTAATTGTGAAAGATTTGTCTTTTACATCATAAATTTCAATACCAAAAGAATCAAACGTCTTTAGCAAAAGCGCTTGGGCAAGTTTTTCAGCATTTCCTTTGAAAAGAATACTGACAATTGCCTGATCAGCACCCAACTCTTTTGTCTGAACGCTTTTAACCTCTGGGATATCGGTTAATGCTTTTCTCAGCAAAATAAAACTTGAAAGGTAATCTTCGCCTTCAATCTTTGTCTCAATTCTTTGCTCTTTTTTAAGTATGTTCTCTTCCCAGTATTTGTTTGCCACCATTGTGATTTCTTCGGCAACATCCTTTCCAGCTTTTTTAAGCACACTTATATTGCCTTCTTCGGTATCATAATTTTTTTCAGTTGCTTTTAATTCAAAGCCCCTGATTTTCTTTTGTGTATTAACATTAAACATAATAAGAGAGATATCTGCTTCATAAATTTTCTCTTCTCCCATTTTGTTTAATGCCTCAAAGGATTTTGCTTTTCCAATAATAACAATATCTGCATTAAGCTTTCTTCCAAGCGCTATGGCTGCTGAGGTATCATAAATAGAACTGAAAACTATCCCATGCTTTTCTTGACCCGCTTTTGCTGTATTATCACCAATCATTACAAATCCTTTATCAATCAAAAATTGCATAATTTCATTTGCGACCAGTGACTCGTAAGGCAAAAGGTTGTTGCCCCACCAATACTTAAGTAAAATATCCTGTTCACTTTTTTCGCTGATTAAAAGGAGTACAGATGGTTTTCCTCTATTAGTTTTAATTATCCCATATTTTTTTAGATATTTTTTAAGAAGGGTCAGATTAACTCTTACTTTAACTGCAGCAACATATTTGGTCTCTTCTCTTAATTCAGCGATAACGCTATACTTGACAATATATTTTGATGAATTTGCTAATATTTTCCCATCCAATAATTCAAAATTAGTTGCAAACGCTTCTGGAGAAATTTCTTCTGCTACAGCTCTTTCCACCGAAGATTTAAGAGCAGCTAATACAGCTTCTTTTTTTATTTGAGGAGAAAATCCGGCAGTAATACTTTGCGTCCCTGTTGCAATAGTACTGAATATCTCTTGGCTTTGCTTACTTTCAACATTGTCAATATTTAAAAAAAACAAACCGGTTATCAAAATAAAAAAAATTAATGACTTTTTCTGATGAATTAATATATTCTGAGTCATTGCTCTTTATACCTTTCTTTTTATGGAATAATCTGCAAGCTGGGTTAACAATTCTTTTTGCTCTGATGATTCAAATATCTCAAGACATGCTTTTGCATCCTTAACATATTCCAACGCTTTTTCTTGGGTATATTCAACACCTTTATATTCAAGGATCATAGAAACAAGTTCTTCAAACTCTGCTTGACTAAGCTCTATTGCCAGAATTAGTTTTTCAATTTTGCCTTTATCTTTTTTCGAAGCTCTTTCTAATGTTTTTATTAAGGGCAGAGTCAGTTTACCCTCTCTTAAATCAGCACCTGGTTTTTTCCCAAGGGTTTTAGCATCTGCTGTATAGTCAAGAAGATCATCTGCCATCTGAAATGCCATGCCAAGATTATGTCCGTAATTAAACAAAGCATCTTCTCTCTCTTTTGGAGCGTTTGCGAGCAATGCCCCACATTTACATGCACCTTCAATTAGAACTGCTGTCTTTGCATTTATAATTCTAAAATAATGGTCTTCTGAAAGGTCAAGGTTATTCTTCTGATTAAGCTGATCTATTTCACCCTGAGACATCTCTTCTGCGATATGAGCAATCGTAGAAATAATTTTAAGATTTCCTGTTTTTATAGCAATGCTTGAAGAACGTGCAAGTAAGAAATCACCGGTTAAGATAACTTTTGGAGAATCCCATTTTTTATGCGCTGCTTTTTTACCACGTCTCATATCTGCTTCATCTATAACATCATCATGCAAAAGCGTTGCAGCATGAAGATATTCAAATATTATGGCAAGGTCAATGATCGATTTTGCAGGCATCGGTTTCTCATGATATCCGCACATTTTTGCACTGTTAATCATTAAAAGAGGTCTAAGCCTTTTCCCGTGTCCAAACAAAAGATGACCTGCAATTTCACTGACAAGTTCAAGGTGGCCTTTTAAATTTTTTCTAAGTGACTCTTCAATTTTTCCAAGGTCACCTTGAATTTTTTCCATTAATCTGTTTTTTAAATCCCGGGTCATACAACTTCCCCTGCAATATCATATTCAAAAGCTTCTGTAATCTTTACATCAACAAGGGTTCCGATTTCAAGGTTAAATCCATAAATAAATGTTAAGCCATCGACTTCAGGAGCTTGAAACCGTGTCCTTCCAAGGTAAACACCAGTATCAGATTTTTCTTCCACCAGGGCTTGATAAGTTTTCCCAATATGTTTTAAATTAATATTGTATGATATTTGAGCTTGTTTTTCCATAATAATGTCATGCCTCTTCATGGCAATGTCATCGGGGACATGATTATCAAAATTATGAGATTTTAAATCATCAGAATCAGAATAAGTAAAGACCCCAAGGTGATCGAATTTAATAAGCTCAATAAATTCCAACAAATCATTAAAATCTTCTTTTGTCTCACCTGGAAAACCTGTAATAATAGTTGTTCGAAGAGCTGCTTCAGGATTCTTTGTTCTTATAGATCTAAAGAGATTATAAAGATCATCTTTTGAATAATCTCTTCCCATTCTTTTTAATATTCTTGAAGATGCGTGCTGCACAGGAACATCAAAATATGAACAAATTTCAGGAGTATTGATAACTATATTGATAATATTTTTACTCAAAGTTGATGGATAAGTATAAAGGAGTCTTATCCATGGGGACTCGGTTATTTGTCTATCTGAGCTTCTAAGGTTTTTTACAATTTCACCTAGTACATTTTCAAGAGATATGTCCTCTTTTAAGTCTTGACCATAATCTGTTGTACTTTCAGCTACAAGAATAATTTCTTTGGAACCTTTTGCAACGAACTTTTCTACTTCAAATAATATGTCATTAACCGGTCTGCTTCTCTGAGGTCCTCTGAGTTTTGGAATAATACAATATGTACATTTTCTTTTACACCCTTCTGAAACCTTAATATATGCAGGTGTTATAGATGTAAATTTTCTGGGTAGAGGGGAAAACTCATTAACTTGTTTTTGTTTATCTGGATCAGGAAAAAAAGTCAGGATTTCTTTAGATTTGTCTTCAACTGCGTTTACAATCTGACTTACAGCAGCGGTACCAAGAAAAGCATCCACTTCAGGCATAGATGATAAAAGATTATCATTTTTATAACGTTCAACAAGACAACCTGTAACAATAAGACGTTTTAATTGACCTATTTTTTTCAATTGGGCCATGGAAAGGATTATATCAACAGCCTCCTCAGAAGCTGCTGATATAAATCCGCAAGTATTTACAATAACTACTGATGCAAGATATGGATCATCAACAATTTTATGACCAGCCAATTCTAGTTGACCTGCCATTACTTCACTGTCGACATTGTTCCTAACACATCCAAGGCTTTCAATGTAGATTTCTCTATGGCTCATATAGCATTTACCATAAGATCTCCCACAAGTTTACTGAATTTTGATGGATTTTCAACTTTTCCGCCTTCACTTACTACTGCAAGATCAAAAAGAAGATCACTATAATCTTGAATCACAGGATTATTTGTATCTGATTCAAAAATAGTCTTAATTTTTTCAATTACAGGATGAGTTATATTAACTTCCATGGTACGTTTTTGATTTGGAGCTGCCTGCCCTGAAGCCTTTAGAATTTTTTCCATATAGGAACTCATGGCAAAGTCATCAGCTGATAAGCATGAAACAGAATCTTTAAGGCGGCTTGACACTTCAACACCTTTTACTTTATCACCAAGTTTCTCTTTAATAAATTTTAAAAGAGCAGAATATTCATCCTTTTGTTTATCATCAACTTTATTAACATCAAGGTCGCCTTTTTCAGCACTTTTAAGTTTTTTCTCTTTATACTCGGTAAGAGATTGCACAACCCATTCATCAACAGGGTCAACCATCAAAAGGACTTCATAATCTTTTTCTTTTAAAGCCTCAAGAAGCGGACTATTGGCAAGTGAAGTCATCTCCGCTCCTGTAATAAAATAAATCTCTTTTTGATCATCTTTCATGTTTTCAATATATTCATCTAAAGAAATATACTTGCCATCTGATTTGGTAGTTTTATATCTTAAAAGAGAAGCAATCTTTTCTTTATTATCAAAATCAGTAGGAATTCCTGCTTTTATCGCCTTTCCAAATTCTTCGTAAAACTCTATATAATTTTCTTTTTCCAGACCTTCAAGAATTGAAAAAATCTGTTTTACAAGGTTTTTTCTAATACTTCTCACGAAACGGTCTTCCTGAAGAATTTCTCGGCTCACGTTTAAATTAAGATCAGGAGCATCAACAACACCCTGAACAAATCCAAAATATTCAGGTAGAAGTTCTTTGCAATCGTCCATAATAAAAACACGCTTGCAATAAAGTTGCATACCATGTTTTCTATTGGCCTGAAACATATCAAAAGGTGCCTTTGAAGGCAGGAACATGAGTACATCATACTCTGTCACTCCTTCAAATCTTTTATGGATATGCGCCAAAGGTTTGTCCCAATTGTGGCTTATATGTTTATAAAACTCTTCATATTCATCTTCTGTAACATCTTCTTTCCCTCGCGACCAAATTGCCTTCATGGAATTGAGGGTTTCATCTTCTTGTTTTGTTCTTGTGGATTCTCCAATAGTCTTGCCGTCTTTGTCCTTAATCAGTTCATTTTCAGGGATGGGCACGGTTTTTTGGACATTCATAATTATAGGATATTGAACAAAATCAGAATGTTTTTTAATAATATGTCTTAACGTATATTCTTGTGTAAAGTCTTGCCCGCCTTCTTCAGGGTCTTTTAGTTCAAGAACTATTTTTGTTCCCCTTGATTCTTTTTTAACTTCTTCAATAGTGTATGAACCTTTGCCGTCAGAAGTCCACTTAACACCCATTTCAGCTCCGGCAGCCTTTGTTGTTAAAATAATTTTCGATGCAACTATAAAGGCGCTGTAAAATCCTACTCCAAACTGACCAATCAAGTCTGGTGAAAGAGTTTTTTCCGATTTGGATTTTTCAAGAGCTTCCATAAAAGCTTTAGTTCCGCTTTGAGCAATGGTACCAATATTATCATTAACCTCATCATAGGTCATTCCAATACCATTATCTTCTATTGTAAATATCTTCTTTTTAGAATCAGCAGTAAGCCTGATATGATAATCATTATCATCTTTATAAAGCTCAGGTTCGGTCTGTTCTTTAAATTTTGCTTTGTCTATAGCATCAGATGCATTTGACACAAGCTCTCGTACAAAAATTTCTTTATTTGAATAAAGAGAATTAACTATTAGATGCAACAATTGCTGAACTTCGGTTTTAAATTCACAGGTTTTCTGTTTTTTAGCCATTTTTTTCCTCTTATATAAGTTAGTACGTTAAATAAAAATGATTTTTTAATAAAATTGACGTTAATTCGGAAATGTCAAGTAATTCTCTTGCAAAACTGGAGATTTAATAGATATTTGGCTGAAAGAAAAACATACAAACAAAGGTTGCTTATCAATCTGAAATATTATTAAAAATAGGGAGGATTTTTTTAAATAAGAAAATGTGTTTTAAGATAAAGGTTTCCAGCCCACGTTATAAAACTGATATGGTTGACACTTG
>JAGLHT010000063.1 GCA_023143455.1 Desulfobacterales bacterium
ATGTAAAGAACATGATCACCGGAGCTGCCCAGATGGACGGAGCTATACTTGTGGTAAGTGCCGCCGACGGACCCATGCCTCAAACCCGTGAGCATATACTTCTTGCCCGTCAGGTTGGTGTTCCAAGCATAGTCGTGTTTTTAAATAAATGTGACATGGTAGATGATGAAGAACTCATAGAGCTTGTAGAGATGGAGCTAAGAGAGCTTCTTGACACTTATGAGTTTCCTGGAGATGATACTCCAATAGTTAAAGGAAGCGCGCTTAAGGCACTTGAGACAGACGATGTTGATAGTGAAGATGCAAAGTGTGTTTTTGAACTTCTTGAAGTTCTTGATTCATATGTTGAAGAACCAATCAGAGACACTGAGAAAGACTTTCTTATGCCAATAGAAGATGTATTCAGTATTTCCGGTCGTGGAACTGTTGTTACAGGCAGAATAGATCGTGGTATTGTTTTAAAGGGTGAAGAGGTAGAGTTAGTAGGCATAAGAGAGACAACAAAAACAGTTTGTACCGGAGTCGAAATGTTCCGCAAGCTGCTTGATGAAGGTCGAGCAGGAGATAATGTAGGTCTTTTACTTCGTGGTACAAAAAGAGATGATGTGGAAAGAGGTCAGGTAGTAGCGAAGCCAGGCACAATTCAACCCCATACAAAGTTCAAAGCAGAGATGTATGCATTGAGCAAAGAAGAAGGTGGCAGACACACCCCATTTTTTACTGGTTACCGACCTCAGTTTTTCTTTAGAACAACAGATATTACAGGCTCACTTTCTCTTGCTGAGGGAGTAGAGATGATAATGCCTGGAGATAATGCTAGCATAATAGCAGAACTTATAGCTCCCATAGCTATGGAAAAAGAATTAAGGTTTGCAGTAAGAGAAGGTGGACGTACTGTAGGTGCTGGTGTTATCGGCGAGATAATTGAGTAAAGCCAAAGGAGCTTAGTGTGGCAAAAAAAAAGAATGAAGCAATAATTATCTCTCTTGCATGTACTGAATGTAAAAGAAGAAATTATACAACTACTAAGAACAAGCGTACAACTCCGGATAAATTGGAGTTTAATAAATATTGTAAGTTTTGTGGCAAGCATGTGATGCACAAGGAATCTAAGGTTAGATAGCTTATGATGAATGCAGGTCAGTAGCTCTAATTGGTAGAGCTCCGGACTCCAAATCCGGCAGTTGTGGGTTCGAATCCCTCCTGGCCTGCCATTTATGGACACTGGAAATTAACAATTTTTAAATTGGAAAAAGTATGGCACGATTACAAAAAAAACATTCTTCAAAAGAAAAGAAGAAAAGGCAAGACGGGGACGAGTCAATAGATACTGCCGAAAGTAAAAAACCTGTTAAAGTGGTTCTCTCAGGAGCTAAGAACATTCTTTCCAGTTCAAAAAAAGACAATTCAGTCAAAAGTACAACTTCAGATAAATCTAATAAAAAAAACATATTTAAGCAAGGGATTGAATATCTGCAAGAAGTGCAGTCAGAGTTAAAAAAAGTAACCTGGCCTACTCGAAAGCAAACCTTGGGAACTACATTGGTTGTTATTGTTCTGGTTGTTATTGTTTCGATTTTTTTAGGTTTGTTTGATATGGGTTTTTCAAAGCTCATTCAAGCAGTCCTTGCATAAAAAAGAGGATGAGATAATGTCCCACAAATGGTATATTGTTCATGTTTATTCCGGTTTTGAGCAAAAAGTAAAAATTGCTTTGGAAGAACAGATAGAAAATCTTAGATTTCCTGAAAAATTTGGTGAAATACTTATTCCCACTGAAAATGTAGTTGAATTGGTTGGGGGGAAGAAAAAAGAATCTTCCAGAAAATTTTATCCGGGATACATCCTTGTTAATATGGCACTGGATAATGAAACATGGCATATTGTTAATTCTGTCCCAAAAGTTACAGGTTTTCTGGGTGGGAAAAATAAACCTACCCCTATAAACGAGCATGAACTCAATCAGATTTTCAAAAAGATGAAGCAAGGGAAAGATAAACCTAATCCAAAGTATTCTTTTGAACCTGGGGATGATGTAAACGTAGTTGATGGACCTTTTGCAAATTTTAATGGAACTGTTGAAGAAGTTTTTCCGGAAAAAGGAAAAGTTAAGGTTCTGGTCAGTATTTTTGGTCGAGCAACTCCGGTGGAGCTAAATTTTATTCAAGTTTCCAAAATGTAATGCCGGAGAAGACTGGTTATATAAAATAATGTTTAAGAAATAAAGATATTTTAATTTAAGTTTCAGGAGTCAAGACAATGGCAAAAAAAGAAATGGTGCAGATAAAATTGCAGGTCGAAGCAGGCAAGGCCAATCCGTCTCCACCAATAGGACCTGCACTTGGTCAGCATGGTGTAAACATAATGGATTTTTGTAAGACTTTTAATGCAAGGACTGCTAATGATGCCGGGCAAATCATACCTGTTGTAATTACAGTATACCAGGATCGATCGTTTAGTTTTATAACCAAAACACCTCCAGCATCAAGATTACTTTTACAAGCTGCAAAATTAGCAAAAGGTTCTGCTGAACCAAACAAAGACAAAGTCGGAAAGGTCACCAGAGATCAGCTTGTTGAGATTGCTGAAATTAAAATGGTGGATTTAAATGCTTCTGGACTTGATTCAGCTGTAAAAATAATTGCCGGAACAGCACGAAGCATGGGAATAGAAGTAATTTAACTGAATAATCAATTAGAGAGTAAAAAAATGCCAAAGCGGAGCAAACAATATAAAGAAGCTTTAGAAAAAATCGATAGGAAGAGTCATTATGACACTCGGAAGGCTTTAGAGCTTTCAGTCCAGGCAAGTTATGCAAAGTTCGACGAGACTGTTGATGTTGCTGTTAATCTTGGAGTTGATCCAAGACATGCTGATCAAATGGTGCGAGGAACTGTAATTTTACCTAATGGTCTTGGAAAAGAGATTAAAGTACTTGTTTTTGCTAAAGGTGAGAAAGAAAAAGAAGCACTTGATGCAGGCGCCGATTTCATTGGTGATGAAGAGACATTAGCAAAAATTAAAGATGGTTGGTTTGGGTTTGACAAAGCAATCGCTACCCCTGATATGATGGGTACGGTTGGAAAGCTTGGAAGAGTACTCGGACCTAGGGGGCTTATGCCTAATGCAAAAACAGGAACAGTAACTTTTGAACTTGAAAGAGCTATTACTGAATTAAAAGCTGGGAAAATAGAATTCAGAGTTGAAAAAGCCGGAATAGTTCATGTTCCTGTAGGAAAAGTATCCTTTGGTGCTGAAAAACTTTTAGAAAATGTTAATTCATTTTTAGAAACAATCAAATCACTCAGGCCAGCGTCAGCAAAAGGAAAATATATCGAAGGGGTTAGTGTCTCAACTACAATGGGACCAGGTTTCAGAATAAATCCAACTCTTATATAACGATAAAATAAATTGTCTGTCAAAGACAGTAGGCGCATTTGCATAGATTGTAAGTGTTTAATTGGTGATGCCAGCCTGCCGAGATAGAATATGTTTTGGTATAGTTGGCACCTCTGTAAGTTAAGAGAACTAAAAGGGAGGAGGTGTAAAGGAAATGCTAAATATTTCCCAAAAAAAGGAGCTGGTCGAAAGACTACACAAACAGCTTTCTGCTACCGAGATATCAATTCTTGTTGATTATAAGGGGATTGATGTTGAGAGTATGACGCAGCTTAGAGCTGAACTGCGGAAAGAAAATGTCTCCATGGAGGTTGTAAAAAATACAATCCTCAAAAGAGCATCTAAAGACACAGATGCTGCATTATTAAAAGATTATTATTCAGGTCCAAATGCTATTATTACATCTGAAAATGATCCAGTAACACCGGCAAAGATTTTAATAAATTTTGCCAAGGATAATGAGAAATTAGAGATCAAAGCTGGGATATTAAATGGTGCTTTGCTTGATGCTCAAGCTATAAAGCAACTATCTAAAATGCCATCTAAAGATGAGTTACTTGGTCAATTTGTATGTACAATTAATCAGGTGCCGACATCTTTTGTTAGAGTACTTAACGAAATACCCAGATCTTTGGTTGGTGTGCTAAGTGCAATTAAGGAACAAAAAGAGGCAGCATAATTTTTATTTATTTTGAGAATCATAAAACAAGTTTATATATTTTATATTTAGGAGAAAGAAATGGCTGACATTAAAAAAGAAGACGTAATTGAATATATTTCGACCATGAGTGTTCTTGAGCTCTCAGTACTCGTAAAAGAGTTGGAAGAAAAATTTGGGGTATCTGCAGCAGCGCCTGTTGCTGTAGCTGCTGCTGGCGCACCGGTTGCAGCTGCTGAAGAGGAACAAACAGAGTTTAATGTTGTTCTTGAAACATTTGGTGATAAAAAGATCAATGTAATCAAAGAAGTAAGATCAATCACAGGACTCGGTCTTAAAGAAGCAAAAGCTCTTGTGGAAGAAGCACCAATTGCTGTTAAAGAAGGTGTTGATAAGGCAGAAGCTGAAAAAATTAAGGAGCAGTTAGAAGGTGCAGGGGCGCAAGTTTCTGTAAAATAGCCGCTTTAATTTTTTTTAAGTTATTATTGTGTAATGCGTTTAATGCGGAGGTATGAAACTTGGTTCATGTCTCCGCTTTTACGGTTTGAAAAACTCATGAATGGAGATGCTATGATTGGCAGCCTTTTGATAAATAAACGGATGAGAAAAGAATTTGGAAGCAAAAGCAGAATCATTGACATCCCTGATCTGATCGGGATGCAGCGAGAATCGTATGAGGGCTTTCTTCAAAAAAATACTGCTCCGGAAGACAGGAAAGAAAAAGGACTCCATGCAGTATATAAATCTGTTTTTCCAATTAAGGACTTTACTGAGACATCCTCATTAGAATATGTTTCATATTCTTTTGGAGAAATAAAACATTCAGAGCTTGAATGTATTAGCCGTGGAATGAGCTATGAAATTCCTGTTAATATCAAGGTCAGGCTGGTTGTTTTTGATAAGGATGAAGATTCGGGTGTATCTACAATTCGTGATATTAAAGAACAGGAAATATATTTTGGTACTATCCCTTTAATGACACGTCAGGGTACATTTATTATTAATGGTACTGAAAGAGTTGTAGTAAGTCAGTTGCATAGATCCTCCGGTGTATTCTTTAATCATGATCAAGGAAAGAGTTATGCCAGTGGAAAGATAATATACAGTGCAAGAATTATTCCTGTGCGTGGTTCCTGGATAGACATGGAAATTGATACTAAGGATATAATATATATCAGAATTGACAGAAGACGAAAATTTCCTGTTTCATCCCTTTTCAAAGCTTTTGGTTATACCAATGAAGATATTTTAGATTATTTTTATTTTAAAGAAGAAATTTCTAAGAAAACAAGTTCTTATTTTAAAGATTTTGAACCAGAAAGATTAAAACGTCAAAGAACAAATTTCGATATCAAGGCACCTGAGACTGGTGAGGTAGTAGTAAAGAAAGGAAGAATTTTTACAAAACGTGCATTAAAGCAACTTGAATTAGAAGGGCTCAAGCAGATACCAATCAGTAGTGAAGATTTGATCGGGAAAGGATTTGCCGAGGCAATAATAGACAACTCAAATGATGAAATTGTTTTTAGAGCAGGAGAGCTCATTGATGAAGAAAAGCTTGAAAAGCTTGATGAATTAGGCATAAAAAACTTTCATGTTTTACATGTTGATGCCAATTCTTCTGACACAATGAGAAAAACTCTTGCAGTAGATAAAGTTCATTCTAGAGAAGAAGCACTAATTGATATTTATAAGAGAATGCGACCAGGGAATCCTGCAACTGTTGAAGTTGCACAGGATTTTATTGATCACCTCTTCTTTAGACATACATATTATGATCTTTCAAAAGTCGGAAGATTAAAAATGAATGAACGACTTGATCTGGATACCAGGATTAACGTAAGAACACTACGTAAAGAAGATATTCTTGTTACTGCTGCAACTATGATTAAGCTGAAAGATACCCAGGGTCAAGTCGATGATATTGATCATCTCGGTAACCGACGCGTAAGAGCTGTAGGAGAGCTTCTGGAGAATCATTACAGAATTGGTCTTGTCCGAATGGAAAGGGCAATTAAGGAAAAAATGAGCATGCAGGAAGTCGATGCAATGATGCCCCATGATTTGATTAACCCAAAGCCAGTATCTGCAGTGGTCAGAGAATTTTTTGGTACTAGTCAATTGTCCCAGTTTATGGATCAAACAAATCCATTGTCTGAAACAACACATAAAAGGAGACTTAGTGCTCTTGGTCCAGGAGGCTTGACAAGAGAAAGGGCTGGCTTTGAAGTCAGGGATGTTCATCCTTCACATTATGGCAGAATATGTCCTATTGAGACTCCTGAAGGACCAAACATTGGCTTGATTGTTTCATTGTGTACTTATGCAAGAGTTAATGAATTTGGATTTTTAGAAACACCCTTTAGAATAGCTGAAAATGGGAAAGTTACAAATAAAACAAAGCAGCTTTCAGCTTTTGAGGAAAAAGATCATCCAATTGCCCAGGCAAATGCGCCTTTGAGCAATAAAGATAGTTTTGTAAATCCTTTGGTTTCAGCCAGAGTTGGCGGTGAATTTGAGATGGTTGAAAATGCCGAAGTTAAATTTATGGATGTATCTCCAAATCAATTAGTAAGTGTTTCAGCTTCATTGATTCCATTTTTGGAAAATGATGATGCAAACAGGGCATTAATGGGTTCTAATATGCAACGCCAGGCAGTTCCTTTGATAAAAAGTGAAGCTCCATTGGTAGGAACTGGTATTGAAGGCGTAGTTGCTAGGGATTCTGGTGTTACAATTGTTGCTGAATTTGATGGTGTAGTTGAGATAGTAGATGCCAAGAGAATAGTGATAAGGAATTTGAATAGTGATGGTGGAGACAATAAAGCTTTTAGCAAAGCTGTTTCTGTATATAATTGTATAAAGTTTGTACGTTCCAATCAAAATACCTGTTTTAATCATCGACCAATTGTTGAAAAGGGAGATTTTGTAAAAAAAGGTCAGGTGATTGCAGATGGACCTGCAACGGAAATGGGAGAGCTTGCTTTAGGTAAAAATATTACAGTAGCTTTCATGCCCTGGGATGGATACAATTATGAGGATTCAATCCTTGTAAGTGAACGTCTTGTTAGAGAAGGGGTTTATACATCAGTTCACATAGAAGAGTTTGAAGTTGTTGCAAGAGACACAAAACTTGGTAAAGAAGAAATTACCCGAGATATACCTAATGTCGGCGAAGAAGCTCTCAAAGATCTGGATGAAAGTGGAATAATCAGGCTTGGAGCTGAAGTAAAATCCGGTGATATCCTTGTTGGTAAGGTGACCCCAAAAGGAGAAACTCAACTTTCCCCGGAAGAAAAACTTTTACGTGCTATTTTTGGGGAGAAAGCAGGAGATGTTAAAGATACATCTTTGCGTGTACCTCCTGGAATTCAGGGTAAGGTAATTGATGCAAAAGTTTTTTCAAGGCGCGGTGTGGAAAAAGATGAACGAACAAGAACGATTGAAGATGAAGAAATAGACCGGCTTGAAAAAAATCGTGATGATGAAATCTTAGTTATCAATGAGATAGCAAAAGAGAAGATAGTTGAGATTCTGAATGGTTCTAAACTCTCTGAGGATTTGAAAAAAGGAAACTCAGTGTTGGCAAGAGCAGGAAGCATTGTTACAAAAGAGCTTTTTTCAAATATCAGCATTTCTAATTTATCTGAATTAACAGTTGATGATCCTTCAGTAACTGATAATGCATTGGCGCTACTTGAAAATGCCCAGAAGCAGATTAAAAAGGCCAGAGATTATTTTAACAGCCAGATCAGCCGATTCGAAAAAGGGGATGACCTTCCTCCTGGTGTGTTAAAGCTCATTAAAATTGATGTTGCAATGAAAAGAGTTCTTTCTGTTGGTGATAAAATGGCAGGCCGACATGGAAATAAAGGTGTAGTCTCAAGGGTATTGCCAATTGAAGACCTGCCTTATTTTGAAGATGGCAAATCTGTTGATATGGTATTAAACCCGTTGGGTGTTCCGTCTCGTATGAATGTTGGACAGATTCTTGAAATTCACCTTGGTAGAGCAGCCCAAGGATTAGGCGGGCAAATTGAAACTCTTATGGAAGACATGAAGGTAGAAGAACTTAAAAAACAAATTAAAACTATATTTACAATGTCTCCATCAAAAAATAAAGATAATAAAGAAGATAAAGATTTTATCAAAAAAATTGACTTAATGGATGATACCTCTTTTCTAGATTTTGTTTCTCAATATAAGAATGGTGTCCATATGGCAACACCTGTTTTTGATGGAGCAACAGAGAATGAAATTAAGGATCTGCTTGAATATGCCGGCTTAAACAGATCAGGACAGGCAGTCCTTTATGATGGAAGAACAGGCGAGCCTTTTGATAACGAGGTAACAGTTGGAATAATGTATATGCTTAAGCTCCATCATCTTGTAGATGACAAGCTGCATGCCCGTTCAATTGGACCATACTCTCTTGTTACTCAGCAGCCGCTAGGAGGAAAAGCCCAGTTTGGTGGTCAGCGTCTGGGAGAAATGGAAGTATGGGCTATGGAAGCATATGGTGCAGCACATGCTCTACAGGAATTCTTAACTGTCAAGTCAGATGATATGATTGGAAGAACACGTATGTATGAAAAAATTGTTAAGGGACAGAGTGTGCTTGAACCTGGGTTGCCTGAAGCGTTTAGAGTTCTTATAAAAGAACTTCAGAGTTTAGGTCTGGATATAAATCTTATTGAAGGTAAAAAATAAGGAGAATATATTGGAAACTGTATATGATTTCTTTGCAAAACCAAAGGATCCTAAGATTTACGAGGGAGTGCAGATCAAACTTGCATCTTCTGACCAGGTCAGAGAATGGTCATATGGCGAGATTAAAAAGCCTGAAACTATAAATTACAGAACTTTTAAACCGGAAAGAGATGGATTGTTCTGTGCAAAAATATTTGGTCCCACAAGAGACTTTGAATGCAATTGTGGCAAATATAAGCGCATGAAGCATAGAGGTGTTGTATGTGAGAAATGTGGTGTTGAAGTTATTCAGTCCAAAGTGCGCCGGGAAAGAATGGGTCACATTGAACTTTCATGCCCTGTTTCTCATATCTGGTTTTTAAAAAGCCTGCCTTCAAAAATTGGTAATACTTTAGACTTGACACTAAAAACACTTGAGAAAGTTCTTTATTTTGATTCATATATTGTGATTGATCCCAAAGAGACTGGTTTTAAAAAAATGCAGCTTCTTTCTGATGAAGAATATTATGAAGCAATGGAAGAATATGGACCAGAGTTTGAAGTTGGTATTGGTGCCGAAGCAATTCTTAAGCTGCTTGAGGGAATAGATCTTAAAGCAACTTATGATGAAATAAAAAAAGACATGACGCTTACCAAGTCAGTTGCTAAGCAACAGAAGCTGGCAAAACGTCTTATTGTTATTGATTCATTTTTAAGGTCAGGTATTGACCCGTCTAGAATGATTTTTACTGCAATCCCGATTTTACCACCTGATTTAAGACCGCTTGTCCCTCTTGAGGGAGGTAGGTTTGCTACATCAGACTTAAATGATCTATATAGACGGGTGATTAATCGTAATAACAGGCTTAAAAGGCTTGTCGATTTGCAAGCTCCTGATATTATTGTAAGAAATGAAAAAAGAATGCTCCAGGAAGCTGTTGATGTACTTTTTGATAATGGGCGACATGGGAGAGTTGTAACCGGAACAAATAAAAGACCTCTTAAGTCCCTAAGTGATACATTAAAAGGGAAACAAGGCAGATTCCGTCAGAATTTACTTGGTAAACGTGTTGATTATTCAGGTAGAACAGTAATTACAGTTGGATCAGAGTTGAGATTACATCAGTGCGGTATTCCGAAAAAAATGGCTCTGGAATTATTTAAACCTTTTATATATAGTTATTTGGAAAAGAAGGGACTTGTTTCAACTGTCAAAAGTGCAAAAAAAATGGTTGAGATGGAGGAAATTGAAGTTTGGGATGCTCTTGAAGATGTTGTAAAAGAGTATCCTGTTATGCTCAACAGGGCACCAACACTTCATAGGCTTGGAATCCAGGCATTTGAACCTGTACTAATTGAAGGAAAAGCAATTCAGCTGCACCCCCTGGTGTGTACTGCATTTAATGCTGATTTTGATGGTGACCAGATGGCAGTACATGTTCCTCTTTCTCTTGAAGGGGTATTGGAGGCAAGAATAATGATGCTTTCAACAAACAATATTCTGTCACCTGCAAATGGCGAGCCTATAATTGTACCTACACAGGATATAGTATTAGGTATTTATTATATGACCCGGGGTATGCGTAATCAAAAGGGTGACGGATCAAGCTTTGCAGGGTCTGAAGAAGTTCGCATTGCTTTTGATGCCGGAGAACTTGTGCTTCATTCAAAAATAAAAGTCAGAGTTGAAGATGAGTTGTATGACACAACTACGGGTCGAATAATACTCTGGGAAACTATTCCTGGTGACACAATGCTTTCTCTTATAAGACTGAAAACCGATTCAAGAGAAGAAAGTGAACTTGCCCTGGCAGATTTAAGAAGAGGCCTGACCTTTCTAAAAACAATAAAAAAGTATTCTAGTGAGGAAATTAAGAAGGCAAAAAGCGTTACAGGTCTTCTTACCAGAAAAGAGTTTAAGAATTATTTTCAGGTTCCACAAATTGCAGTTGAACAATTATTTGGTCTTAAGAAGGGCCAATTTACTGATACAATACATATTGATGGCAGCTATTATATTTTCCAAGTCAAAGAGAGGAAAACAACTATACCTTTCAGGCTAATAAATAAGTTGATGGACAAATCTGCTGTTGTTGATTTAATTGATTATGCCTATAGAAATATCGGATTAAAAGAAACAGTTATACTTTGTGATAGATTAAAAGATTTGGGATACAGACATTCAACGCTTGGGGGTCTTTCCATTTGCATAGATGATATGATTATTCCCGAGGAAAAATGGACTATTATTAAGAAAGCAGAAGACAGTGTTAACGATATAAAAAAGCAGTATTCAGAAGGCTTAATAACACAAGGTGAAAAATATAATAAAGTTGTAGATATCTGGGCTCAAAGTACCGATGAAATTGCAAACGCTATGATGGAGGTTATGAAGAATCCTCCAGTAAGAGATGACGATAAAAAGGACCAGGAAGCACTCAATGCTGTTTTTGTAATGGCAGATTCAGGTGCCAGAGGTAATAAAGATCAGATGCGCCAGCTTGCTGGTATGCGTGGACTTATGGCAAAACCGTCTGGTGAAATTATTGAAACTCCCATTACTGCATGTTTTAGAGAAGGTCTTTCTGTTCTTCAGTACTTTATTTCAACCCATGGTGCACGAAAAGGTCTTGCTGATACAGCATTAAAAACAGCAAATTCTGGTTATCTTACAAGACGACTTGCTGATGTAGGCCAGGATTGTACAATCAGTCAAGATGATTGTGGAACCTTGATGGGAATTGATGTTGAATCTCTTTATGAAGGTGGTGAAGTTATTCAAAGCCTTGGTGAAAGGATATTGGGAAGAGAAACTCAAGAAGAGATTAGAGACCCTTATACAAATTTAATTATTGTTAAAAAAGGCGTTGAGATAGATGAAGATCTTGTAAAAGAAGTTGAGAAAGCAGGTGTTACAATAGTAAAAATTCGCTCAGTTCTTACATGCAATGCAAAAAATGGCGTGTGTGCAAGGTGTTATGGCAGAGACCTTGCCCATGGTAAAAAAGTAGAAATTGGACAAGCCATTGGAATAGTTGCAGCGCAATCAATTGGTGAACCAGGTACTCAGCTAACAATGCGTACTTTCCATATTGGTGGTACTGCAAGCAGAAAGGTTGAAGTCGCAGAAATCAGAGCCAGAGTTGGTGGAATATTAAGATTTGAAGAAGACATGCATATTGTTACAACCGCTGATAATGTACAGATTGTAATGAATAGAAAAGGCGGCGGAATTCTCATTCAAAGTGAAGATGGAAGAGAAAGAGCCAGAGAAGATATTATCTATGGTGCAACCCTTCATAGAAAAGTAGGGGAGCTCATAGAACCCGGCGATGTAATAGCAAGCTGGGATCCCTTTACAACACCAATTATTACTGAAGTATCTGGTAAAGTAAAATTTGTTGATATTGAAGTTGGAAATACTGTGCAGGAGCAAATCGATCAGGTTACAGGTAAAGTAAGTCATACCATTGTTGAGGGAAGAAGCAGTGAAGTAAGACCTGGTATTCTAATTAAAGATAAAGATGGCAAGACAGTTAAATTACCTGGGACATCAATCCAGGCACGATATTATTTGCCTATTAATGCTATTTTAACTATCGAAGAAGATGATGAGGTAATGGCAGGCGATGTTGTTGCAAAACTTCCCCGTGCCACAACTAAAACAAAAGATATTACAGGAGGTTTGCCCAGAGTTGCTGAGCTTTTTGAAGTAAGAAAACCGAAAGAACCAACTGTCTTAACTGAGATTGAGGGTACTGTTTCAATAGAGAAAGGCTCCAAGGGAAGACAGAAAGTAATAATAACTCCCACCGATGTTGGTGAGAAAAAAGAGTACTTGATCCCTAAAGGGCAGCATATAATTGTATATGAAAATGATTATGTAAAACCTGGTGATCAGCTTGTTCCGGGCTCTGCAAATCCTCAGGATATTCTTAATATCAAAGGGGATATAGAACTTGCTAAGTATCTGGTTGATGAAGTACAGGAAGTTTACAGATTGCAGGGTGTAAGAATTAATGATAAACATATTGAAGTTATTATAAGACAAATGACTCGGCGTGTAAAAATATTAAATGTAGGTGATACTCATTTTATTCCGGATGAACAGGTGGACAAGCTTAAGTTCGAAACTGTTAACAGAGAGACAGTTAAAAATGGTGGAGAACCAGCAAAAGGTGAGCCTTTGATTCTTGGAATTACAAAAGCTTCACTTTCAACTGAAAGTTTTCTTTCTGCAGCTTCATTCCAGGAGACAACCAAAGTATTAACCATTGCAAGTATACAGGGGAAGTATGACCCGTTGCGTGGACTTAAAGAAAATGTTGTAATGGGACGCCTTATACCAGCCGGTACTGGGTTCAAGGGTTATGCGGATGTCGAAGTCCAAATTAACTCAACATATGAGCTATGAAAAATCAAAAAACCCTTGACATTTATGTTCGATGAGAGTAATAATGCTCTTTTATTATGTAAAGGGTAGCTTGAGTTAAATAAGAAGGAGAAAGTGAGATTATGCCGACCATTAATCAGTTGGTTAAGCAGGGAAGAAAGAAGGCCGTAAGGAAAGATACCAGGCCTGCTCTTAAAGGCGGACCACAGAAACGTGGAGTGTGTACCAAGGTATATACTTCAACTCCTAAAAAACCTAATTCCGCATTGAGAAAAGTTGCTAGAGTTCGACTAACAACGGGAATGGTAATTACTGCGTACATCCCTGGAGCAGGGCATAACTTACAGGAGCATTCTGTTGTGCTTGTTAGAGGAGGAAGAGTAAAAGACCTTCCAGGTGTCCGCTATCATATAGTTCGAGGTTCACTTGATACTCTAGGGGTAGATGATAGAAGACAAAGTAGGTCAAAATATGGAGCAAAACGCCCTAAATAGTTTAGTTGGTTGATATAATAGAATAATTCATGAAAGTTTAAATATTAGGATTTGGTGAATATATGGCAGGCAAAAGAATTGCTAAAGGGTTTTTAACAAAAGACGCTACAGAAAAAGAACGTACCCTTCTAAAATTTATTAAGTATGTTATGAGAGATGGAAAGAAGAACGTTGCCGAAAAAGTTGTAAATGATGCTTTGATAATGGTAGAAGACCGAAGTGATGAATCAGCTTTAAAAGTTTTTGAAAAAGCAATAAATAATGTCCGCCCTGCTGTTGAAGTTAAATCACGAAGAGTTGGTGGATCTACCTATCAAGTGCCTACAGAGATTAAGCCATCAAGGCAGCAAGCGTTGGCTTTCAGATGGATGGTTAAATTTAGCAAAAACCGTTCTGAAAAAGGAATGGCTAATAAACTTGCCGCTGAATTGCTTGATGCATTTAAAGAACGTGGCGGTGCTGTTAAGAAAAAAGAAGATACTCATAATATGGCAGAAGCAAATAAAGCATTTGCTCATTTTAAATGGTAATTTAATTTAAGATATCCTGACAATAAATCCAATATAGGAGCTTAAGCATGGCAAAAGAAAAATTTGAGCGGAATAAGCCGCATGTAAACATAGGAACAATAGGTCATATTGATCATGGTAAGACTACTCTTACGGCAGCTATCACAAAGCATGCAGCCCTTAAAGGTGGAGGCACTTTTGTACCTTTTGATGAGATTGATAAAGCTCCTGAGGAACGTGAGCGTGGGATCACAATAGCAACAGCTCATGTTGAATATGAGACTGAGAATCGTCATTATGCCCATGT
>JAGLHT010000064.1 GCA_023143455.1 Desulfobacterales bacterium
TATGGCTTCCTTCACAGTAATGCTAAAAAGTCCCCCGGCAGAGCCGAGGGTTTACCCTTTATAATTACTTTTTCTGGTTCAATTGATTTTATACGTGAAAATAAAAAAAATTAAACAACGACCAAGACCAGTTTTTAAATGCCCATGCTGCAAGTCAGCCATGGTTGTTATTGGATTTTGTTATACAGGAGAAAAATCAGGATAATTATTTTTATTGGCAAAAGCCGCTGTTCATTTTAAAAACAGGAGGAAAAAACTTAAATGAAATAATTATTTTTTTAAAAGCCTATTTTTAGGTTAATGCACCAGTGCGCCTTGAATTTGACTATCTTTCTGAAGGCGTATAACCTTCTCCATATTCAAAAAAAGATATTTTCTTATATTATAGACTACAACACAAATTTTGCAGGGCTTGTCCAACCACCGGATAAGATCGTGGTTCGTTCCTCACACAATCTATCCTTATTCGTTATCATAAGTTTTTCCTCAATTGTTTATATTCATATATAAAAGCAAGTGGGCTAAACTTTAAAATAAGTACAATTATTTTTTCAATAGTTGAAGAGTTAATGGAGGAACATTAATTCTTTGTGTCATGTTTTGAACAAATTCTCTAAAATATGGCCAAGTATTGATATGTAAATTAAGTCCACTGAAAATATGCCAAAATTCTTTGGAGAGTATTTGCTCTTGTTTAAAAGTGACTTCGTATTTTGCTACAATTTTAAAAGCAAAATCACGTTTGTTTTTTTCATAAGTAGTTAATTGATATTTTTGGTAAAAAGCTATTGTATCCTCAGTTAAGAGTTTGTCATCAAACTGTATATCATCCTTAATACTAATACTAAGTTCTTTATTGTGAGGAAAGTTTTCTTTTTTTAATTTCACAGAACAATCAATCAATGTTATGCTTCTAAGATCAACACTACGTAGATTTTTATTATATTCTTTTGGTGATAAACTATTTTTATTTTTTGCCATTTTTAAATCCTAATTTATGCAGCTTTATTAAAATCAAGGGTATAAGATTGAATATTATTATCAATTTGTTCTTCAAAATTAATTTGAATTTTGGTATAAATTGTATGAGAAATGTTTTGGATACATGTTTCAATCTTAGTTTCTATGGTATTTAAGATATCATTGTAAGCTGTGTAAGATGAAGAGCTTAAAAGATAAGTTACATACTGGTTTATACTTGTGCCGTTTGTTCTTGCGTCTGTGGTTATTCTGGCATGAAGTTCTTTTGGTATTCTGAGTAAAAGTTTCCCGCTATATTTTGAAATATCTGATTCTGGCTCTGGTATTTTAGCTCTCTCTTTAATGAGCATCTCAAATATATATGTTTTGATATTGTTTAAACTATCAATAGCTTCAGGAATTGTTTCTCCATCACCAACAATACCCATTGCACCGAATTGTGGTAACCGAGCTGTATATCCACCTCCATCCTCGGATGGTATTTGTTCAATTTCAATTTTATAGGGTAAGCTTAAATAATAGTTAATATTTTTTTCTTTTTTCATAGCCGCTCCTCTTCTTCAATACGTTCAAGCAGTTTTATAAGTTTCTTGATATAGTGTTTTTTGATATGATGCCCTCCTTTTGAAACAGGTATTGTGAATGTACCATTAAAAGTAAGGTCTTGAAAATTTTTAATTTTTTCACTATTAATAACAATATGTGATGAGCCTCCTTTTACAAACGCATATTGTCTCGGAAAATAATAATCTAAAATGCTTTCAACCTTGTTCCTTCTTTCGGTAGTTGGAGTATTTGTTTTCCATTTTTGTAATAGTTTATTTCTTTTTGTCATACCTTTTTTGATATCATATACGATATCACCTATTTATTAGTATAGGTTTATAATAAAAAAAAATCAAGGGGTCAAGGATTTTTTTATTAATTTATTTAGATTATTAACGCCCTACTTTATTACATCATAATTTTGAAAGCTGTTATTTGTTCATATTTTGATAAGTAACTACATAGTTTCTGCATATCATTAAATTTTACATGATATGCGCTCATGGTTAATATTAACTTCCTCAATAATTTTGTATCACTCATGAATATGGTTGTAAACAGAAGGTGAATTTAATTTATTTAGTCAATGGTACAACTGCCAGTGCAGGTCTGCTTGCCTTGCAACGACCGGATTGCCTGGGATTTTTGTAAAAGTTTAAAAGACCTGGAATGCTAAAACCACGGACTGTTTGAGGACACACTTGCCCGCAGTTTCCGTGGTTTAATGGAAGGTCTTTTTAAACTTTAAAAAATCCTTCAGGTGTAGGGAGTGCAAGGCAAGCTGACCGGAACGGGTCTTTGCCAATATCTTTATTATGGACTGAACATAGTTTTTATGCTAAGCCCTTTTAAATGATTAAAAAGCCAAGATTCTTTTCAAAAGATGTATATAAAATAATGTTCTCATGGAAAATGCTAGCAATATTTGCTTTTGGGTTTGCTTCAGGGTTCCCTTTTTATATTGTAAAAGATGTACTAAAAGCATGGATGACAGATGCTAATGTTGACCTTACAACAATAGGCCTTTTCTCGGCAGTCAGCTTGCCTTACACACTCAAGTTTTTCTGGTCCCCTGCCATGGACAGCATTGTCCCTTCTTTTCTTGGGAGAAGAAGAGGATGGATACTTATTGCTCAGATCGGCTTAATAATCACCATTGCTATGATGGGTCAATTTGACCCCGCAGAATCTCTCTTGTGGATTGCAATAATAGCACTTGGTATATCCTTTTTCGGAGCAAGCCAGGATATTGCTTTGGATGCCTTTAGAAGAGAATATCTAACCAATGAAGAACTGGGCTTTGGCACAGGAGTCTGGATGAATTCCTGGCGCCTTGGCATGCTAGTTTCTGTTGGTGCTTCCTTTTTTCTTGCTGATAATAATGTTGGGTGGGGAAATATTCATATCCTGCTTTCTTTAATGATGTTAATTGGAGTTATTACGACCTTTGTTGTTCCGGAACCAAAAATTAATGGCTTGCCTCCTGTCTCACTTAATGAAGCAATTGTTCAACCTTTTGTTGAATTTTTTAGTAGAAGTGATGCCATTATGATTCTGCTCTTTATTCTTTTATATAAAATTGGGGATAATATGGCAGCAGCAATGAATATACCTTTTATACTTAAAATGGGATTCTCCAAAACAGAATATTTTGTAATTGTCAAAGGGATTGGCATGGCAGGACTCTTTGGAGGTGTATTAGCAGGTGGCGCCATAATGATTCGCCTTGGCATTGCTAAATCCTTATGGGCGTTTGGGATACTCCAGGCAATTTCCACAGCTTTTTTTGCTCTTCTTATAATAATCGACCATGACACACAATTATGGATTCATTATAAAAATCATATTTTAGGCGCAATTGTCGGGTTTGAACTTTTTGCTACAGGATTGGGTACTGCGGCCTATGCAACTTATATGGCTATTAAAACCAACAAAAAATACACTGCAACCCAATACGCACTCTTAACAAGTCTAATGGCAGTTCCAGGAACTATTGCTGCTATGGCTACCGGATTTATAGTTGAAATATTTGGCTGGTCTAATTTTTATTTTATCTGCGCATTTCTTGCAATCCCTGGAATGTTTCTTTTATTCAAGCTTGCACCATGGAATGCTACAAATGAAGAATTGGATGTAAATGACTAACATAGATAAAAGAATTCAGATAAAGCAATGCGAGATTACAGAACTCAAAGTTGATGCAATAGTTAATGCTGCTAACAGCACTCTTCTTGGAGGAGGCGGTGTTGATGGTGCTATCCATAAAGCTGCGGGCGCTCTATTGCTGGAAGAATGCAAGACATTAAATGGCTGTAAAACAGGTGAAGCCAAAATAACAAAAGGCTATAACCTTGCTGCAAAACATGTGATCCATACAGTAGGACCTGTTTGGAAAGGCGGGAATTATAACGAAAAAGAGTTACTTTCCAAAGCATACCAAAATGTAATGGCAACTGCTCAAAACCACAAAATAAAAACCATTGCATTTCCTAATATCAGCACTGGAGTATATGGTTTCCCTAAAGACCTGGCAGCAAAGATTGCAATAAATGAAGTAAACAAATTCCTAAAAACTGATTCTACAATTACTAAAGTCCTCTTTGTATGTTTTAACAAAGAAAACTATAATATTTATAACACCCTGATTTTAAATAAAAGAGCTGAAGATGAATAAAAATCAAAAACAAACCGAACTCATTGCAACCTGGGACACACTTCAAAGAATTTTCATAAGACCTGAAGATGAAGCATCCAGAGAGACATTGTTAAAATATATGGAACAGATACTTTTTGGACTCCATGATTTCTTAAACTCCCATGTTGGTGTTACAGAAGAAATAAGCTTAAAAGAGCTTACAAGAGATTTTAAAGATACTCAAATAAATAAAGACCCTGAGAAAAAACTTGCAGACGTTATCATAGATATAATTGAGAAAATTGCCCCAAAAGCTGTAAATGTTGCATCCCCTTATTTTGTGGGACATATGACATCAGCTTTGCCGTTTTTTATGGTACATCTGAAAACGATTATAACTGCATTAAATCAAAATGTTAACAAACTTGAAACATCCAAAGTATTATCTGTTATTGAAAAACAGATTCTTGCAAAGATACACAGACTTGTTTTTAATAAAGAAGAAAATTTTTATCAAACACATGTTCAAAGTACTGATACCTCTCTTGGGGCATTTACAACAGGTGGTACAACAGCAAATCTTACAGCACTCTGGGTTGCAAGGAACAAGCTCTTTTTGCCTTATCAGGACTTTGATGGCATTGAAAACGAGGGCATTGCAAAAACAATGCAAACTTTTTCCTTAGACCGCATAGTTGTTCTGGTGCAGGAACGAGCACATTTTTCTCTTAAAAAAGCCGGTGGAATTCTTGGAATAGGTAATAAGAATATCATACCAGTGTCTGTAGATTCAAAACACAGAATTGATTTAAATGACCTTAAAAAAACCATAAAAGAATTATCAAAAGACAAGAAAACAAAAATAGCTGCTGTTGTCGGAATAGCAGGAACTACTGAAACAGGCATGATTGACCCTTTATGTGAAATGGCTCAAATATGCAAAGAAAATTCTATATTCTTCCATGTGGATGCAGCATGGGGAGGACCTGTCCTACTCTCAGAAAAGTATTCCCATCTTTTAAAAGGCATTGAAAAAGCAGACTCTATTACAATTGACTGCCATAAACAATTTTATATGCCCATGACAAGCGGTATGATATATTTTAAAGATCCTCTATCCATGGATCAAATTGCCTATCACTCAAACTATGTTAACCGCCCCGGAAGTGTTGATATCGGAATTAAAACACTTGAAGGCTCAAGGGAAGCAAATTCTTTAATACTTGACAGTTCATTAAAGATTATGGGTAGTCGTGGATATGCTCTTATGATTGATCATTCAATTAAAACAACTAAAGAATTTGCAAAAGAAATTAAAAGTAGAAAAATATTTCAGCTAATTTCAGATCCTGAGTTAAATATAGTGACTTACAGAATTGCCCCTATAGATTTGATATCAAAGCTTAACAAAGCTTCAAAAAACCAAAAAGAACATATTGAAAACCTTATTAATGATATAAATATTAAAGTTCAAAGGAAACAAAGAGAGCAAGGAAAAAGCTTTGTCTCAAGAACAAGATTTAAATTATCAAAACATGATGAAATAGAAAGTGTTGTTCTGCGGTGTGTTATTATGAACCCCATGACAAATATAGATATTTTAAAAGAAATCCTTGATGAGCAGGAAGATATCTTTTCACGACTTGCTTCTTGATATTAAGAATTTTTAAAAGGAGGTTATTATGGCACTGTTTCTAGTTCAACATGGCTTAAGCCTGCCAAAAGATCAGGATCCTGAAAAAGGGCAAAAGAGACGGCTTTGATTTTTTGTGAGACCCTGGGAGTAAAAGAACCCTTGAAACAGATCGATGGCATAACCCCCTTAGATGATGTCAAAGCATTTAATGATAAAATCGATCTTAAGTCAGGATTAATGATAGTAGGGCATCTGCCTTTTTTAGAAAAACTGGTTTCCTATATAATAACAGACCAGCAAGATTTGAGAATATATAAATTCCAAAATTCAGGCATTGTCTGCCTTGATCATGAACAAGACAATTGATTTATAAAATGGACTCTTAATCCGGATATTTCATAAATGCATTTTAACTGATTTCTTTGCCAAAGGGAGTCAGAGCAAGACTTGCTAATTTCATATGTTGTTTGGCAAAAGGGAGTCCAATAATTGTAATTGCAAATACAATTGCAAAAAGCAAATGAGTCAAAGCAATCCAAAAGCCACCTATTAGTATCCAGATTACATTCATTATTAAGGATAAAACCTCATTTGATTTTCTTTTTTCCTTAATTTCTTTCCCAAAGGGCAGTAACCCAAGAAACGAAAGTTTAATACATTGTATGCCAAAAGGTATTCCAACGATGGTCAGGCATAGAACAATCCCTGAAAGAAGGTATTCAATAAAAATAACAATACCACCACCAATTAATATCCAGAGTATGTTGCCAAGTAAACTCATTTTGTTTTTAACTCCTTAAAACTTTTTAGGTTATATAGAAATTCTAACTTTTTATCAGATTTTAAACAATATTAATATCACAATTGTGTTGCATTTATTGTGTTATTAAAACCCATGCTGGTCTGGTTGTTTCGATTTAAAACATATAGAATTACATAATTTTCCGTAATGCCAAATGATTGTTACTCGAAAAATGGAGTAACTCAGAAAAAAAGCCAATAATAGTAAAAAAGATTTATATTCTTTCATTTGTGTATGACCAAAAAAAGTACGATCTCACAATTCAAGCGTGTGGATTTATAACCACAACATTTTGTGATTGGGTTAAATCATGCAAAACTTTTTCAGGCGGTGGTATCATTGGCAATAAGATGGTTTTCGAAGCTTGAGATAGGATAATAATCTTTGAATAACAGGCTTTTGTTATTTCATGTTTTTATATTATCCAATGTCACGGTTTTGACCAGGGTGGGACACCGATTGACAACGAAAGGGACTTGGAGAAGACCGAAGGTTTATCCTATAGGTCCGCTGCAATGAGTGTTACATTTCAAAGTTTATGAAATCTTAAGTTTTTAATCTCAAAACTAATAAAACTATTTTATTTATTAGATAATAATAAGAGTAAGTTAATAATTAGTCCAATGGGTTGGCTTGAATAATTCGAAAAGAATGAATAGTCATAGCTTTTTTTATTTCTGGAATTTTGATTTGAATCTCAACGACACCTTCCGCCTTAGCTCTAAATGGTACCAACTTTACGAACAATTTGGCATCATTATCATCTTTTACTTCAGCAGGAGGTGGTACAAATCTAAGTTTTTCTGGTCCTGTTTTTGGTGCTTTCACAATAACTTCAATTTCAGATATTTTGATTTGCAAATTCTCAAGTGATATCATTATAGATAGTGTTGGTAGAATAATTGGGATTTCATTAACTGTGAGATCTTTCTCTATTACTCCCATTAAAGAAATTCGACCATCTGCCTCAAATCTAATATCATCGCAAACTATCGTGAATATTTTTTTTGCTATCTTCATATATTTAATGCATATTAATGTTGCTGTTATTTTTTTCGTGGTTCCAATCGGTTCTCAATTGGTAGTTTGGATTGCTCAAAGATTCTCCAGTTTGGGGAAAATGCCTAATACAAGTTAATCGTTCTATCTTACTGAGCTTCTTATCAATTTGATGTTTAATATGATTTTCAGAAAGGAGTTGAACCATATAAGTGTTTAAGGATATTTCCTCTCTTTCAGCCTGTCTACTTAATTTGGCATGAAGACTTTTAGGTAACCTTAATCGAGTTTGTCCGCTATATGTTTCTAAGGTATGAGGGTCGGGTATCTTGCATCCATCTTCCTTATATACATCCATAAAACCTTTGAGAGCTACTTGGGCTTCTTCAATCGCTTCCTCGGGAGTTTCTCCATATGCCGATAAACCAGAAAATTCAGGGATAGTGGCAATATATCCACCATCTTCTTTGCTGTAAATTATATTAATTGAATATTTATCCATGATTATTAATCCTATTTGATTAAGTTGTTATCGTCAATAAAACCAATCAATTGAGATACTTGATATTTTTTTGCTTTACTATTGTCGCTTTTGTCAGGTTGAAAATTCATTATTTTATTATAAATAGGGTGTTTATAAATCTTATGGCTACCGTTTTAATTTCTAAATTCAAATCCAACCTCTTCAGCTAATCTGCAAATTTCATTAAACTTCGCATTTGTAGGCGATCCGTTTAACTTTTCATATAATTTTTTCTTTTTGTCTGTCATACATAAATTCCTTGTACCGCATACGGTACCATAAAGTCAATAAAAACTATTAATATTTAAACATAAAATTTATATTAGACATTAAAATAATTGTTCATATTAACTTTCTCAATCTTTTGTATAAAAAGGAATTGTAGATGTAAACAAAAGAAAACTGGTACTTGCATTATGTTGCGAGTCACCCTATCTATCTGATTTTTATAAAGATTTTGACAATGACCGCGGATTTCAATATTCTCAATAATATCAACCTATTATAAGCTTTTTGGAAAATTGTAAGAAAAACCCACAACATAACTGCGATTTTTTTAGGCACCCTAACGCCGGCAAATTAAACCATTTTTAAAACATCAAGGAGTATCATTTTTATTCCTCCTCTATCCGTTATAGAATTAAATATGCGGGGTACTACAAGCGGACACACGCACAATCATTATTTTTTAGCATAAATTATGTCCACCATATAATGAGGGTAGCATGTGAATTCTTCATTTAAAAGCGAATAATATGAATAAGATACAATTTTTATTTTTGGGTTTTAGAATTAGATGGAATTAGCCCTGAATTACACAACATAATAAAACCGGCTACATAACTTGCATTATCCTTAAGCTTTTGAAAATCAAACAATTCAAATATTATTTGAAACAAAGCAATCTATTTTGTTAAATTGCAAACACAACATATAGTAGTACCGCTCAACATAATGAAATTCATCTATTTAATATGTAAAAATTGTTTTAGAAGGATTCAAAAAATAGTTTTCCAAGCTCAGGCTAAAAATCTGCTCTATCTCCAACTGGCACTCCACACCCTTTTTTTCAAATCTAACTGATTTGTTTGTGTGCGTGGTGTCAGCTATCCTCCGGGGACTGTGAAAATTTTTGAGTTTAATCCTAATTAAGTCCCATGCCAATAACAAGCCCCACTGCTATACCAAGTCCAATAAATATTGATCCTACAACAATTCCAACAGCTATATTATTTTCTTCAAGCTGTTTTGAAGTATTAAAAGGTGTCAGTTTATCAAATAATTTAAACCCAATAACCATAAATATTAATGTAATAATTACACCAAAAATTGCATATATAAAGTTAGCAATTAATATTTCAAATTCCATTATCTTAATACTCCTTTAATCTTGTGAATTTTATCAACATATCCGATAGTTTCTTTACTATGATTACCTGTAACTTTATTTAATTTTTTTTCTACTGATGCCCATTTGTTAGGATTCAAACCTGCTTTTTCAGCTAGTTTCTGAGTTTTAAAAATATTGCCTTTTCCAGCATTATACGCACCAAACATAAATCCAAGTTTATCTTTAAACGGTCTTCTTGCTTTAAATAGTTTCCAGATTGATCTATCATAATAAATACCTGCAGCAATATTCCATTTAGGCTGTTGGGCAGTTCCTTTTATTGAAGGGTTTTTATATTTGATCTCTGCAAATGTTTTTGGCATTATCTGCATAATACCTTCGGCTCCAACATGAGATTTTACATTTGAATTAAGATTAGATTCCGCTATGGCCTGAGATTTAAAATATCGCCAGTCAAATGCAGGTCCAAAAAAATGTTTACTGTTTTTTTTAAAATAGGAATCATACTTTGTAACTCTATTGTAACGTTCAAACCCATAGGAAGATAAAGAAGAACATAAAAAAATCAATAAAAAAACAATTAGATATTTTGAAATCAACTGCATAGACGACATTATCACAAAAAAGACAGCAGGTAAATTGTTTCAAAATCCCAAGAGTAATTTTTATAATATACTTGACGTAATCTAAGTTCTGTTTACAATCATATCCTTCTTTGCTACAAAATTATTGGGAGTGTTAATTAATCATGGCTGTCTATCATGTAGCATCAAGATCCAAGTTGATCGCAATGTGGTTTCAAGTTTGTATTGTTTGTACAGATGCTTGCGGAATCATTTGTTGTCATGTTTATTTGCCTTGATAGTTTTAAATTATTATTATTATCAATCAAGCATAATATTTTTTTATTTGTATCAAAAAGGTATAGAAGTGTAAACAGAATTTAATTGAATTAAATAGATTACATAAACAGGTTTTGTTCTTTCAGATTGATGTAATTATATTTCTATTGGACTATTATTGTATTGAATATAGCCGGGCTGAATAGATATTCAAAGGGCTTTTTGGAGTGCATCTTATATTTGTTGTTAAAACTCTTAGTGAAGCCGGACGTAAAATTGGCAATTGTTTGAAGCCTGAAAGGCTGAGTTTTGCCAATTTCGGCTGGCAAACTTAGAGTTTATCAGCAATTATATTTAAACGAAAAAGCTCTTTGGATATCTATTCTTGAGATAGCTGCTTAATTATTTATTCCAACAAAAAGTGTAACAATCCCAAAGGTCATTGGTTTCCATTTAACATTTTTAAACCCTGCACGTTTCATGATTTTTGCGAATTCCTTAGGTTCTGGAAACTTCATTACTGATTCAGGAAGATAAGTATATGCATTTGCATCTTTTGAGAAAAAAGCTCCAAGCAGTGGAAGGATTTTTTTAAAATAAATTATGTACAGGTTTTTAAGTAATCCAGGCGCTGGTGTTGTAAGTTCCAATACAACAACTCTGCCTCCTTTTTTAAGGCTTTTTTTAAATGCCTTTAATACATTTGCTCTATCCATTATATTTCGTATCCCAAATGCTATGAATACAGCATCAAATAGATTATCTTTAAATGGCAAAAACAGAGCATTCCCTGCAACAAGATTGATATTATTATCTATTTTTTTTTGAGCAAAAGAGAGCATTTTGTGGGAAAAATCAACACCAAAAACTTTACATTGGGCTTTATATTGATCTTTATGCTGTTTTTGTATTTCAATGCCAACATCACACGTTCCGCAGGCAACATCAAGCGCAAGATCATCCTTGGCAAGGTTTGCAGCCTTGACCATTTCTTTTCTCCAAAAAACATCCTGTCTTAAACTTAAGAATCTGTTTAAAAAATCATACTTGGGTGCAATGCTGTCAAACATTGTCTGTATAAAATCAAGTTCTTTATTCATTATTGACAACTCAAATTTTAGAATTACTTTATATTGTTTATAGAAGGTATGAAATAGCATAATAACAGAGTAAATACAATCTTAGGGAACTTATGTCTGAAAAACGTGATTACTATGAAGTGTTGGGGCTGGGCAGGAACGCATCTAAGGCAGAAATGAAATCAGCTTACAGAAAGCTTGCTATTCAATTCCATCCTGATAAAAACCCGGATAACAAAGAAGCAGAAGATAAGTTTAAAGAGGCTTCAGAAGCTTATGAAGTACTCACAAATGATAATAAACGCCAGCTATATGATCAGTTTGGGCATCAGGGTCTTGAAGGAATGGGCAATTCCAGAAGCAGAGGATTTGATGATATTTTTTCAAATGTAGGTGATATTTTTGAAGAGTTTTTCGGATTTGGGAATAGTGGTGGCGGGCGTGGTAGAAGGGTTCGGCGAGGATCTGACCTGCGTTATGACATGGCCATTGATTTTATGGAAGCAGCATTCGGTACTGAAAAAACAATTGAAATACCAAGGCTTGATCAATGTACAGAATGTAATGGTTCAGGCTGCCAGGAAGGGACTTCTCCTGAAACATGCCAGCATTGCCATGGCTCGGGTCAGTTTGTTCAGAGCCAGGGCTTTTTTAAAGTAAAAACCACTTGCCCTTATTGCAAGGGTCAAGGGAAAGTAATACCAAGCCCATGTAACAATTGCAGGGGCACTGGTAGAGTAGAAATCACAAAAAAAGTACAGGTGAAAATACCTGCTGGCGTGGATACAGGCTCAAAACTAAGGCTTACAGGAGAAGGAGAATCTGCTCCTTCAAGCGACGGGCAACCTGGTGACCTTTATGTTGTACTAAAAGTGAAATCCCATAAATTTTTCAAACGTGACAATACTGATATTATCTGCATTGTAGATATTTCATTTGCCCAGGCAGCGTTGGGAGATGAAATACTGATTGCTACTCTGACAGATGAGAAAAAGCTCAAAATACCCAAAGGTACTCAGTATGGTGATACATTCAGGTTTAAAGGAGAGGGAATTGCTTCGTTAAGGTCTGGTAGACGTGGTGATCAGATTATTAATGTTGTTGTTAAAACGCCCAAGAGATTGTCACAAAAACAGGAAAAATTATTAAAAGAGTTTGACAAGCTTGATGCAAATAAAATATCCAATAAGTTAAAGAACCTTTTTAAAAATATATAAAATAATTCTTTTGTGGGAGTTGATATTTTAAGATGTTTGAATTAAAAATTAAAAATAATTTTTCCGCAGCACATAAACTTGTAATGGTTGGAGAAAAATGTGAAAATCTCCATGGTCATAACTGGCACATTGAAGCTCGGGTTATAGGAGAGAAGTTGAACCCTGCCGGCGTTCTTGTAGATTTTGGCAATATTAAAAAATTTGTTAATGAAATTATGAAAGAGTTGGATCATAAATATTTAAATGAGATCGAAATTTTTAATGATGAACAGCCCACATCAGAACGCATTGCAGTTTATATAGCCCAGAGGCTTCAAATGTTTTTAGACGAACTTGATGAGGATGTCAAGGTCTCAAGCGTTACTGCCTGGGAATCTGAAGATGCTTCAGCTACATATTTTTTATAATTTCCTTTGCCGGGATAATGCCTGTTGCAGCTGCTGACACTATATTGCCGGCAACTCCCGGACCATCTCCTGCCATATACATACCTTTGATTGTTGTTTGGAGATTATTATCTGTTTCAACCTGCGTTGCAAAAAATTTTATTTCCGGGGCATAGAGCAGTGTTTCATCATTGGAAACACCCGGGATAACAAGGTTTAAAGCTTCAAGCCCTTCTATGAGGTTTGACAGGATACGTTCCGGTAGAGCCATTGCAATGTCACCACAAACAACATTCCTCATGGTTGGTTCAATATACCCTTTATTGATTCTATTCCAGGTTGAGCGCCGCCCTCTTTTTAAATCACCAAATCGCTGTAAGATAGGTTTCCCCCCACCAATTAATGTGGCAAGTTTTCCAATAGATTCTCCATAAGCCTGATTATCGGTTACAGGTTCTGTTAAAACAACTTTTGATAGAAATGCAAAATTTGTATTCTGGGATTTTTTATCAGAAAAGGCATGGCCGTTAACACATACAAAGTCTGTATATTTTTCAAGGCTGATATGTCCTCCCTGGTTTGTGCAGAAAGTTCTTGTCTGATCATCATATGTTGGTGTCTGGATAAAAAAGGTAGGATCATAAATTACGTTACAAAGATCATCCATGATATCATTGTGAACTTCAACTCTGACTCCCACTTCAATACCACGCTGGGAAATATTAATGCCATGTTTTTGAGCAACTTTGGCAACCCAGTTGGCTCCAATACGACCTGGGGCTAATATTACATTTGGTGCTTTATATTCCTTGTCTTTTGTATTTACACCTGTGACAACACCATTTTTTGAAATAATGTCAATTACATCCTCTTCTGTTTTAATGGTAATCCCTCTGGATTGGATATAATCCGCCATTTTAGATATATGTCTTGGGAGATTATCACTTCCAAGATGTTTTTGTTTGATAAGGAGAAGGTTAATACCAAACTTTTTTGCTTCTTTTCTTATTTGTTTTGCCTGATCCATATTGGTAGGATAAACATCACCATCCATATTGAATTTATTGAATATATCTTCGGTTTCATTAATCAGTTCCTGGGCCGATGCCAAGGGCATAAATTGTGTAAGATCGGTTTTCCCAAGCTTTGGTATGAAATTGAGTTTTCCGTCGGAATAGAGCCCTGCTCCTCCTACGCCTGTGAGTATATTGCAGGGATCACA
>JAGLHT010000065.1 GCA_023143455.1 Desulfobacterales bacterium
AGTGCTTGACCGAATATTTACAATAACCCTTCTTTAGTAATCCCTTGGCAGGTTGCCCCCCAGGCAGAGCTTGCTTTCAGTTTTACCGAACAATCTTAGGTTTTATAAAACATGCTTTATTTTATGATTGTAGTGTGGGAAATAACACTTAATTCTCAAGATCATGCCATTTTTGGTATAAAGAGAGGGGCTTGATTAAAGTTTTATTCCAAGTTTTTTTATTCTTCTGAACAAAGTACTTTTATGAATGCCAAGATCTTTTGCTGCAGCATTTTTGTTATGGTCATTTCGTGCCAATGCATCTGCTATGAGCTTGATCTGTGCTAGTTTTACGGGGTCATCATTTTTATTCATGCTGACATTGGTCTGTAATGAAAGGGAAACAGGTAAATGATGAAGCTTAATACAATCTTCTGAACAGAGCACAAAAGCATGTTCCATAATATTTTCAAGCTCCCTGATATTTCCTGGAAAATCATAGGACATCAAGGTCTGGAGAACCTTTTCGTCAATGCTCTGGATGGATTTACTCTGGAGCGCGTTTAATTTGCTGATAAATCGTTCCACGAGAAGTGGTATATCCTCCATCCTCTGTCTTAAGGGGGGCAGGGTTAATCGAATTACATTTATTCGATAATAAAGATCTTGCCGGAACTTATTATTTTTCACAAGCTCTGAAAGATCTTTGTTGGTTGCAGCAATAATCCTGATATCAGTCTTTTCCTTGCTCAGACCGCCTAGCGGGGTGAATTCATGTTCTTGCAGAACTCGTAAAAGGCTGGCCTGGAAAGCAGGGCTTGTATCACCTATTTCATCAAGAAAAATGGTTCCCTTGTTGGCAAGGGCAAACTGTCCTGGTTTGTCCTTGACAGCGTTAGTAAATGCCCCTTTTTTATATCCGAATAATTCTGATTCAAGGAGTGTATCAGGCATAGCGCCACAGTTGATAGCTATAAATGGTTTATTTTTTCTAGGACTCATGTTATGAGTTGCCATCGCCATCAGTTCTTTGCCAGTACCGGTTTCACCCTCTATGAGCACGGATGAATCACTATCAGATATCTGGGGAAGGATATTAAAAATATTTTTCATGGCATCGCTATTACTGACAATATCTTCAATTTTAAAGCGAGTGGAGAGTTCTTTTCGAAGCTCCTCAACAAGGGAGTGGTCCCTGAAGGTTTCAACGCCTCCAATGACATCTTCTTTTTCATCAATGAGAAGAGAAGTTGATGCTGTTATTGGGACCCGCTTTTTTTTACTGTTAATGATATATGCAGATGTACTGATAAAAGGCTTGCCTTCTTCCATTGTCTTTTTTAGGGCGCATTCTTCTTCACACATGTTTGAGCGAAATACTTCCCAGCAGTGCCTTCCGATTGCATCTTTTCGGGAAATTCCTGTGATTTCTTCTGCGGCACGGTTAAAGGAGGTGATTTCCCAATCATAATCTATTGTAAAAACCCCGTCTGATATGCATTCGAGAATTACTTTGGTGGTTTCTTCGGAAAGGGGACCGAATTTTTTTTTATTAAGCATTTTAAAAACCAATATAATTTATGTTAATTTATGATTCTATTTTTACACATACCAGGTACTGGCTCAAGCTGTTTTTTTTGTTTTCGTTTTTTGAGTTGGCAATACAAGAGACCTGGAAACAATGGCAGCAATTGTATCTACTTGAACACCCAGTTCAAAATGTTTTGAAATATCTCCAAGTTGACGGTGGCATGACAGGCATGGGGCAGCAATGTTCTTAATTCCGGACGCAATAATTTGGTCTGCTTTGGCTTTATCGGTTATCATCCTTTTCGCTTTACTGGTACTGTCAAGCCAAAGATATTCGGAAAAACTGTGATAGGCCCTTTAATCTGATGAAAAAACGCGAAGGTCTTGAACACACAAGAGTAAGAAGCCAGAATGGAGTAGTTGTTCGTTCGACATTCACGACCATAGCAACATTATTGATTGAAATGGCAGGGACAAGACATAAATTCAAGAAAAAAGATAACGGACAAAAGGAGCTATTCGCTGCCACAGGATAAGATAAAGGTTATAAAAGCTAAATACTGGAATTTTTCAGAACCGATTTGGTCGGATTGTTGCGACTATTTTAGTGAATATAAGTTGCGTTTTTGAATACATTGAAGTATTCTATAATCGAAAAAGGAGGTATTCTTATCTTGGGTTTATAAGCCCACAGTATTTTGAAAATAAATTTGTATTACTCCATATTATATTGTAAGCTAAATTATTATGCACACTATCAATCTTTTATAATTATAAGAAAATTACATTTTATGTAGGAATTCATAGGTGTATAAAATCTAAATTATTCTTAATTTTGAAATAGGAGATCTTTCTAATGTCTGAAAAACTAACCTATGAAGAATTGGAAAAAAGGATTCAGGAATTAGAGCAAACAGAATTTGAGCGCAAGAATGCGGAAGAGGCGATGTGCACAGCACAGCAATATGCTCGAGGGCTTATTGAAGCGAGCCTTGACGCCTTGATAACAATTTCGCCCAAAGGAAAAGTTACCGATGTTAATAAAGCCTCTGAGTTAATTACAGGACTGTCCCGTATGGAGATCATTGGAACAGATTTTTCAAATTATTTTACTGTTCCTGATGCGGCTCGTAAGGGTTACCAACTTGTTTTCAAGGATGGTTATATCAGAGACTATCCTCTTGAAATCAAACATCGTAATGGAAGTGTTATTCCAGTTCTTTATAATGCTTCTGTGTATAAAGACGCACAAGGAAATGTGGCGGGTGTATTTGCCGCCGCAAGAGACATCACAGAGCGCAGGAAGATGGAGGAGGCAAAGAGTGCGACAGCCTATCTTGAAAAATTAACCAATTCTATGTGGGATGCAGTTTTTTCAGTAAAAATCCCGGAGAGAGTGATTGAATGGGGCAATGATTCTTTTAGGCTTATTGGCTACGAACCTAGTGAATATCTTGGAAAAAGCACATCTTTTCTCTACGCAGATACTGATGTTTTTTTGGATTTTGGCAATAAACTAAAAGATGCCATTGCAGCGGGAAAGGATGTATTCCACACCGAACAATTATTAAAAAGAAAAAGCGGAGAAATCTTTCCAGCAGAAATTACTTCCACTTTTAATAGGGAAAATGATGAGGTTGTTAGTATCACCACTATGATTAGAGATATCACCCAACGAAAGCGGGCTGAAACAGCGCTAAAAAAATCAGAAAAACAGTTCCAAGATCTTTTTAACTCAATTAACGATCTGATTTATACACAGGACATGAAAGGACGTTTTACTTCAGCAAATCCGGCCATGCATAGACTCTTTGGCTATGATATGGATGAGTTTTTGGGCCGCAGGGCAGCCGACTTCATGGAACCAGAACTTCAATCTGGTTTTAGCCGCCGGTATTTGGAAGTAATCAAGGAACAGGGGCATATTGAGGGTATTGCTTGCTATCTCAAGAAAAACAGGGAAAAGATTTATATTGAGTATAATAGCTCCCTGGTCAAACCAGATAGTAGTGAACCCTATATCAGTGGCATTGGCAGGGATGTAACTGAAAGAGTTTTATCTAAAGAAAAAGTCAAAAACCTTCAAGAAAAAGTCGCACAAGCCCAGAAAATGGAATCCATCGGCACCCTGGCAGGAGGAATTGCCCATGATTTTAATAATATCCTTTTTCCCATTTTAGGTCACACGGAGATGCTGTTAGAGGATGTTCCTGAGGACAGTCCATTTAAAGAAAGCTTGAATAGAATTTATACTGGTGCCTTGCGAGCCAAGTGCTTAGTAGCTCAGATCCTTACATTTTCCAATCAAGAGAGCAATGAATCAAAATTGGTGAAGATACAACCTATTATTAAAGAAGCATTAAGACTTATAAGGGCTACCATCCCTACAACAATTGAGATCAAACAGGATATCAATCCAGGCTGTGGTGTGATAAAAGCTGATTCAACACAAATTCATCAGATTGTAATGAACCTTTCAACCAATGCGTATCATGCCATGGAGGACACTGGTGGGCGGCTGCAAGTCAGCCTGAAAGAGATTCTCCTTGAAAAACTTGATCTTATAAATTCTGAAATGGGACCAGGAACCTATGCCTGCTTAACTATATCTGATACAGGCATAGGGATGAATAAAGATTTGATAGAAAAAATCTTTGACCCATTTTTTACTACCAAAGCAATAGGCAAGGGTACTGGAATGGGGCTTTCAGTGGTACACGGCATTGTTACAAGCATGGGGGGAACTATCCGAGTATACAGCGAGCTTGGCAAAGGCACTGAGTTCAATGTTTGTTTACCAGTTGAAAAGAGTTCTTTTATAGAACAGAATATTCAAACAAAAGCACTACTTCAGGGCGGAACTGAACGAATTCTGATTGTGGATGATGAAACCGAAATAATTATAATGGAAAAACAGATGCTGGAGCGTTTAGGGTATCAAGTTACTCCATGTAACAGTAGCACTGAAGCCCTCGAAGCTTTCCGTACAAATCCTGATAGATTTGATCTGATTATCACCGATATGGCAATGCCAGATATGCCTGGAGATAAACTATCGGTTGAGCTGACTAAAATACGTCCTGATATTCCTGTATTGCTTTGCACAGGGTTCAGTGAAATCATGTCTGAAGAAAAAGCGGCATCTCTGGGCATTAAGGGTTTTTTATTGAAGCCAATTGTGATGAGAGATTTTGCCCAAAAAATACGTGAAGTGCTGGATAAGTAATATCCAAAGAAGGAAATTATGTTCAGACGAAATAGATTGTTCTTAATTGTATTTTGATAATTTTTGTTATTATTTTGTGTTTTTAAATTTGAACAAATCTTGTGAACTATATCAGACGTATGATATACTATATATTGATCTGAGATAATATTGTTTTTGGTAAGTTAGCCTATCTATATGAGTGCAATGATTTTTAAACATATATTAGAGGTACTCATGGTCTTAAAAAACTCGCAGGATTTCAAAAGGTCTAACTTTATGGCGAGTTCTGCACCAATTTCAAAGATCAATAAACTGACGTTAATTGTTATATTTATAGTGGTTTTAATTCTGACAGCGTCCGCTGGAGCTGATAACATACACTTGTTTCGGATAGGAACCAGTGGACAGACCGGAGTTTATTATCCCCTTGGTAAGATAATAACACAGGGTATTACAAGCGATAATATATCAATTGGGGAAACTGAGGAAAATGGTATCCAGATTCACCCGGGTGAAAAAAAATATTATCAAAAATATCCAAAACGCTTTAATGCCTCACAATTACAATGAAAAAGAATTTCTCTATTTTTCAGCTTTTGTTGTGGTTTTTCATGAGTGTATTAATTGTCGGTGTTATCGCCACCGGAATCGTGACGAATACCACCCTTCGTTCAGTCGAAAAGCAACTGCCGGGGAAGCTTCTGAAAGAGCTCAATGACCTCTTTCCCTTGTCCTTGAGAACCTCTCAGGTGTCGTATGTACCGCGAGGATTGCCAAAGACAAACCCAATTCAGATAATCTAAACTTGCTTCGTAAAAAAGTAGAGCCTGTTCACAACGGTATTGTAAGGTTGCGCGAATCTTACGTGCTTGACAATCTGGTACAAGCTTCTGCTTTTCATGCAGTAGTTGCACCGGCAATCGCTGATTTACAGATTTGGCTTTCCGATGGTGTTTCAGTGATAGGGTCAGAGAACAAAATAACTACAGAAATAATTTTTTTACGAATTGATCAGGCTTACCAAAAAGCTCGAATTCTGAACCGCGATTCAAGAATTAGAGCCCAGGCAATACTGGAAGAACAACAAAAAAGACTGGGGCATTTTTTGTTCAACGTCAATTTACTTTTTGTTTTGACCATATTGATCACGTTTGGCATGGTATATCTATTGACCCGGCAATATGTACTTCAGATCAGAGAATCCGAAGCCTGGTCTAAATTGCATGATCAGCGTGATCTTTTGAACAGTATGTTTGAGAATGTCTCCCTGAGTATCACCGTTTGGGATAAAAATAAGAGACTTTTGTTTTCAAACAGAAGTTTTACCGAAATCACTGGTTACACCAAAGCGGATATTAAAACTTCGGAGGATTGGTTTTTAAAGGCTTATCCTGATCAGAAATACAGGAACCAGGCTTTGGCTAGCTGGAAGACATTCTTTGCTAAAAAAGAAATCATAATCCAATTCAAGGTCACATGTAAGACCGATGAGATTAAAGAAATTGAATTTCAAGGTGTTTTACTGAAAAACGGCAGAGCATTGTGGACCATGTCGGATATTACTTGGCGTATGCAGGCAGAAAAAGAAAAAATAAACGCCTAAAAAATTGCAGCAAATCAGGCTAAGCACGCTTTAGTGGGTCGGGTCGCAGGAAAAATGGCTCATGATTTTAATAATATTTTAGGTATTATTATGGGTAATACAGAACTTGTACTTCTTGACTGTAAGGATACTGAAACAAGAAAAACACTTGAGTTAATTTTTGAACAGACCATACGAGGCAAAAATTTAACAAAAAACTTGGTTGTGTTTGCCAAGGACCAGGAGCCAAAACAAGAATTTTTCAGAATCAATGAGAAAATTGACCTTGTTATAGATTTGTTGAGAAATGATCTGGAAGGAATTGAGCTTATCAAGGAATATAAGCCGGGAGTACCGGAACTGCTCGCAGATTCAGGAATGATTGAACATGCATTTGTAAATCTAATACAAAATTCAATACATGCCACAAGTATGATTGAATCCCCCAGAATAATTGTTCGTACGTATTTCTTAGGCGAAAACATTTGTTTTGAGGTTGAAGATAACGGATGTGGAATTCCCAAAGAACATATGGAAAACATTTATGAACCATCTTTCACCCTAAAAGGAACTCGGGATGTGACAGATTCATATAAAACCGGTATTAAGGGAACCGGCTATGGAATGGTCAATGTAAAAAAATATATCAAACAGCACAAGGGCAACCTTTCAGTTGAATCTGAATTTGGCTCAGGCACTAAATTTACAATCAGTCTTCCTGCCATTAAAAAAGAATTAACAAAAAAAGAAAAAACAGAAATTCGAAATACAAAATTACAATTTGAAAAGAATATTCTTATTATAGAGGATGAACAGGCGATATCAGATGTACAATACAGGATATTAACTCAGACCCCCTGTAACCACAAGGTTGATATCGCGAATAATGGACAGGTTGCAATAGATTTATTTATAAGGAATAAATACGATTTGATAAGTTTGGATTATATACTTCCGGGAGATATCAACGGTATGGATATATATCATCATATCAGGGAAACAAACAAAACCATTCCAATCCTGTTTATTTCAGGGAATATAGAGTTTTTAGAATCTATAAAAGAGTTGAAACAAAAAGATGTTAATGTCGATCATCTATCAAAGCCCTGTCAGAATATAGATTATGTAAACAGCATAAATAAGTTAATAGAAAGAGCTGTGTCTGCAAAATAATGGCTATGTTCTCCAGTCTTTAATTGTGCCTGAAAGTGGGTAATAGCATGACTATTATGCAGTTTCAGGCAGAAAATCGAAATCCGGAACTAAATTTTAAATCGAGTCATCATTTCATTGAGACTTTCTGCTAGTTTGGAAAGTTCCTGGGTGCTCTCGTTAATTTGTATACTGCTGGCATTCATTTCTTTAGCTGTCTGGCTCACCTTTGTAATATCCTGTGTGATTTCCGAAGCTACAGCAGAGGTCTGGCTCACATTTTCATTTACTTCCTGAACTCCGGATGCCGCCTGGCTGACGTTATTTGAAATCTCCTGGGTGGCGGCAGATTGCTCTTCTATGGCTGAGGCAACAGTAATAACGTTATCATTGATATCATTGATAACGTCAACAATTTCTTTTATTGCAGTTACCGATTCAGTGGTTATGGTCTGAACTCCTGTAATCTTTAAGTTTATCTCATTGGTTGCTTCCGCTGTCTGTTTTGCAAGTTCTTTTATTTCACTTGCTACAACAGCAAACCCTTTACCCGCCTCTCCCGCTCTGGCTGCTTCAATGGTGGCGTTCAATGCAAGAAGGTTTGTCTGTTCTGAAATATCTGCAATGGTTTCTGTTACTTTACTAATTTCTTTAGCAGCTTTGCCTAAAGCATCTACTTTTTCAGAAACTTGCCGTGCTTTTACAACTGCTTTTTGAGTAATCATACTGCTTTGGGCAGTATTGCTTGAAACCTCCTGAATTGTTGCCGACATCTCTTCTGCCGCAGAAACAATCATTTGAATATTTGCTGTCGCTTGTTCAGATGCTGCTGCAATACTGTTCAGACTGGTACTCATCTCTTCAGCGGCAGTAGCCACGCTGTTTGCTTTTTCAGAAGTTTGAGTAGAATTAGAAGAAATCTGTTCAGATACTGTAAAGAGGTCTGAGGATGAAGATTTCAGAGTCTGTACTCCCATGGAAATATCCTGACAAATTTTTCGTAAATTTTTGGACATGATATTCATGGATTGAGCAAGAATACCTACTTCATCTTTTTGGTTGATATTTATCTGTTGGGTTAAGTCGCCGTCAGCGATTTTTTTAACAAAATCAACGCTTTTAATCAGGGGTCGGCTTATATTCCTTGCAATAAAAACAGTAAGCAGAATACCAATCCCGATGGCAATAACACTGACAATCAAAACTTCCATTCTGGCTATCCCCGCACTTTTTAGCATATGTTCGTCGGTCAGGCTATTGTCTCTGGCAGTTTTTCTTATATCACCAAGAAGCTTTTGGACTTGCCCTAGTGCCGGCAGGGTAGTGGTCGCATAAATTTTCCTGGCTTCTTCCATGCCGGCCAGTTCATGTTCAGCTTTTTGTACAAGTGCTCTAAGATCTTTTAACGTGGTTTCCAGCAAAGGGAGTGTTTCTGTTTTAAATACCCCTTCTCCATTCTCCAGTGATTGGGCCAATGCTTTATTGATTGCAATAGCTGTCTGGTGGAGTTTTTCATGGTTGGAAATCAGAGAATTCCAAATTTCTTTGAACTCATCATCTCCGGTTAATAATATCTGTTTTGCAATATCTGAATCAAGCCATTTTCCTAGTTTGCATTTGCTATGGTCTGCCTGCACTTTTAAAGATGTTTCATTGCTTATAAGCGAATCCCTGATACTGCCAGCCCAGTTTAAATGGTCAATTATTTTTTCCAAAAAGATTGCTGGCAGGGTTCCATCTGCCTGTTTAAAGGTTTTTCCAATAAGGGCTGCTGATTCATGAATGCGCAGGTGGGGTACCTCAATCTCTTTAAACAAAGGTGTCAGGTCTGGAATACGCTCTTCCGCATGCTTTCTTTCTTCTCCATAAAGCCATTTCCCAAAACCGCATTTGTGATCATCGATCTGAACTTTCAATTCAGTAACAGTATTGTCTGTGAGAAGTGCATTCACCTCATTAGCCCAATTTAAGTGATCCACTTCCTTTTGCGCAATAAGTGCATCCATTTTATTGCCGTCAATCACATCCTGAGCGTCCTTGACGATCCCTCCAATTCCAAAATAGCTAAGACCACTGACCACACAGAGAATAACAATCACACATCCGATGCCTGTACCAATCTTGAAAGTTAGGCTCATATTTTTCCAATTCATGATTCCCTCCTGCATTTAATGTTTGGTAAAAATTTTATTTACGATTTTATTTATAAATAATTGGCAACATTCCTACTATATTCCAGGCTATCACTAAATTCTGGAAAAGCGCGAAAATATTTTTAATATCTATATCAATTTAAATGAAATTAATTAATGCATTATAACATACTATTATTATATGGTATATAAATTTTTGACTATGTCAATAGTTTTGTTGCGAATAAATAAAATGTCCGGTTATCATGTGAACCAAAAGGAGGATTCACATGAAACGGGCACGAGTGTTACAGGAGGTTCGGAAAATGCAGTTTGAATAAATTTGCATTGGTTAGAGAGAAAGAAGGTTAATTCAGGAGCAAGCGGCAAGAATTTTAAGAGTCGCCGATAGGACGTTTAGACGCTATATCAATCGATATACAGATGAAGGTTTGGAAGGGCTATGTGATGCGTTTGACACAGGCATCTCACCGTCGTGCACCAGTTGATGAAGTATTTTCTGGTTGTAATCTTTATCAAGAACGATATAGTGATTTTAATGTAAGGCACTTTTATAGCTGGTACAAACGAGATCATAAAGAAAAGCGGAGTTATTCCTGGGTTAAAGACACTTTACAAAGAAAAATACTGGTTCCAAAAGGGCAACAAAAAGGATTCCATCGTAAAAAAAGAGAACGTTCTCCATATCAGGGGATGATGATCCATCCGGATGGCAATAGTGGGTGTACGCACGAAGGCGTGGGGTTCCGGCTCTGTTCCATCCAAGTCCGACAGCAACAGAGTAGCAATAGTTAGGTTTACAGTAGTATATATTCTGATTACCAATAATCTAATAAGCTCCTTGACTTTTTATATATAAAAATGTTAATATCCTTGACTTTCTACATTGAATTGCTAAAATATAACCTGAATTAGAGAATAAGAGAGGAGATAATGGAAAGAATATATCAGGAGCGATTGATTGAATGGAAAGATTCTTATCGGCGTAAGCCATTAATTATACGCGGAGCACGCCAGGTAGGAAAAACATGGCTTGTTGATAATATCCTTGCGCCTCAGTTTGAGAATTTTGTAAAAATTGATTTTGAAAAACAAAGGGATTTGCATAGCTATTTTGCTGGATCTCTGGCACCTTTGCCTATTTTGAGTTATTTGGAACTGACAGCCAGTCAAAGGATTATTCCCGGCAAAACACTTCTTTTTTTTGATGAGATTCAGGCATGCCCCCGGGCAATAATGGCTTTGCGTTATTTTTATGAGGAACTGCCAGAACTCCATGTTGTTGCAGCAGGCTCTCTTTTAGAATTTGCTTTTAGTGAAATTTCAATTCCGGTTGGTAGGATACAATACCTGCATATGTATCCAATGACATTTTTTGAATATCTTCTTGCTATTGGCAAAGAACCCATGGCTGAGTACGCCTTAATTCATCCGATAGAGGTTGATGCAAATATTCAGCAAATGATTTTATCTGTTCTGCGAGATTATTTTTTTGTTGGCGGCATGCCTGAATGTGTGAAAACTATGCGTGATTCAAATTCAATGCTTGAGGCTTTCAAAGTTCAGGCAGAAATACTTGAATCATTTAAAGATGATTTTTCAAAGTACAAACCTCATATTGATCCTTTATGTCTGGATGCAGTTTTTTTAAATACTGCAAAAAGTATTGGCGAGCAGATAAAATATACTAAACTCAATCATGGTCATTCCGGTCAGACAAATCGCAAAGCTTTTGAACTTTTGGCAAAAGCTAAGATAATAAATAAGATACCTGCCTGTGACCCCTCAGGTCTTCCTTTGGGTGCAACAGCCAACCAGAAAAAATTCAAGGCATCCATGCTTGATATTGGACTGCTCCAGCGTTTGTGTCAATTGTCGGTGGAACTTGAAATGCAGAATCAGGACCTTCTTGCTATGTTCAGGGGCAAACTTGCAGAGCAGTTTGTTGCCCAGGAGCTTTTGGCATGGCAGGATTCTTCGCTGTTTTATTGGGCAAGGGATGCAAGAGGAAGCAGTGCAGAAGTGGATTATCTTTTTGTAATAGATGGGAAAATTTGCCCCATAGAAGTAAAATCAGGAAAGGGTGGAGGTTTGAAAAGCCTTCATTTGATGCTGGAAAAATATCCTGATTGTCCAAAAGGGCTTATTTTTTATAATGGTGAGTATAAAGCATTGCTTGAGCAAAAGCTTGAATTTATGCCATTATACAGTGTTGCAGGTCTTTGTAAGTCGCATGATCATAAATAATAGGTAGGAATGGCAAGGATTTACACAGATTTTAACCAAAACCTTCTCCAAAAGACAGATTTAATTTGGTAAAACACCCTAAATCTTATGATATATAATTTGGCAAAAAGTACGACCAGAGTTTGGTAAAGAACATATAGGAGCAATTCTTGAGTCAGAAGGCGATGTAAAATATGGAACTGTGAATGCAGACCTTGTTCTGGCAAAGATGGAAGATGCAAGCAATGATCTTAATATAGTAATACTTGATGCCTGTAGAAATTAGAAAATGTATTAAATGTGTATTAAAAACTTCTATAAAAGCAAAAGGGTTTTCATAATTAAAAATCATGAAAACCCTTTATTTTCTATGGTGCCCAGACACAGAATTGAACTGCGGACACGGGGATTTTCAGTCCAGAATGGAGAAAACTCGAATTTTCAATGATTTTAACATGTTGAAATGATTGGGTTTTGTTTTCTGCTTTTGGTTTTGTTTGGAAATATTTGGAAACTTTTGACCTTGACGGGCACAATTTAGGCACAGTGGGTTGTGGTTACACATTAAAATAAGGGTTAAATTAACAAGTTGTCAAATAAATGACAGAAAGGGAAATGAGTCTCCAACAAAATAAACATTAAATTATTTATTAAATTTCATCGAAAATTAAACCCTGGTTTATATAGTGAGAGTTTATATTCTCATGCCTGCTCTCCACTCTAATTAGGAAATCCATCGTTATTAGAAAATCCCATGGCAGTATTAGGGCAACTATCGATCGATGGTTTCGACTCTATGAGATCTTTTATGGAATTTAACCAATCTGATTTGGGTCCAATCTTCTCAACCAAAAACCATAAAATACAAATCATTCCATACATTCTTTTCAAGGCTTTCCGGTCAAGATTTAAATTATTGAAATATTTATCGTTAAAGACAGGGAGAGGATTTCGAAAGGATTTATTCCAAATTCTTGAATGATGAGCACAACGGTTCCTGAGTATATTAATTTCGTGTAGCCATTGTCTTAATATATATGGTTTAGGAATATTCAATCCCTGACAAATCCTATATTGATAATTTGATCTTAAATTTTCATAATATTTTGACATTGTTCCAAAATCCCATGCTTCAACAACAACCCAAAATGGCATCGCTTTGCCATTGTTTATATGATGCACAATGCATTCTTCTCTGCTTTTTTGAATCCTATCTAAATGATTTTGGGTCCATTCATTCCAAAAATTCCTTGTTCTTCCATTTTTGTCAGTCCAATTCAATTTTTTGGGATCAACAAAACTGACAGATTCATATGACAATGGGTTATATTGACCTATCTCGTGAGCAATAATTGACCGAATATGAATTTCAATCCGCTCAATCGCATCCATCATTAATAATCGGAGTTTTTTGTCAAATAAATATAATGTTATGATGTCATTGAAGTTAACATCTTTTTGAAAAGTATCTTTTCTTGTAATTTTCCCATTTTGAGCATTATTGAATTCTCGGCAAGGATACCAGAATCCACTTAACCGGTAATATCCAATTTGGGAGAGCTTTCTTTTTGCACGGGCTTTATTTGGGATAATCATTCCTCTATTTTCAAGAAGATTTACTAATTCTTCATAAGATTTGTGGGGCTTCGGAGGTATGAGCGCGCACATTTTATCATTTCTCCCAAAAACAAGAAGGCCCAATCTTAATATCGAGCAAGCCGATAATAGAGGATCGGGCACAGTTAATAATATATATGATTCATTCTTGACATAATGTCAAGAACTTTTTCTATTCTTTTATAGCATTTTTTTCATTTCCATTGACAACTCCAACCTCACATAATATAAATAACAGGTTCACTTTTCATAAGAAACGTGAACCTTTTTTATTTGTAACTATTCAGTTCATTTTTA
>JAGLHT010000066.1 GCA_023143455.1 Desulfobacterales bacterium
CCTGCATTCCATACTGGATACCATGCACGACCTTTACCCTCACCAACTGAACGAGGTTGGTAAACATTAACCGCGCCACCGCAAGCAACCATCATAACTTTTGCTTTGATGATGTAAACTTTGTTTTCACGTACTGAAAAACCAACCGCACCGGCAATTCTGTTAGGATCAGTTGTGTCGTTCAGAAGTTCAACGATAAAGCATCTTTCAATAATGTTTTCTTCACCAAGAGCTAATTTACCAGCTTCAGCAACGATTCTTTTGTAAGATTCACCATTGATCATGATTTGCCATTTACCAGTACGAACAGGAGTAGCACCTTCTTTTAAGGTACCCAATTTTTTACCTTTGCTTCCGTCAATGTTTTTTCCGTCTTCAGATTTTTTCCAAACAGGAAGTCCCCATTCTTCAAAAAGATGTACAGAATCATCAACATGACGTCCAAGGTCAAAAATAAGGTCTTCACGAACAATACCCATAAGGTCATTTCTGACCATACGGACATAATCTTCAGGGCTGTTGTCACCAACATATGTATTGATAGCTGAAAGACCCTGTGCTACTGCACCACTTCTTTCAAGAGCAGCTTTGTCACAAAGAAGAATCGATGTGTCGTCGCTTGCCCATTTTTTTATCTCAAATGCTGTTCCACAGGCAGCCATTCCACCGCCGACGATAAGAACATCGGTCTCTCTTTTTTCTACTTCTGGATCCCTTACTGCTCTAAGTTCTCCAATAGGCTTATTCGGTAATGCCATTATATACCTCCAAAATTATTAATAAAGTATTAAACTAAAATGGATGACAGTTTGACTTAAGCTAGCTCGGATGGAGCTACAAGTACATAACCATCTGCTTCTTGAGTACAAAGAAGCCCACTGTCCAGATCTTTACCTTTAAGATCAGCATATGCATTAGCTTCACCTTCAGGAGTAGTTCTGATAGGGAATTTAAAACGTTTAATATTCCCATTTCTGAACTTACATGTCCACATAATATCCTCAGTACCCATCATAGGAACAGTAGAACCTCCCATGGGTACAAAGTCAGAGTAGCCTCTGACCTCAATAGCCTGGGAAGGACAAATTTTTACACATGAAAAGCATTCCCAGCATTGATCTGGTTCCTGGTTATAAGCTTTCATCTCATTTGGTTCAAGGACCATCAGGTCATTGGGGCAAATATACATACATGCTGTTTTGTCCCCACCCTTGCAGCCGTCACATTTTTCTGCAATTACAAAAGATGGCATTTAAATACCTCCTTAAATTAAGTTAACAAAATATTGCACAAATCCATTGTGCTACTCTAATTTTTTCTAACTATTAGCTAAATTGAATAAGCTCTATCCAATTTAAATATCCTAAATTTTTTGTGTTAATTAATGCTGAAAATTATAAAATTTACTATCGTATATTTAAATCCCAGTATTTCATAAACATTCCAGAAATATCACTGAGGTGATATTCTTGTCAAGTAATTTCAATAAAAGGTTTGTAATATATCTTAACTATTTATTGAATCAAATTCATTTACAATATGTGTAGATTGACTAAACTTTTTAACAATATATAGTGACTGAAAATTTATACTTATGTTTAACAAATTTTTAAAAGAATCTGGATTTTAATTTAAATAATTGATAAATTCAAGTTTCAGTTTTTTATTTAAATAAAATTATTAATTAAAGGCATAAAATAAATGAATGATGATATGATTCCGATTTTACCCGAAGAGAGATTAACCTTTGAATGCTCGTCGGCAAGTCCTTGTTTTAATGAATGTTGCAGGGATCTTAATCAGTTTTTAACTCCCTATGATATTATACGATTAAAAAATAATCTAAAATTAAAATCCAGTGAGTTTTTAAGAAAATTCACTTCAATGCACAAAGGTCCGGGAACAGGGCTTCCAGTTATAACTTTTAAACCTGATCCGGATTCTGGTCACGCCTGTCCATTTGTTACAAAACAAGGATGTTCTGTATATGCAGACAGGCCAGCTTCCTGTAGGATGTATCCTTTGGCGCGGGCTATTACAAGATCAAGGGATACAGGCGAGATAACCGAATACTTTGCAATAATCGAAGAACCGCATTGTAAAGGATTTGAAGCACAAAAAGATCAGACTGTAAAGCAATGGATTGATACCCAGGATGTTAAAATTTATAATGAAATGAATGATAAGCTTATGGAGATTATCAGCCTGAAAAATATGACCAGGCCAGGTAATCTTGTAGGCGCAGAGGAGGATAATTTTTATCTTGCATGTTATGACATAGATAGTTTCAGAGATAAAATTTTCAATAATGATTTGCTTTCAGGTTTGAGTATTCCCGATTTTGTCCTAGATAAAATCAAAGAAGATGACATTGCACTACTTGATCTTGGATTTGAATGGGTAAGATATTTTCTTTTTGGTAAGGATATGAAATTTGATCAATAGGCTTCAAGTTTATGCTAAAGGAATTGTTCATGGGACAATATGATGAAATTGCACTTGTGCTAGGTGCTGTCAAAGGAATTGGAAAAGGAATCGGACTTGCTCTTGCAAAAGAGGGAATAAAACTTGTTTTAACGAGGCATGACTGGGAAGAGACTTTTAAAGTTATGGAAAAGGATTTTAATAATTCCAAAGCCGAGCATATGATTGTAACAACAGACTTAAGAGATATTAATAGCATTAAAGAGCTGATTCAAAAAATTGATGATCGTTATGGCAGATTGGATATTCTTGTCAATAATATTGAGCGTGGAGGCTGGCCTTCAGTGCATGGTGAATACACAAAAGAGCAATGGGACCTTGAAATAGATACTACATTAACTGCAAAAAGATGGGTGTTTAATGAAGCTTTTCCTCTTTTAAAAAAGAGTAAAAAGGCTTGCGTGATTAATTTTTCCTCAATAGCAGCTATTGTTGGAAGATCAGGTCCCGCAGCAGCGCTATTTAATGATGGATATTCTGCCGCTGTAAAAGGTGTATCTTCTTTGACTGAGACCTGGGCACGTATGGGGGCACCAAATGTAAGAGTCAATGAAATTATGCTTGGTGTATTTGAAACAAGGCATGCCCAGGGGACAATAGGGTGGGATGAGGTGTTAACTGAAAAAGAAAAAACTGACATAATAAATCATACACTTATTCCCAGAACCGGAAAAATTGAAGATGTTGTTAAGGCATGTATGTTTATTATAAAAGATGCGCCTTATATGACAGGCAGTGTGTTAAGGCTGGACGGAGGTTATGTTTTGGGTGGTGAAAATGTCCCCGTGATGCCTGTAGGTGTTGTATAAAGGCGTTGTATAATGGTATTGTGCAAAAGTGCTGTGTGAGTTAATTAGAAAGATAAAACAATTAAAACAATAAGATGGAGGGTAATATGAAAAACGTTGCAATAGTTGGATGCGGAACATATATGGATCAAGGTTATGGTTGCCCTGGAGAATGGAGATGCCTTAAAGCAGCAGCTCTTGGAGAGGGGAAATTTGAAGAACCAAGTTCTGTTATTTCTTTTATTAAATGTGAATGTCCGGGAAGAACAGTTGTCCCTGCAATTGGCATGGCAGCAAAGCTTTCAGAAATAAAACCTGATCTTATTTTTCTGTCTTCATGTTTTGCAAATGCGAAACCTGCGTGCCCATATACAAGCCCTGAAGATATGGCTGCAATTATTCAAGATAAGACTGGTATTGAAGTTGTTTTAGGTACGCATGAATATCACTAACACTTATTATTAGAACAGAATGAAAAGCTAAACAATGCACAAAGGGGGGGTATATGCAGGAAATATATACAAATGCCAGAACTCTCATGAAGGGTTTTTGTAAAGTTTGTAAAGAATGTGATGGAAAAGCATGTGCAGGTGAAGTCCCGGGTATGGGTGGACTTGGTACAGGGTCATCATTTAAGTCTAATGTACAGACTCTTTCAGAATTGAAGTTTAATATGAGCCTTATCCATGATGTGATAAAACCTGATACAAAAGTTACAATATTTGGGGAAAAATTAGATATTCCTGTTATGGCGGCTCCCATTGGAGGTGTTTCCTTTAATATGGGTGGGAAAATCAGCGAAGAGGAATATGTTAACTCCATAATCCATGGGTGTATTGAAAAAGGAATTATGGGTTGTACTGGAGATGGGGTTCCTGATTTTATTTACGAAACCGGGTTAAAAGCAATTTCTGATACAAAAGGCATTGGTATCCCTTTTATTAAACCCTGGGAAGATAAAGAACTCTATCAAAAACTTGAAAAAGTTGAAAAATCAGGAGCTAAAATTGTTGGGATTGATATTGATGCAGCAGGGCTTATAACCTTAAGAAAAATGGGCCGTCCTGTTTCACCAAGAAACGCAAGTCAGTTATCAAAGATAATTAAGAGTTTTCCCATGAAATTTGTCTTAAAAGGAATAATGACAAAGAAGGATGCAGAGCTTTCCGTAGAAGCAGGCGCTCATGGTATAGTTGTTTCAAATCATGGTGGTCGGGTTTTTGATTTTACTCCTGGAACATCTGAGGTGTTAGCTGAAATTTCTGAACATGTAAGAGATAAAATAACTATTCTTGTTGACGGTGGAGTAAGGAGCGGCGGTGATGTCTTAAAACTTCTTGCATTAGGTGCCAATGGAGTGATGATAGGTCGTCCATTTTCGATTGCTGCTGTTGGTGGATTACAACAAGGCGTTGAAAAATATATTGATAAAATAAAAGAAGAGCTTGAACAGAGTATGGTTATGACAGGAACACCATCACTGTCAAAGATTAATAAGTCAATTCTTAGAAAGGCTTAATATGTTTGAGATTAAAAACAATTATCAATTAATGTTTTCAAATATTAAAAGCCAGCTTTCAGCATATTTGGTTACGAATAATCAGTTAGAATCCCTTGTTATTGGTCTCTCAGGAGGTATTGACAGTGCTCTTACATGTGCACTTGCAAATGAAGTAATAAAAGATCTACCAAATATCACTCTTTTTGGCAGAAGCCTGCCCATAGAAACAAATAAAATTGATGAAATATCAAGAGCAGAAAAAATAGGTCAATTTTTTTGCGATGATTTTGAAACCCATGATCTGACTGATGCCTACAAGAATTTGTATAAACACATTGTTCCGGAAAAAAGAATAAAAGATTTACCCGATACAAAATCATTTGAAGAAAAGATAAGAAAAGGAAATGTTAAAGCACGGATTAGAATGATATATCTTTTTGATCTTGCGCATTTTCAAAAAGGCATGGTTCTTTCCACAGATAATTTTACAGAACTAATGCTGGGATTTTGGACCCTGCATGGAGATGTGGGAAACTTTGGACTTCTTCAGTATTTGTGGAAGACTGAAGTGTATGGACTTGCAAAATACCTTGAAGATGAATATAGCAAAAGAAATGAACATAATAAGGCTGACGCCCTGCGGAACAGTATTGATGCAGTACCCACAGATGGTCTTGGAATTACCACAAGCGATTTTGATCAAATCAAGGTTACTGATTATGAAACCGCAGACAATATTCTTTTAAAATATCTTAATGAAGAAAAAACTGATAAAGACCATCCTGTTATAAAGCGATACAAATCAACAAAATTTAAACGCCTTGACCCTTTAAATATTAAACGAGAAGAAATTTTAAAACCATGAAAAAGGCATATTAGCCTATTAACTGATAGATTGTCCAAGGATTTTTATTCCCTGTTCCACATCCTGGTTATATACGGAACCACACCCAAGTCTGATATAGTTTTTAAATCTCCTTGAACTGGAGCAGACTTCTCCTGGTATAATTGATATATTTTTTTTTCTGGCAGTTTTGTAAAGCTCCATACCACTTATTTGACTTGGTAGTTGAATCCAGAGTAAAGAGCCTCCTTTCGGTACAGAGACACGTGTTCCTTTTGGGAAATATTGTTGGACTGCATGGGCTATCATAAGTGATTGTTTTTTCAGTCTACCTCTCAGATTACGCATAAATCTGTCATAGGCACCACTTTTCAGGAATTCTGCTAATATGTGTTGATTTAAACTAGGAGATGATATGGAGATCCCGGATTTGATTGATAAGATCTTGTCTTTGAATTTTTTCGGGGATACAAGCCAGCCAATTCTGAAACCAGGTGCGATGGTTTTTGAAAAAGATGAACAGGAAATGACATTGTTGTTTGTATCATATTTTTTTAATGATGAAGGTCTTATTCCATCATAATACAACTCACTTAAAAGGTTATCTTCAATTATTGGTACATGATGCTCTGTTGCTATTGTTACAAGTTTTCTTTTGTTTTCATCTGGCATTAATGCACCTGTGGGGTTCTGAAAGTTGGACATCAAAAGGCAGGCATTAATTTTTTTGAGGTTCAATATCTTTTGAAATTCATCCAGGTCAATGCCAGTTAAAGGGTCTACTGGAACTTCAACAACATTTAAACCAAGTCCTTTTAGAAGCTGCAGAAAACCAAAATGAGTAGGGGACTCGATTAATATAGTATCTCCTTTTTCAGCAAGCAATATCAGTGAAATGGTAAGTGCTTCCATGCAACCATTAGTGATGACAATATCATCCAAATTTAAACTCTCCATACTTCCAATAAAATGCAGCGTCAGTTGCCTTTTTAATTCAGGGTCTCCGTCAATCAAAGAATAGGAAATCAATGATTTCATTTTTTCGGCATTAATTTTTTTTATTATTCTTGTAAGATGCTTTACCGGAAGCAGTTCATGTGACGTTGTTGAGGAACCTAAGTGAAGCATGTTTGGATCATTTAAGTCTTTTAGAGCAGCAATAACAATGGAAGAAAAATTTATTTCTCTGATGACTGGTTCATTTTTTACCATCTCAGGCAATTCCATAACAGGCTTGGAATTGATAAAGTATCCAGATTTTGGTCTTGCCTCCACAAGTCCCATACTTTCAAGCTCAACGTAAGCCTTGTAAACAGTGCTGATACTTACATTCATTTTTCTATGAAGAGACCTGATAGAAGGCAATTTTTCTCCAATCCTGTAGGTTCCATTTTTTATTTTTAATTCAAGTTCTGATATGAGTTTTTGATATACGAATATTTGCTTTTCCATTTTGTAACCTTTTTAAAGCTTGTCTGTTATGCACAAATTTATATTTTTCTGTATCTGTTTTAGTACCAGAGATTTCATTATAGTTCCATCATAATGTTATTAATTTTAAGGAAAATATGATGAATTTTAAAAACTTATTGGCTGAACGTACCAGCGTGATGGGAGCAAGCGCGATTAGAGAGATATTAAAAGTTGTATCAGAACCCGGGATGGTTTCCCTTGCTGGTGGTATCCCTGCGCCCCAAAGCTTTCCCATGTCAATAATCAGTGAACTTACAGAAAAAGTAATCAGCAAATATGCTTCGGGCGCATTCCAATATGACTTGACCGAAGGATTTAGACCCCTTCAGGAACAGCTCTCAATTTTTCTTGCAGAACGTGGTATCAAGGCAGAACCTGACGAGATTAATATTTCAAGTGGTTCTCAAGGAGTTCTTGATGGGATGGCGAAAATATTAATTTCAAAAGGTGATAAAATTGCCGTAGAAGCCCCTACTTATCTTGGAGCTATTTCTGCTTTTAATCCTTATCAGCCTGAGTATGTCCGAATGGATACTGATGATTATGGTTTGATCCCGGAATCTTTGGATAGTATCCTTTCCGAGCATAGTATTAAATTTATCTATCTTGTTCCGACCTTTCAAAATCCAACCGGCAGGACCATACCCATGGAAAGAAGAGAGAAAATTGCAGAAATTATTATTAAACGCCAAGCTCTGCTTGTTGAAGATGATCCCTACAGTGCATTAAGATATCAGGGGAATTATGTGCCGTCAATAAAGACACTTGCACCTGAAAATGTTGTTTATGTGAGTACTCTGTCAAAAATATTTGCTCCCGGTTTAAGAATAGGTTTTTTTACAGCTCCAGAACTGATCAGGAAATGGCTGGTGCTTGTGAAACAGGGCACAGACCTTCATACCAGCACCTTTAATCAGGCTTTGGCAGCCGAATATCTTGAAGGAGGATATTTGAAGAAACACTTGCCAACAATTTTGAAGCTTTATAAACCAAAACAAAAAGCCATGATAAATGCAATCGATCAGTATTTTCCTAAAGGCTATAAATGCAGTCCATCAGAAGGCGGTATGTTCCTCTGGATTGAGGGACCTAAAGGCATTGATATGGAAAAAATCTACTTTAAAGCATTGAAAAGAAAAGTAGCATTTGTTCCAGGTAAATTTTTTTATACAAAGGCAGGTGAAGGCTTAGCAACCATGAGATTGAACTATACCATGAGTGACGAAAGCACTATTAACAAGGCTATTAAAGTTTTAGGTGATATAATCGAGGGTTGACAAAAAGCAAGCTCTTGTCCTAATATTTTAAATACTTTTTACTTATATTAAAAGGAGGCCTCCCATGATTAAAAGATTTGATTTTAAAAAAAGACAGACTTTTATTGGCAGTATGTATAGCACTTATGGTACTCACCAGTAGTTATGATGCAGGCGCTCAGGAAAAATTTGTACATGAAAATCTTTCTTTAACTCTGCCAGATGGTTGGTCTGTTAATAAGGCTGTTGCAGCAGCTGACACATTGATTGGAGCTTTGAAGTCAGAAAGCATTCCAGGCTCTTCAATTCTGATTTATTCATACCGCGGTATGAGAATGAATTATAGAAATGTTCGTGCTCGTGGTTTGTTAATTTTGGATTCAGAATTTCCCAAAGGGCAAAAACAACTTAAAAAGCCAAAAACAATCAGAACAGATTCAGGGTACAAAGCACAAATTGAATTGTGGTTAGGTGTTATTGATGCTGGCAGTATGACGGTGGCTCTGCAATTACCCATGGCAGTAGTGAAAACAGAAAAAAGTTATATATTAATGATCGGGTATACTCCAGACGCCACAGGCGTTAAGATGGAAGCTGACTTTATAAAAATTTTAAAGTCAGCAGAATAATAAATAACTGAATATTTGCTATAAGGAATCTTAACCAAATAAAAAATATATTTGATGCATGGGGATAACCCATGCTGCGATAAGCATGCATCTTCACTTTTACTAAATTGTTTTATGATAATTTTAATATTTGCCAATGTATCTCTTATGAAAGCGAACCTCTATTTTTGTTGATATTATGTGAGGCGGGGTTGTCAATGGGAAAATTGATAATCTGAGTAGGTTAATTTCTGATACTGTTTGACATATGAGGAATTTAGTCCACGATATATCAGAAGTTGAAGATACTATTTAAATTGTAAAGTTTTTTGGAATTCATGAATCAAGTATCTGCATGTTTCAGCTCGATTGAAATTTGAAAAATATAATGATATAATATTTCTATATTTAAAACATTCGATCTATATTCGTAAGGAGGTATCATGCAATGGCTTGACGATTACAATATCGGAGTTTCACATATAGATAAACAACATAAAGAATTAGCAAATACCCTTAAACGTCTTCAGGGTTCACTTTCCTCGACATATGTTAACAACGAGATGGCAAATACACTGAAATTTCTGGTGAGTTATACTCAGCAACATTTTAGTGATGAAGAAGAATTGATGGAGTCTATTGGATATTCTGATTTTAAAAATCATAAGAGTTTGCATAAAAACCTGATTGATGATGTTAGAACCATTCTGTTAAAATTAAAAAACAATGAAGCAGTTAATGCTAAGGAATTGATTGAATTTTTAATAAGATGGTTAATAGACCATATCGTTAAAGAGGATTCAAAGATAGGTAGTTTTATTCAAAAGTTAGAGAGCAAATAAAATCCTGTTAAATATATTAGACCTAATACTCTTTTCACAGATCTGACATTATTAAATTAAATTTTATAATATCTTTAATGAAAAAATGTCTTTCCTGGACTCAAGACTAATTATCCCTGTACGTACTATTTGGGGGTCGGGATTATCAGGGATACCAGAAATACCTTAACCTAAAAAAAATGGTCAAACGGTGGAAGAAAAGACAAACAGACACAGCATGGGTTATACCAATGCATCAAAATATGTTATGTGTTGAGCTAAGATTGCTTATGGCAAATATCCAGATAAATAATTGAAAATAATTGAATCATTGACAAAGAATACAATTGTGTGTATATTAACTTTTTTTATACTGTAGCATTCTCCGGTCAGTGCCAACATCATAAAATCTAATTATTATCAATTTTTTAAAAAAGAATATTGCCTGGACCGGGCGGTTTTTCCGTTTAGGCAATTATAGGAATATATATAAGATGTCATTTGAAAATCTTGGCCTCAGCGTTGAACTGTTGAGAGCTATTAAAACACAAGGCTATACAACACCAACACCAATCCAGACTCAGGCTATCCCTGCGATATTCGAAGGAAAGGATATTCTTGCAGGAGCTCAGACAGGTACTGGGAAAACAGCGGCATTTGCCCTGCCTTTACTCCAGATGCTCAGCACAAACCCTTCATTAAAGAAACACCGTAAACCTCGTGTCCTGGTTCTGACACCAACGAGGGAACTTGCTGCACAAGTAGGAGAAAGTATGCAAGCTTATGGCAGGTTGCTGTCTTTGCGGTCTACAATGGTTTATGGTGGCGTAAATATAAACCCTCAGATAGATCGTTTTAAGCGTGGAGTAGACATAGTTGTAGCAACCCCGGGCAGGCTTTTGGATCACGCTCAGCGTCGCACTATAGACCTTTCCAGCATTGAATTTTTGGTTTTGGATGAGGCAGATCGTATGCTTGACATGGGCTTTATTAAAGATATTCGGAAAATTGTGAACTATCTTCCCAAAGACCGCCAAAATCTGTTGTTTTCAGCTACATACTCCAGTAGCATCAAAAAATTTGCGGACGATATGCTTAATCATCCCATGCATATTGAGGTAGCTAGGAGAAATACAGCTGCCGAGATGGTTACCCAGTATGTTCATCCAGTGGAGAGTGGCAGAAAACGGGAACTTTTATCCTCGCTGATTCGTGGTCAAAAATGGAACCAGGTACTGGTTTTTACACGTACCAAGCATGGTGCTAACAGACTCACCAAACAACTTATCAGTGATGGCATTCAGGCCGCTGCAATCCACGGCAACAAGAGCCAGAATGTTAGAACTAAGACACTTGCAAGTTTTAAAAACGGTGTAGTAAGAACACTGGTTGCAACTGATGTAGCAGCACGCGGTTTGGACATCAATAGTCTTCCCCATGTTGTGAATTTTGATCTTCCAAACATTCCGGAAGATTATGTCCACAGAATTGGAAGAACAGGTCGAGCCGGGCAAAAAGGAGAGGCTCTCTCTCTGGTGTGCAGGGAAGAACAGGGCTTTTTGATGAATATCCAGAAACTTCTTAAACAAAAAATATCTGTTAAGGAGATCGAAGGATTCCAAATGGAGAAGAGTACTACTTTTGCAAAGAAAACACCGGAAAAACGAACCAAAAGCCAATGGAAATCAAAAAGCAGGGAATCTGCATCCAATGGAAAACGCGGTAGATTCACCCAAACTGCCCCCGGTCGCACAAGATTCACCCAAGCTCCCGGTAGTAAAAAAAGAGGTGTACGCCCCTAGCCTAAGCTTTAATAAAAAAAATATGAAAAATTCTATGTGGATTTTTAGAAAAGTGTGCAATACTGTTTGCCATGGAATCTAACAAATTTTTATTAAAGGAAATTGAGCTATGAAAAATCTGATCGAATATATCGCAAAAGCACTTGTTGATAATCCTGATGATGTCAATGTTTCTGAAGTGGAGGGAAACCAAACATCCATACTTGAATTAAAAGTCGCCAAAGATGACTTAGGTAAGGTTATTGGGAAGCAGGGTCGCACTGCCAGAGCTATGAGGACGATACTAAGTGCCGCATCTGCTAAAATCAACAAACGATCTGTGCTGGAAATCATAGAATAATAAAATATATTATTATTGAATTTGTTTCCTTATTTTTCCCATTCATAGTTGTTTCTTATTTCTATCTTAACCTACGTCTGTTTAAAAATGTGATATAGAGGGTATACCCACATGACTGACACTTTGTTTATACAGTTTTACAGCAAAACAAAAAGCGGCTGGTTTGATCTTTGTAATGGTTTTTCAGATACCTGGGATTTGTGCAAAAGCAAAGGTGACTTTCTCTGGATGGAGCATGAAGCAGACAATGACAAATGGTATGAAGAAAAGATATACCAGAACAGACCTCTTCCCATTGAAAAGGGCAAGATATATGTCAGTGCGAGTTATGTCAATCATTTATACCAGGCATATACTTGGGCAAACCAGTACCCAGACATTGAATTTATTGTTGGTGGCCCTGTGACATCGGAAAGATGTGGGGACAAAAATAATTGGAATTCTGTTCATTTTAAAGTGGAAAAAGAATTGCCAGGTAACATTTTTTTTACCGGGCAAAGTGTAGAAGACCTGTTTAAAGTTCCTAACTTTTCAGGAAAATGGAAGCTTGATATCCCCAAAGCAATCCCTGAAGACAGCCGAATTTATTTTTCTTACACCATTGAAAACCAGTGCTATTGGAAAAAATGCCCTTTTTGCTCCATTGCCCAGCATACAGCAGAGCATTTCAGGAAAAGGCAAGACATTGGACTTGAGTTTAAAGATCTTAAGTTTCAAGGGCATAAAATCGTAAGGCTCAATACAGGTTCCATCACACCTGAGCACATCAAATCCATACTTCCTCAACTTCCCAATTCAGACAATATTGAATACCGGTTTTTCATGAGAGCTGCCAGGGCTGAGACAAAAGCTTTAAAACATGTAATAGATCAGCTTGATGGAAATATTCCCGACTGTACCCTTGGGTTTGGCATAGAATTTCCTTCAGACCGCATGTGGAAATACTTGAACAAGGGGACAAAAATGGATGAAGTTTTTGAAACCATTGAGCTATGCAGAGAGAATGGTATCAAAGTCAATGCAAATGTGATACTCGGGTGGAACAATTTAACTTCTCAGGATCTTAAAGATCTTGAATACTTTATGGATAGTCTTTCTAATAGTGCCGTGACAACCATGCAGCTTAGATGGCTTTTTGCTCACCCATATACAACAATATACGAAAATTATGATGGTGTTGAAAACTCATTGAAGCTTGGCCCGTTTAATTGCGGTTTCAATGTAAAGGTTAATGACAAGCAAAAGCAACTCAATCTGGAAGCTGCAAAAATTATAAATGAAAAATGTATTATAAAAAAGATCAAGCTTGAAGGATATAAAAATTTAGCAAAAGGTCTTATTGATGAGTGAACAATAACTTGTACAAATTAAGATCTAACTTTTTTGCCACAAAGGCTTTTGCCTTGTAATGATCTTCCTTTCTAACATCAGCCTTGGCAATAGCATATTGATAGGCTTTTTCTTCATTGCCTGTAAATATTGCACACCACATCAAACCTGAAAGTGCCCCTAATCCATATTTATTAAAACTAATGGCTGATTCAAATGATTTTAAAGCTGAATCATAATCTTGTCTTTTATATAAAGCCCATGCTAAGAGGTCATGGGTGTATTACATTGTGAAAGCCAGTTAAAAAACATATTGCTATAACCTGCAAGATTTTTCTTGATATTGATGATTAGCTTAGATATTATGGTTGACACATAGA
>JAGLHT010000067.1 GCA_023143455.1 Desulfobacterales bacterium
TGTGTCAACCATAATATCTATTAAAAGTAATTCTTTCAAATATTCTATCTGATTTGCCATTACAGATGTCTCAAAAAAATGCGCCTCTCAAAAATCAGGAGGCGCCAAACTTTATTCATCCATACAATCTACCCTATCTTTCATAAGGCCACCAGATTGCCCCTTCCAAAGGCAAGCACGAATCTGCGAATAACCTTGAGGGCACATACTCATAGTAAATTGTTCATTAAAATCGCCTTTAACCTTAACAGGCTTTCTATGCTCCCAGCCTCCATTGCCACATTTAAAAGAAAATCCAAGCCAAAGACTCCCGCCTTCAGTATTGCCTTCTACAGATACAAACGGAACACTCCCTCTATTGTGATTAATAGAAGTTATACTACCTGTGGCATTTTTATTGCCCCATGAAAAAGCAGTAATTGTTAATGAAAGCATTATTATAATTGTTAACCAAATTACTCTCTTCATAAATTTGCTCCCCTGTTTTTTCTATTGGTTATCTCTTCCAAGAAAACTAACTATCAGAAAAAAACATTAAGCGAACCTGTCAATTCTTACAGGTTTTGAGGTTTTCTTTATTAGGAGATTGATTTAGATGAATTAGAAAAGCATGAATTCTATTTGATAGTCCGAGTTTTTTCATGATATTCACCATTAAATCGTGAATGATATGCAAAAATTATTATAAATTTACGATTTACTTGACAAAAGCGTGAATTATCTATAAAGTACAACTATTATGAAAAAAAACAGTACTTTTAAAAAAATAGATGGTCTGCGGAAAAGGTATTATAATGCTATTGATGGCAAGCAATCTATCATTGATTTAATCAATGAGGCAGAAATAGCTGAAAATGTCTATAATTCAAATGCCATTGAAAACAGCACTTTAACTCTAGAAGAAACTGAAAAGATTTTATTACAAATAGACTTAGATAGATTTGTTTCAGCAAGAGAAATGTTTGAAGCAACTAATCTTGCAAGAGTTATGGAGTATATTCATAAAAAAGCTACGAATACAGAATTAAATACAGAAGTTATTTTATTTTTACACAAAATGCTGATTGGAAACATTCAAGATGAAATTGCAGGAAGATTCCGCTGTGACAATGAATTTGTAAGAGTTGGCAGTCACATTGCTCCTGCTCCGAAAGAAATTGCCGAAAGAATGAAAAATGCAATAATAAAGTATTGTGGAAATGCATCAAACCATATCATTCAAAGAGTTGCAAAATTCCATTTAGATTTTGAATACACTCATCCTTTTATTGATGGCAATGGTCGCATAGGAAGAGTTTTAAATAATTTTCTGCTCTTAAAAGAAGGTTATGTACCTGTCAATATACAATTCATAGATAGACAGCTTTACTATGATGCCTTTAACGAATATGACAATAAAGGCAAAACAGATATTATGGACGATATTATTGCTAAGGCTTTGTTGAATTCATATCATAAACGGTTAGCATATATCGAAGGCAAGAAAATAATAAAATTATCTGAATATGCCAAAAAAAATAAGTTGTCACACTCGAACTTATTGAACAAAGCGAAAAGACAAACCATTGAAACTTTTTTAGAAAAAGGCGTTTGGAAAATCGGAGCAAATTAATTCTTTGCCATAAGAGTTTCCACAGCTTTTTCAAGACCATCAAGAGAAAGTTCATACATAGGAAAAATTCGGGAAATTGCAGCGATTGTATGTGTATAACCCCACATTCTCTCAGATACCGGATTTAGCCATACAGAATTGGAAAAAGTTTCTTTAATGAATTGAAGCCTTTCAATACTCGGCTTCCCACTTCTTTCACTAATATGAATAGTTCCGTCCTGAGCCATGAGTTCATACGGTGCCATACTGGCATCACCAACTACAATAAATCGGGTGTCAGAGTCAATTTTTACAAAATCATCAACTTTAACCGGTTTTCGATATCTTGCCGGATCTTCCCACACATAATCATAGATAGTGTTATGAAAAAAATAAGTCTTTATCTCTTTAAACTGTGATCTTGCATAATCAAAAAGAGTTTGAACCATGGAAATATAAGGATCCATAGACCAACCTCCATTATCTATGACTAAAATTATCTTTAATCTGTCCCTTAAAGATCTATCAAACAATAATTCTATTTCTCCACCATTTCGCATGGTTGCTTTAATGGTGTCATCAATATTTATTTGATCTTTAGGACCCACAGGAGTCATATTGCGAAGACGTTTTAATGCCTCTGCCATATTTGCCTCTGTCAGGGGACCAGTTGTTGAGTAATCTTTATATCGGCGTTCATTTGCTACCTTAACAGCAGATTTGTTTCTGGATTCTCCACCAACACGCATTCCGCCCGGATGATAACCTGAATGCCCGACAGGTGATGTCCCTCCGGTGCCAATCCATTTTTTCCCACCATGGTGTTGTCCTTTCTGATCTTTTAACCGTTCTTTAAAATATTCAATAAGTTCTTCAGGAGTTAGATTTTTAAGCTCAGATTCATCAACCCCCAAGGCATTGGCAAGTTCTTTAGGATTTTCAAGCCATTCATCAAGCATGGCTTTAGCTATTTCATCGACTTCAAATCCGTCATTTTCAGGTAAAGGGATACCTTCAAAATAAAATGCAAAAACCTGGTCATAAAGATCAAAATATCTCTCACTTTTTACAAGAATAGCTCTTGCACTTGTATAAAAATCATCAAGGCTAAGTATCAAATCTTTTTGCAATGCTTTTTGCAAAGTTAGAAAAGATGTAGGTGTAACAGGAATCCCCACCTCTTTTAACTTATAAAAAAACCTTATAAACATAATACCTCATTTGTATATTAAAAAAACTTTAAAAAAGAGAGCGCCTTGTTACTGTTTCTTTTGCTCTTTGATAGTCTGGACTCTTTTTAAAAAGAACTCCAAGATAAGGGATTTTACCCTTAACTATATCTTTTGCATGGAAATCAGGGTCTGCATCTAAAGCTCTTATCCAGTTAATCAACTCTCTTGTTGCAGGCCTTTTTTCAATCCCTTCGATATTTCTCATACTAAAAAAAGCATCAATTGCACCTTGAGCAAGCTTCTGATCAATATCCGGAAAATGAACTCCGATTACTTTGCGCATCATTTTTGGATCAGGAAATGCTATGTGGTGAAAATTACATCTACCAAGAAAAGGATCGGAAAGATCTTTTTTAGCATTGGAAGTAATAATAATAATCGGTCTTTGCTTTGCTGTTACAACCTGATCAGTCTCTATAATGTCAAACTGCATTTGATCAAGTACATCGAGCATATCATCCTGAAAATCAGTATCTGCTTTATCAATTTCATCAATTAAAAGAACCACTCTTTTATCCGCAGTAAAAGCCTGACCAATTTTTCCCATTTTGATATACTCTTCAATATTGCTTACATCCCTTGTGGAATCGCCGAATCTTGAGTCATTCAACCTTGTAAGCGTATCATATTGATAAAGAGCCTCAATAAGTTTCATACTTGATTTAACATTAAGAACAATCAAAGGCATTCCAAGAGATTCTGAAATTGCATAGGCAAGCATTGTTTTTCCAGTACCAGGTTCGCCTTTTAAAAGAAGCGGCATTTCTAGTGCCATCGAAATATTCACAATAGATGCAAGCTCGCTATCAAGTATATATTTGTTAGCACCTGAAAAATGATTGCCAGGGGTTTTTATATCAGTCATACAATATCTCCATAAATTAATTAACCATGTTTTAACCTTATAAAATATACACAGGCAATAAAGAGTCAATACCTGAAACTACAATTATCAATATAATGTTATTTTAAATTTGGTGGGACATGATCACAAAAATCAGCTACCTATTCAGATGATATACTCGTAATAATAGAAAGCTCCGGTGGGTGCTCCATGTGCTTTTTCACTGCACATAATTGAGCTGCGAAAACTACAGCTTTTTTATATTTGGGCGGAAAATCAACAGGCAGCTTAATCTCAATTATAATCCTGGCTACCATTTTGCCATCAGCGCTGTCCTCCATTCGCTGAAGCAGTGTAATATTGTCTGTAGGAATTTTTCGTTGCTGACAAAACGATAAGACATAAATACCGGTGCAAGTTCCCATGGAAGCTAAAAAAAGATTAAATGGCTCCGGGGCTGAATCATCACCACCATTTTTGATTGACTGATCAGTCTGAATTGTAAACCCTCTATATTGAGCATCTACCCTTTTTCCACCTGGAAAAGATATCTCCATTTCCATCTGATTCTCCTTAAAGTAAAGCGACTGAAATACTCAGCCGCTTTATTGCTTAAAGCAAGATTTTAAAACTTATAGTCGTCGGGATTAAGAACATTGCAATTTGCTTTGCCAGAATCAATGTTATCCATTGCGTTTTTAACAGACTGAGCACCTGCACTTTCATAAGCTTCAACTTTTGCAGGATCAACACCTGTTGCATTCAACTTAGTTAACCATTGGTTAATTCTCTTTTCTGAAATATTATCTTCTTTGTTAACAGGATCCAGGGCTACTCTTGCTCTCCAAGCTCCCATTCTGGTATTGACAATCATAAAATAACTCTTGCCACCTTTAAGCTCTGCCTCCACGCATGACCAATTTCCAGACCTTGCTAAAAAAATATGCTTACCAGGTGTTGTTTTATATTGAATATATGATTGTGTAGAAATATGACCTACAAATTTATCACTGTCCCAAATTCCAAACTGAATCGCTTGTCCCATAAATGAAGGCCTTAAAAATGTAACCAATGCGGTATTGTTATCAAGGCTTGAGACATTTACAGGTTCCACCTGAATCATGCCAACGCTTTTACAACCTGCCAAGAATACCAGCATAAAACAAATTCCAATTAATGCTAATCGTAATTTTTTCATATTCCCTCCTTAATCTAAAATATAATACTACTCTTTTTATTTATAAAAACCATACATAGCGATTTTTTGACTCTATATACGCTATTTTTAAAAGTCAATACAACTCTTAAAAAAGCCATATCTCTATTCCTTTTCATTAAATCCCTTTAATGGCTTAATGATACCTGCTCCGCCATAGTCAAAGATTTCATTTAGATTTTCCCGAATATAGCTATCAAGTTCTTCTTTTGTAAGTTTTAAAATGAAAGCATCGCCTTTTTTAACTGCCTTAACCTTTCCTTCTTTAATATGTTTTTTGATTGTGCCTTTGTCTACCGTGAAAATTACCATATCCTTATCACTACTGGATGGAATCAAGCGTAAAATTGTATATAAGCCTTCTTTTTCTTCTTTCAGATTCAGAAAAAGGGAATCATCTGCATCATCTATCTTCAATTCTGTCACAGTTACTTGGGATGTTTTGATCTCATATTTGTTTTTTAATTTATTCCATTGCAGTGATGAAGCTGTTATTATTGGAGAATTAGCTGGGCTAACGACTCTCACGTAAAATACTTTGTCCTCAAACTGCCATATGCTTTCTTCTTCCAGTTCTTCATGAATTGGCAATTTTTGTCCCACATAATGTTCAGATTTCAAGGAAGAGCAGGATACTAAAAACAAACTTATCATAGTACAACAAAACAATTTCACGATTATTTTGATCATTTTAAATCTCCTTACAGGGCATGAAACCTGTTCTTTAATTGCAAGGGCAAGATCAAGGTTATAAGCTTCCTTGTCTATGGTTAAAACTTTAGTTCTCACCGGAGTTAATGCTCCTGATGCTCCTGTACCTGACGATACCTCAATAGCATCAATCCCTTTTTATATATTCAAGTTACTAAAACAAACATAACTATAATATTTTTCAATATATAGAAATGCAAGCAAAGAATACAACACTTTCAGATAAATATAATTTGTTCCAATAGACAAATTACAATTTTGTAATTATCATAACATGAGGATATTTTTTTTAGATTGACACTACTTAAGCATAATGATAATTAATTAATTTTAACCACTTGAAGAAACAGGAGTGTATTATGATAGGTGGACTTGGAATGCCGGAATTAATAATAATTCTTGTAATAATTCTTATTATTTTTGGAGCTGGCAAACTCCCTGAGATCGGCGCAGGACTTGGAAAAGGTATACAAAACTTTAAAAAGTCCTCAAAAGAATCAAAGATTGAAGATAGCAAAGAAGAAGAAACTAAAAAAATAGAAAAAGACACGGAAACTTAAATTTTGTTTACCTTATTCTATACAGCTACATAGAGAAAATGTGGCTGCTAAGTAAACATATACTTCTATTTTACTGTATTCTCCCGACAAATTAATACAAAAATAAATCTTGTAGTTTACAAATTCTATCACGTGTTAAGTTACTAAGCCAAAGTCGGATGCATATAATATTGCAAAAATGTAATATTATATGCTATTTTATTTACAATTTCGTAATTAATTAGCCTGACTTAATTGATCTTAATTTATCAAACAAGCGACAGCCGACCTTCCCGATTATTGGCACAGTCATTGCTTACTATATTTTAATATGAAAAATATTAGGGTCGACATATTAGTTGAAAAAAAGAAGAAATTGATAAATGCCTTTCTTAATAGGAGCGAATCAAATCTTTTACATGACCTTAGTAGTGCTCTGGATGAATATTTTTATGAAACATTTGAAAATAGTATTACAGCAAGAAATATTAATGTGCAAGGCAATGCTTTTGCACTGGTTGCCTTAGGCGGGTATGGGCGAGAGGAGCAATGTATTCATTCTGATATAGATATCTTAATTCTTTTTGAAAATAAAATCCCATCCAATGCTGAAGCATTTATTCAAGATCTGGTTTACCCGTTATGGGATGCTCGCTTTGAAGTTGGATACTCTGTACGGACGATTGATGAAAGCCTTGCAATCGCTTTTGAACGTTTTGATGTGCTGACAACAATGCTTGATGCAAGATTTATTTGCGGTGCCTCACATATCTATTCTTCACTCATGGAAAGATTTAGAGAAAAACTAAACAAAAAGAATAATTTTAGAACCTGTCTTAAAAACCTTATTAATCATTCAGAAAAAATGCATTCAGGCTTTGGTGACTCAACCTATCTTCTTGAACCAAATTTAAAATCAGGGCATGGCGGCTTAAGAGACTATCATACTCTTTTATGGTATGGAAAAACCAAATCAGATATTAAATCAATTAAAGATTTAGAATATTACGGTTTGCTAACCTATGGTGAACACTTAAGATTGATTGAAACCCTAAGCTTTATATGGAGAGTTAGAAACTTTTTACACTATATCTCAAAACGAAAATGTGACCAATTACATTTTGAATATCAAATTGAACTTGCAAAGCTTCTTGGGTTTAAATCAAGCAAAGGACAGAGACCAGTGGAAGCTTTTATGGGTGAACTCCACTCAAAAATGGAATTCATGAAGCATATTGCTAAAATTGTCAAAGAAGGTATAACTATTTCCATTAGTGCAAAAGATCCTAAGACATTCCCTGACTCTTATTCGCCCATGGAAGGACTCACAATCAAACAAAACAGGATTAACTTTACAGGCACTGTACCTGTTATAAATGATCCATCCTTGTTACTTAAAATTTTTCTTGAAAGTGGGAAAAGAAAAACCACCCTATCAATTGAAGCCAAAAGGATTGTTAACGAATTCAGATACCTTGTAGATAAAGATTTCAGGCAAGATAAAGAAAATATAAAAATATTTAAAAAAATTCTTTCTCTCTCATTATGGAAATTTAATATTCTAAATGTAATGTTGGCAACCGGACTGTTAGTAAAATTTATCCCTGAATTTGCTTCACTTATTAACAAAATTCAGTTTAACCAATATCATCTATTCCCTGTTGATAAACATTCTATTAGATGTGTACAGATTGTTAACAACTTTCGAGGAGGGAAAGACAGCCCAGCCAATACTCTTTATTCTATTGTTCATAAAGAAATCAGAAACAAAAACACTCTATTAATTGCCGCACTTCTTCATGATGTGGGAAAAGGTGCTCCTCCTGGACAGGGACATTCAGAAAAAGGGGCCAAAATAGTACAAAAGCCACTTAAACGAATGAGATATACTTCATCTGAAATCAGCGACATTACCTTTATTATTAAAAACCATCTCTTTCTTATCAAAATAGCAACAAGACGTGATATCAATGATGAAGAGACAGCTGTCTTTTGCGCCAAAAGAATAGAAACACTTGAGCGCTTGAGAATGTTATATCTTCTCAGTGTTGCAGACTCTATGGCAACAGGACCAAAGGCCTGGAATGATTGGACAGAAACCCTTTTAAAAGATCTGTTCCTTAAAATTGTAAATGTCATGAAAAATAAAGCGTTTATATCAAAAAAGAACTTAAGGGACGCTGAAAAAAAAAAAGCAAAGCTCCTTCGATGGTGCGAAGGCAAATTAAGTACAAAAGATATTCAAAAAAAGATTAATTCAATGTCCTATAGATATCTTTTGCATATGCCAACAAATGAAATCATAGAACATATAGGCCTTATTTTAAATCTGGGAGATGATAATTTCAGCTGGCAGATCAAAACAGAAAATGAGTCTGGATTACGCATTGTCTCAATATGCGGGAAAGACAAACCAGGTTTTTTCTCTAAAGTTGCAGGGGTATTTTTTCTGAACAATCTCAGCATTCAGGCGTCTGATGCTTTTTCCTGGGATGCTAACACTGTTCTTGACATATTCAGGGTTATGCCGCCAAAAGATATAATATTTGAACAGGAAAAATGGACAAAGGTCAAAAAAGATTTAAGCCTTGCATTTGATGATGATAATTTTTTAAAAAATCTTGATAATAAAATTCCTCAGGCATATACACCAGCACCAGGACAACTTTTACAACCAAGTTATGTAAAATTCGATAACATAACTTCAAGTTTTTATACAATTATTGAAGTTTATACACATGATTTCCCGGGCATTCTTTTTGCAATCACCAATGCTCTGTATGAAAACAATATTGATGTGAAATTAGCAAAAATAGCAACTAAAATAGATCAGGTTATTGATATTTTTTACGTATGTTCTGCTGAGCATGGTCAGAAAATAGAGTCTTCTGAAACCCTTGCAACAATAAAAAACAGCATCCTGCATTCTTTACCTGAAACAAACCTAAAGGAGGAACAGTATGAAAAAAATTGAAGCTATCATAAAACCGTTTAAACTTGATGATGTCAAAGAATCTCTCAATGAAATTGGAGTACATGGGATGACTGTTACAGAGGTAAATGGTTACGGACGACAAAAAGGCCATAAGGAAATATACAGAGGCGCTGAATATGTTGTTGATTTTGTACCAAAAATAAAAATCGAAATAGTACTAAATAAAGAAAGAGTTGAAGAAGCTATCCAGACAATTTGCGACGCAGCAAACACCGGAAAAATTGGTGATGGGAAAATTTTTGTTTCAAATATCGAACAAGCAATAAGGGTTAGAACAGGTGAAAAAGGGACTGAAGCAGTATAATATAATTATAAATATTTTTTATGGAGGAAATAATGGGGCCCAAAGAAGTTATTAAAATGGCAAAAGAAAATAATGTAAGAGTTGTTGATATCAGATATATGGATTTCCCTGGAACATGGCAGCACTTTACCGTTCCTTTGGGTGAATTCACTGAATCTTCGTTTGACGATGGATTTGGATTTGATGGTTCAAGCATGAGAGCATGGCAGGAGATAAATAACAGCGATATGATTGTTATCCCTGATCCTGAAACTGCAAAAATTGACCCATTTTTTGAATCACCTACGCTCGCAATAATAGGTAATATTCATGACCCTATTACCCGCGAATCATACAGTCGGGATCCTAGGCATATTGCAAAAAAGACAGAACAATATTTTAAAAGCACAGGGATAGGAGATACTATTTTTATAGGACCTGAACCTGAATTTTTTATCTTTGACAGCATCAAATATGCTTCCGAAAATCATCGGGCATTCTACGAAATCGACTCAAAAGAAGGTGTTTGGAATACAGGGCGCGACGAAATGCCTAATCTTGGATATAAAGTGCGTCACAAACAAGGATATTTTCCGCTTCCACCAGCTGATAAATTTCAGGATATGCGGACAGAAATGATGCTAACCCTTGAAGATCTTGGAATAGAAATGGAATGCCAGCACCATGAAGTTGCAACTGCTGGTCAGTCTGAAATTGATCTAAGATTTGCCCCTTTATTAAAAATGGGAGACCAACTTGCATGGTTCAAGTATGTCTTAAAAAATGTTGCGGCAAAGTACAATCATACAGTAACTTTTATGCCAAAACCCCTTTATAATGACAATGGAACAGGAATGCATACTCATGTCAGTTTCTGGAAAGATGGTAATCCTATCTTTGCTGGGAACAAATATGCAGGCATGTCTGATGAAGCCCTTTTTGCTATTGGTGGAATCATGAAACATTGTAAAGCTTTATGTGCCATTACAAACCCTACAACCAACTCCTACAAACGTCTTGTTCCAGGATTTGAGGCACCAATAAATCTTGCCTATTCCAGCCGTAACAGAAGTGCTGCAATCAGGCTCCCAATGTATTCAGAATCACCAAAAGCAAAACGTATTGAATTTAGAACACCTGATCCATCATGCAATGGTTACCTGGCTTTTTCGGCAATTGCAATGGCAATGATAGATGGAGTCCAGAACAAAATTGATCCTGGTGATCCCATGGATAAAAATATTTATGATCTTCCACCTGAAGAACTGGCAGAACTCGATTCTGCTCCAGGCTCTCTTGAAGAAGCCCTTAATGCACTTGAAGCTAATCATGATTTTCTCCTCAAAGGTGATGTGTTTACAAAAGATGCAATAGAGCACTGGATAAAATACAAAAAGGAGAATGAGGTAACCCCGGTGAACAGCCGCCCACACCCTCATGAGTTCTTCCTCTATTATGATATTTAACTATAAATAAAATCGTATATACAGGTTGTTGCATATTTTTTATGTAACAGCCTGTTTCTCTCCTATATTTATTTTTACCCTTTTCCATTTTTTTAATGAAAAAAACATTAAAACACGATAAGCTGAATAATAAAGTAAATTACAGGAGCTAATATTCACAATATGAAATCTATTTTCTTGTACTTATGCCTAATTCTTACATTGACCTTTCAGGCTAATATTGCTTTTTCCAATAAAAACAATACAAATCATATTTTTTCAGGCGTTACAAAACAACTTGTCAAAGATGGATTTAACAAAGAAAAAATAGACAAGTTGTATTCCAATCAGAACATCCTTTTTGATTCAAAGAGTGTATCCCTGTTCTTTGTCCATTCTGAGGCAAGCCTTGATTATGACCAATTTGTATCAAAAACTGCTTTAAAAAATGCTATAATTTATATGAATAAACATAAAAATAATTTAAAAGGGGCTGAAAAAAAATATGGTGTTGATAAAACAATCATTACAGCTATTTTACTTGTAGAGACAAGCCTAGGGGCGTATCTTGGAAATAGACTTGTTATAAACACTCTTTCCACTATGGCCGCGCTTAAAGATAACAGGTTAAGGGAACAATTTTATAAAAAAATACCTGACTCTAAAAAAATTTCCAGAGCTAAATTTGAAAAAAAATCCCAATATAGAGCTAAGTGGGCTTATATTGAGCTTAAAGCTCTTTTAAAATATTCAGCCAGAGAGAAACTTGATCCCTTTAAAATTAATGGCTCTTATGCCGGGGCACTGGGGCTCTCACAATTTTTACCCAGCAATGCCCTGAGACTTGCAACTGATGGAGACAATGATGGATCAATCAATCTATTCCAACATCCAGATGCAATTTACAGCATAGCAAATTTTCTAAACCATTATGGGTGGGAGCCTAGTATTTCAAAGCAGAAAGCATACAAGGTTCTATATAAATACAACCATAGCAAGCCCTATGTAAATACACTTTTTAAAATATCGGATCAATTAAAAGGGGTAAGTTATATATGAATACAGCCTATATTATTGTCATTGTCAGTGGAATAATTTTATGGCTACTTACAGCACTGGCACTTATTGACATTCTTTTAAAAGATTTCGGCTCTCTTAAAAATAAAGCTATCTGGTTTATTATTGCCTTTGTACCTGTTATTGGTTGGTTTATATATCTTCTTTTTGGCTTTAGAAAAGGGATTAGGAAAAAATCCCAGGATTAGCAGGGTAATCATCTGAATGTGATAAAAATAAGAAATTCTCTTTTATTTTTCCTGTCTGCTCTTTTATCTTGTCAATATCCCCTGAATTTTCCATAAGAATATCCATTTGCTTAAGATCCTGCTGCGTCATGGCTATATAATCTGAGAATTTGTCTCCCAGAGCGTTAAGCTCTCTTCCAGTGTTCTTTATATAATCATTTTTCCGTAACATAATTTTCGAATCAAAATTTCCTTGCAACCAAGTAAAAGATAAAAAAAATTATATAAAAGTATTTTAAATTGAAAGTCCCTAATTAAAATAAAATTTTTAAAGCCTTTTTTATAAACCGCCTAAATTAATGTCTTTACTATCATATTAAGAGCGCCTTATAGTCGTGCATATTATTATTTAAAAAATGTTCTTGACTTTTCTTTACTATTTTATTAAACATATTGCTATAGAGCTAGAAAAACGTTACTAATAACAAGGAGAGAATACCATGAACCACAACATGAAAAGGTTTGAAGCTCAAATGGAAATTGCAATTGGAAATCTTTTTGAAAAAATTAAAACCAAAGAAAAAATGGTTGAAATTCAAGACCGCTTGATCAAGTTTCAAACAGAGGAAATCGAAAAACTAAAAGTAAAGCTTTATAAAAAAGCACTCCGCAAGTTTCAACAACAACCTGAAAGCACGCTAAAGGTTATTAAATAAAGGAGTTGCAATGACTCTACTTACTGGCAAACAATACAGAGAACGCAACAGAGAGCGTGCAAAGAAATGGAGGCAGTCATTACAGGAACAGGGTTATAAAAACTTTAATATAATGCTCTCCCCTATGGTTCAAGATGCCATCAACCAAAAAAAATCAGGAACAAAACTATCAAACGCTGAAGTGATTGAGATTATTATTAAAGAAAACCAGATGTTAAAAAAAACCCTTAAAGGCGGGCACTAAGGTGCCCTTTTAGGTATTTGGAAAATCCTTTTATAAAAATATAATTATCTTTAATAATTGTAATTCATTCAGAATTAACCTTAAATTTTTTCTATAATGCGTGTTGCTTGCTTTAATAATTGTGTCTGGCGATGATTTCGATTCAGAAAATAATAATATTTAAAAAATTTTCGCGAAATATTCGTTTTTTTCACTTGCGCACTTTTAATTGTATGTTATGTGGTTTTTCAAACATAGGGTTAAATAATTCTATTAACAGATTGTTAATGGAATGAAAAAAAGGGGCATCAAACGATGACTAAATTAATATCATTGTTTTCAATTACTCCCATAAGTTGTTCCGGTGGCCTCCTGTCTGTAATCAATGTATCAATCTCCGTGATACTGCCCAGCTTGACCATGGCAGCCCTTCCAAACTTTGAGTGATCCGCAACAAGATAAACTTTTCTCGAATTTTCAATAATGTTTTTGCAACATGAACCTCCCTGAAGTCAAAATTCCAGGTAGAAGCATCGGTTACCCGACGCTCCCCCCACAGCAATGGCATTCGTTTTTATTTTAA
>JAGLHT010000068.1 GCA_023143455.1 Desulfobacterales bacterium
TGTTACAAAAGATGGTGTAACAGTTGCTAAAGAAATTGATCTTGAAGATAAATTTGAGAATATGGGCGCACAGATGGTAAAAGAAGTTGCCAGTAAAACAAGTGATATGGCTGGTGACGGTACTACTACTGCAACTGTTCTTGCTGCTGCAATTTATGAAGGCGGGCAAAAACTTGTTGCCGCTGGTAATAATCCAATGAGTATTAAAAGAGGTGTAGACAAGGCTGTAGTAAAGATAGTTGAAGAACTTGAAAAAATCAGTAAGCCTACAAAAGATCAGAGCGAAATAGCTCAGGTTGGTACAATCTCTGCCAACAACGATGAAACTATCGGTAATATCATTGCAGAAGCAATGGATAAAGTAGGTAAAGAAGGTGTTATTACTGTTGAAGAAGCAAAATCAATGGATACTACTCTTGATGTTGTTGAAGGTATGCAGTTTGATCGTGGATATCTTTCTCCATACTTTGCAACTGATAATGAGAAAATGGTTGCAGTTCTTGAGAACCCTTTTGTTCTTGTTTGTGACAAAAAAATTACTAGCATGAAAGACCTTGTGCCTGTTTTAGAAGAAGTTGCAAAAATGGGTAAACCCCTTGTAATTATTGCAGAAGACATTGAAGGTGAGGCTTTGGCAACTCTTGTTGTTAATAAACTCAGAGGTACTCTTAATGTTTGTGCTGTAAAAGCTCCTGGATTTGGTGATAGAAGAAAAGCAATGCTTGAAGATATTGCTGTTTTAACTGGTGGGCAGGTTGTTTCCGAGGACATTGGTATCAAGCTTGAAAACCTTTCAGTAAATGATCTTGGACAGGCAAAAAGTATTACAGTAGATAAAGACAATACAACAATTATTGATGGCGCAGGTAAAAAAGCAGATCTCGAAGCAAGAGTTAAAATGATTCGTGCTCAAGCTGAAGAGACATCATCTGATTATGATAAAGAAAAACTTCAGGAAAGACTTGCAAAACTAGTTGGTGGAGTTGCTGTTATAAGTGTTGGTGCTGCAACTGAAACTGAAATGAAAGAAAAGAAAGCAAGGGTTGAAGATGCTCTTAATGCTACTCGTGCAGCTGTAGAAGAGGGTGTTGTACCTGGTGGTGGAGTTGCTCTTTTAAGAACTCTTAAAGCGCTTACAAATGTTACTGATGATCCAGAAGAACAACTTGGTGTTGATGTTATTGCAAGGGCAATTGAAGAGCCTTTAAGAATGATTGCAAACAACGCCGGTGTTGAAGGCTCTGTTGTTGTTAATAAAGTAAAAGAAAGTGAAGATGCTTTTGGATACAATGCAAGAACAGATAAATATGAAGACCTTATTAAAGCTGGTGTTATTGATCCTAAGAAAGTTGTTCGTTTTGCACTCCAGAATGCAGCAAGTGTTGCTTCTATAATGCTTACAACTGAAGCCATGATCGCTGACAAACCTGAACCAGCCGGCGCTGGCGGCGGAATGCCAGGTGGTGGAATGGGTGGAATGGGTGGAATGGGTGGCGGAATGCCCGGTATGATGTAATTTAACATACAAATATAGTTATATAAAAAAGTCTGAGCATGGTTTCCTCCATGGTCAGACTTTTTTGCTTCTAACGGGCGCCTTTAAAGTGTTTAAAATAAGAACTTGACATAATTGAGGGGCTCATATAGAAATGTTAGATTAATCTGATATTGTTGGGATATCAGGAGAAAATAATTTTGGAGATTTTTTATGAGTTCTGATACACTTGGAATTATTTATATGATAACTGGGGCAGGACCTGTTGTTAAAGCAGTTATGCTTGTGCTTTTATTCTTTTCTATTACAACATGGGCAATTATTTTAATAAAGTGGAGGTATATTAGAAAAGCACAAAAAGAGTCAGCTGATTTCACCGAACTCTTTTGGCAGTGCAAGACTCTTTCAGATGCCTTTGCAAAAGCTAAAGCTTTAAAATCTAGCCCTGTAGCCAGGATTTTCATTACAGGATATTTGGAACTTTCAAAGTTTAATAAAACAAAGAGTAAAAGTGATAAGGAAACTGGCGAATCTGAATTAGAAAATCCCAATACACAAGAGGACAGAAGAGTGGTTGGAAATTTGCAGAGAAGTCTTAGAAGATCAATAAACATAGAAGTTAGAAGATTGACTCAACTTATCCCTTTCCTTGCTACTGCAGGAAACACTTCTCCTTTTATAGGGCTTTTTGGTACTGTATGGGGAATAATGAGCACATTCCAGGGGATTGGCTTGAGCGGGTCAGCAAGTCTTGCTGTTGTGGCTCCTGGTATCTCTGAAGCTTTGATTGCAACTGCCGCAGGTCTTGCCGTGGCAATCCCGTCAGTCATTGCATATAATTATTTTATTGGTAAAGTTCGGCTATTGGATTCTGAACTTCAAGGTTTTTCCACTGATCTTTTAAATATTATCGAACGGGAAACGCACAAACAAAGGGGATAATTATGAATATTGGATCAGATAATGATGAACTGATGTCTGAAATAAATGTAACTCCTTTTGTAGATGTCATGCTTGTACTTCTCATTATTTTTATGGTTGCAGCTCCCATGATGGTGCAGGGCGTTAATGTGGATTTACCAAAAGCTAGTATAAAACCTTTAAAAACCAATCAGGAAAACCTCGTAGTATCAATCGATATTGAGAGAAAAGTCTATATTAATAATCAGGTAGTTAATGTCGAGTATTTAGCTGAGCAGTTAATTGAAATAATGGGAGACCTTGATACGAAAAGCGTTTATCTAAGAGCTGATAAACGTGTGCCATATGGGATTGTGATAAATGTAGTTTCAAAGATAAAGCATGCTGGTGTGGACAGTATTGGTATGATAACTATTCCTGATGATGACAAAGAAAACTGATTTTCTAACATGAGCACAATACTCATATCAAGCAATAAAGAAGCAACCTTCACTGGACCAGGTTATGGTGGTAAATCATCTAGCCGTCAGTTTTTTGTAGCTTTTATTTCACTACAAGTTGTTTCAGTCTTATTACATATTGGATTGTTATTATTTATGATTTTTATGCAACAACATACTACGCTGAATAAAAAAATACCCCCTTCGGTTCAAGTTGATTTAGTTTCTTATTCTCCTAAACCTGGAGATCTTTTAAAACCTCAAACAAAAAAAATCGACACTAAAAAATCTAAAGCGCCTTTGAAGCCTAAGCCTGTCAAAAAGAAAGTTGAGAAAACAGTCGACCTCCTAAAAGCAAAAAAAGAAGAACCCGCAAAAGAGATTGAACCTGACCCTTCTGAAATTATTGAGGCAGCAAAAGAGGATATTAAAGAAAAAGTTGAAGACCAGGAGCAAGATAAAATTAAAGACCTTCTGTCCGAGATGAGATCAAAAGTTGCAGAACAAGAACTAAATCAGGATTATGAAGAAGAAGAAGTAACTCAAGAACAAGGCTATAAAGGATGGAGAAAAGATTATACTGAAATTACCATTTATAACGGTATTCTTGTAGCAATAGTTCAGAAAAATTTTGTTTTTAATAAGAGGCTTGCAAAACTTGGTAAAAGTGATACAAACCCTATAGTAAGAATTATGATTAAGATTATGAAAAATGGTGAACTTGCAGATATATGGATTGAAACTAAATCAGGGAATGACTACCTTGACAGGCAGGCTCTAAAAGCTTTAAAAAAGGCAGCTCCTTTCCCAGAGCTTCCTAAGGGGTATTCCTCTTATGATATTGGGTTTGATTTTACAGATAAAGGGCTAAATTAGATTGATGATTTATAAAAAATTAATAAAAGCGTTTTCTTTTTTTGTTATAACTTTATTTGTTGTTGTTCATGGGAATAGTATTGTTTATTGCCAGGACGTTACTATTTTAAATATCAATAATGCTTCCATTCGAAAAATACCTCTTGCTGTGCCTGAATTTAAACAATTTTTAAAAGGGGCAAATATAGAGCAGGATGCAAAAGAAGCACAAAAGTTTCTAATGGACGCATTTAATTTCACAGGGTATTTAAAAATAATAGATGAACGCGCCTATCTTGCAAAACCTTCGGAAACCGGAATTGCAAAAAATGATATTGATTTTTTAGATTGGACAGGAATCGGTGCAGAATTGCTTATTACTGGTGGTATAAGTGTTGATAATAATAAAGTAAAGCTTTGGCTAAGACTTTTTGACACATTTGATATGCGGCTTTTAGTGGGCAAGATTTACACTGGTGAGAGTGATGATTTACGAGAAATAATTCATCGTTTCTGTGGTGAAGTATCTAAGAAATTAACAGGCAAACGAGGAGTTTTTGGCAGTAAGATCGCATTTGTATCAAGGGTTAACGGTAAAAAAGAGATTTTTAAGTGTGAATTTGACGGGTTTAAGCCAGAACAAATTACTTTTCATAAAAGTATTAGTCTTTCGCCAGCATGGTCATCAGATTCTAAATGGATAGCTTACACATCTTATGCTAAGGGGAAACCTGATATTTATATAAAAAATTTAAAAGAAAAAAGAGGAGCAATAATTAATAAAGAAGGGATGAATATTGCTCCTGCATGGGTTCCTGGGCAATTTGCTCTGGTCGCTAGCTTAAGTTTTTCAGGTGATCCTGAAATTTATTTGTTGACTGGCACTGGTAAAATTATTAAAAGACTAACTGATAGTTGGGGAATTGATATTTCTCCAAAGTTTTCACCTGATGGTAAAAATCTTGTGTTTGTTTCAAGAAGAAGAGGATCCCCTCAGATTTTTATTAAAAATCTGGAAACAAATCAAATAAGAAGATTGACTTTTGAAGGTGGTTATAATACATCACCTGCATGGTCACCAAATGGTGATAGAATTGCATATGTTGGTATTAGAGATGGAAGAATAGATATATATACCATTGGAATTGGAGGAGAATCTCCTGTGCAGCTAACAAGTGCTGCCGGAGACAATGAGGATCCTTCTTGGTCACCCGATGGTAGCTTGATAGTTTTTTCTTCGACTCGGCAAAGAGGCATGGCTAAATTATTTGTCATGACTGCTGCCGGAGAGGAGCAAAGAAAACTTTTAAAGCTTAATGGTGAACAGACTGATCCTGATTGGTCTATGGTAAATGATTAAAATAAAGTTAAATAATAATAATTTAATTAAGGAGGCAGTATGAAAAAGAGAGTTTTTACTAATGTAATAATGGCACTTTTAGTCGTTGGTCTTTTTCTGACAGTTTCGTGTGCACAGAAGACAGTCACGTCTGAACCAGACACCAAAACCGATCAGAAAACTTCGGATCAGGCTAAAGCTAAGGTAAATCCGCTCAAGCCCGTTGCCACTGGCGATGCCGACGTTGATTTTATAAATTTAGATATTTATTTTGACTTTGACAGTGCAGAATTAACTGTTGATGCCCAGGCAGTTTTGCAGGGGAAAGCTGGATATCTAAAAGCTGATAAGAATATCAAAGTTATTGTTGAAGGACATTGTGACGAACGTGGTACTACTGAATATAACCTTGCATTAGGTGAGAGACGTGCGAAGTCCGCAAAGGGCTTTCTTGTTGATTTGGGTATTTCAGAGTCACGCTTAAGCTACATTAGTTATGGTGAAGAACAACCAGCAGTTGCAGAACATAATGCGGATGCTTGGGAACGCAACAGACGCGGTCATTTTGATATTAAGTAGAAGTTTTCATGTTGCTTAATATATTGTAAGTGCATTAAGTTTTGAGTTTGTTTGAGCTGAAAGCTTGATGCACTCATGCACTCTAATTTTATTCTTGGTTTTATTGTTTAAGGAATTATTATGAATAGATTTTTCTTTTTTTCAGTTGTTTTCTTTTTTTGCCTTATTTTTTGTTCAGGATGTGTTGCAGGAAATAAAGTTGATACTCTTGAGAATAGAATTCTCTCCCTGGAAATGGAAAATACCCGACAGAAGAAAGTTATTAATTCTCTCAAAAAAAATAATGAATTGAGTAAAAAAGATTACGCATTTATAAAAGCAGAGTTGGAAAAATACAGAGTAACCATACGTAGATTAAAAGGAACTATTGAAGAAACGGGTCATAAAGTTACGACTATAGACAAAAAGAATGAAAATGATGCCAAAGAGAAAGAAATTAAAGACCTGAATAATAAAATTCTTGAAGTTTCCAAGCGTATTGTAGAACTTGAACAATATACTGGTCTTGGGGGTTCAGAAAAGGTATCTGACGAGATTTCAAACAAAGATGTTGATGGTAAAGATAAAGACAGCGATTCAAAAACAGAGAAAGAAAACAACAAAGACAATCCAGAAGCAATATATAAGCATGCTAAAAATCTATTAGATAAAGAAAAATATGATTCAGCTCGTCTTGAGTTTGAAAGGTTTATTAATTTGTTTCCTGATTCTAAAAACGCTGACAATGCAAGATACTGGATAGCTGATACTTATTTTCGTGAAAAATGGTATGAGAAAGCAATTCTTGAATATCAGAAAGTTATTGAAAAGTATTCAACAGGTAATAAAGTTGTTGCAGCACTTTTAAAACAAGGTTTTTCTTTTGCAGAACTTGGTGAAAAAGCAAATGCAAGGTTGATATTAAAAGAGCTTATTAAAAAATATCCTGACTCAAATGAAGCAGGCTTTGCTGAAAAAAAATTGGAAAGATTGACAAAATAAGCAAGTTAAAATGATAAAAGTTGTTGGAATTGATCCAGGGCTTGCGGGTACTGGAGTAGGAGTTGTCCGAGGAGAAAAGAGTAAAATCCTGGGATATTCTTTTGGTAGTATAGATACAGAAAAAAAAGATCCCACCTGTTTAAGACTTAATACAATTTATACAAGAGTTTTGGATTTTCTAAAAAGTGAAAACCCTGATCTGGTCGTCATAGAAGATATTTATTCACTTGAAAAATACCCAAAATCAGGTATCATGTTAGGCAAAGTTGTTGGTGTGTTACTTATTGCGTGCTATAAAGCTGGAGCAAAAGTTGAGGAAGTATCTGTGCGAGAAGTAAAAAAAGTGGTTTCTGGTAATGGCAATGCTGATAAATTTCAGGTTGAAGAATCCACCCGAAATTTACTGAATCATGGACAACCCATTAGGCCTTTTCATGCGTCAGATGCTTTGGCATTAGCGTTAACCGGATTTTACAGGTATGAATCATACTTATGATCGGATATCTTGAAGGCAAAATTATAAAATATGAATCTGATGGCATTCTTTTGCTTGTCAACAATGTTGGGTATGAAGTGCTGCTTTCAGCAAACACTTTAAATAATATAAAAGATAAAGATGTAAAACTATATATTTATTTTCATCAGACAGAGAAACAACCAAAGCCAGTTTTGATTGGTTTTGAAACACAAGACGAAAAAGAATTTTTTCAATTATTTATTACTGTTGATGCCATAGGTCCTCTTAAGGCTATAAAAGCACTAGAAATTCCAAATTCTCATATTGCCCGGGCAATAGAGGAAAAAGATGTAAAATTTCTTACAAGTCTTCGGGGCATTGGAAAACGTAGTGCTGAAAAAATAATTGCAGCTCTTAATGGGAAGGCCGGCAAATTTATTTTATTAGATAATGAAAATGTAGATAGTAGGTCTGATCATAACACTCCGAATTTATCAAGAGTTATTGAAGATCAAGTTGCAAATGTCTTAAAAGAGCAGTTGGGATATTCTGATAAGGATTCAAGAATATTGATAGCTGAAGCTTTAACAAAGAACAAAGAAATATCTACAGCAGAACAACTTTTTGATGATGTTATTAAAAGAGGGATTAAACCATGAACAATGGTATTATTTCATTTTCTTCTGATCAGGAAAATATCTCGTCAGCTGAGCTTTTGCCCCAGGATAAGGATTCGGATATTCTATCTTTACGACCTAAAAGTTTTAAAGAATATGTTGGGCAAAAAGATACTGTTGAGACCTTAAACATTGCAATTCAAGCTGCGAAAATGAGAAAAGAACCTTTAGAGCACATTCTTTTGCATGGTCCTCCAGGACTTGGAAAAACAACAATTTCACATATTATTGCCAACGAGATTAATAAGGGGTTAACTATTACTTCAGGTCCTGCTTTGGAAAAAGGTGGAGATCTTATTGGAATGCTTACAAGCCTTGGAACCGGAGATATTTTTTTTATTGATGAAATCCATAGAATCCCAAAACTTGTTGAAGAGTTTTTGTATCCGGCAATGGAAGATTATGCAGTGGATTTTGTTTTTGATAAGGGCATTAATGCAAGAAGTTACAGATATAAACTTAAACAATTTGTTTTAATAGGCGCAACAACAAGAGTTGGATTGCTTTCTTCCCCACTTAGAGATCGGTTCGGTATTTTTAGAACCTTGGATTTTTATTCAGTAAAAGATCTTATAACCATTGTTAAAAGATCCGCATTGATCCTTAAGGTTGAAATAGATGATAAGGGAGCCAACGAACTTGCAAAAAGATCCAGAGGTACTCCAAGAATTGCAAACAGACTTTTAAAGCGTGTGAGAGATTATTCCCAAGTAAAGTTTGATGGTAAAATCACAAAAATCATAGTTGATGCTGCTCTCGCCCTTGAAGGTATAGATAGTGTGGGTCTTACAGTACTAGATAGAAATTATTTAAATACTATTATCGATTTTTATAAAGGCGGTCCTGTCGGAATTGAAGCCATTGCAGCAACTCTTCAGGAAGAGACTGATACACTGGTAGATGTTGTTGAACCATATTTGTTAAAAATAGGAATGATAATTCGTACTTCAAGTGGCAGAAAAGTGCCGGTTAAAGCGTATGATCATTTGAAGATTGAGTTTTAGAAAATGCCACAAGCTAATAAAAAATTAAAGAAAGGGCGTGAAGTGCATCATAAATTAAAAATTATTGTTCTATTGATTATTCTTTTTTTAATTAACCTTAAAGCTTTTGCAAACATTGAAGAAATGTTACCAGACTCTCTAGTCCTTTTACCTGAAAACAGCAATGCTCTTCTGGTTGAAAAAAGCAGTCAACAAGTCTTTCTTTATTCCCGTGGGGAAACTGAAATTATAGAAAGGTATAGATTTTCATGTTCCACAGGTGAGGCTCATGGTATAAAGATAAAATCAGGAGATAAAAAGACCCCCGAGGGAGTTTATTTTATTAAGGATGAATATGAGGATAAAGATCTTTCTCCTATTTATGGGGGGAAAGCATTCCCTATTGATTACCCTAATTTCATGGACAAAGTTGCGAGAAGAAGTGGCAATAATATTTGGCTCCATGGAACTAATAAAGTATTAAAAGCCATGGATTCTAATGGTTGTGTGGCAATGGAAAATGAGAACATATTAAAGCTTTCTGAGTTTGTTATCATCGACAAAACTCCTGTTATAATAGTTGATATTTTAGCTAAGACCGATAGAAACAACCTTGATTCCCAGAGCCGAATGATTCAAGATTGGTTTGAGACTTGGGAAAATGCCATTAACAAAGGCAGCTACCATGATTATTTAAGTTTATATGATAGTGACTATCTTCCTGAAATAGTTTGGTGGAAAAAGTGGTATGATATTCGGAATAAAACTGCAAAAGACATTGGAGATTTTACTTTAATTATCAGTAATAAAGGAATATATAAGCAAAATGATATTTATGTAGTTATTTTTAATATGGGGCTTAAACTTCTAAAGCAAAATATTGACTTTGGAATAAGAAAGCTATTTGTGGTAAAAAAGAATAATAGCTATAAAATTATTGGAGATGTGTATCAGACCCGTGATAATACAAAGGAATGCAAAAAGAGTTCTCCTTTAGTGGCTACAGCAGATAGTCTTGTTCAGAAAACAGAACAGGGACCTGATATCAGAGATATTATTCAGGACTGGCTCAAAGCTTGGACCAGTAAAAATATGGACGAGTATTCTAAATATTATTCAAAGGATTTTCATTCGGATGGATTGAATAAAAAAGAATGGCTGAAACGAAAAAAAAGCCTTGCAAAAAGATATGGTTATATAAGTGTTCTTGCTAGTAATTTTCAAGTTGATAAAGGTAAAGATAATATAACTATTAGATTTATACAGGATTATAAATCCAGTGGGTTTAGCGCAACAGGAATAAAAACATTAATATTTATTAATGAGGATAAGGAATGGAAGATATATCGCGAGAGCTGGAAAAAGAAATAGAATCATATTCAAGCCCAGCCCGTACTAAACGGAAAAGTGAAACAAGATTGATAGCGGTTGATGATTTTGGAAAAATGAAATCTGCTGATTGGATTAAAAAGCTTGTTCTTTTTTTATTGGTTTTGAGTGTGGTTTTATCTGCTACAACTATTTTGTTTTTTAAGCTTTATGCCAATTATAAAGTTGAATATATTGATTTGCGTGAGAATTTGAATTTGGCTGAAAAGAAAATAAAAGATTCAATTAAAGAAAAAGAATATCTCATGGCTAAGCTTGTTATATCAAATTTTAATTCTGATAGATCTGTTGAAGAGACAAAAAAAGAAGATAATGTAAATAAAGTTATTGAAAGTAAGGTTGCTAAAATAGTGAAAAAGAAGCCTAAGCCTGCTCCAAAAATAGTTCCTCCTGAAGTTCCAAAAGCAACTACTACTGTAGTTCCAGAAGTAACTACTCCTGAAGTTGAATCAGAACCTGATGATATTAAAAACGTTGGAATTGAGAGGTTCACGATAGTGAAAGATGATCTCAGCGGTGATCTGCTTATAAAATTTAGAGTGTTCAATACGGCGAGTGAAAAAGGTGATGCTTCAGGTCGGGTATTTGTTGTTTTGTCCTCCCAGGACGGATCTGAAGCTAATCAATTGGTTGTACCCACAGTCTCACTGAAAGATAATATTCCCACTATACCCAGAAGAGGACAGTATTTTTCCATAGCTCATTTTAAACCTGTGAATTTTAGAATTAGAAATATTCCGAATCCTGAGCTTTATACTAAAGCAACTGTTTTGGTGTTCGGGAAAGAGAATGTATTGATTTTAAATGAAGAAATAAATATATCTATTGGCAATTAACTAAAAATTATGAAAGAGAAAATAAAATATAAAGTATTTATTTGTTTTTATGTCTTTTGTTTTATATTTATTGCACATAGCTTTTCTTTTGCTCAAAAGAGAACCTATACTGTTTTTTTTGAAGGAGAAGATAACGAGCTTCATGTATACAAGGTGAATGGTACAGAACCCGGGAAAACTCTTATGATATTAGGTGGAATCCAGGGGGACGAGGCAGCAGGATTTCTTGCAGCAGATCGATATGCTGATATTTCTTTAAAGAAAGGTAGCCTTATTGTTGTGCCAAGAGCTAATTTCCCTTCAATTTTGAAACAGGAAAGAAAAATTAATGAGGATATGAACAGAAAATTTTCTGGTCATGATGCAGGTCATTATGAAACAAAGGTGGTTGAGGTACTTAAGAAACTTATTAAGGAAAGTGATTGCTTGTTAAACCTGCATGAAGGATCAGGTATTTTTTCTGAAAAATGGAATAGCCCAATGCGTAATCCTAAAAGATTTGGGCAGTCAATTATTGCTGATACTGCTTTTTTTGAAGATAAAAAAACAGGAGTACAAATAGATCTTGAAGCGATGGCCAAAAGTGTAATTAAAGAAGTAAATAAACACATCACAAACCCTGAACATCTTTTTCATTTTAATAATCATGGAACAGCCGATACAGATACAATCCATAAAGAACAGAGAGGATCTGCAACATATTATGCTTTGTACCAATGCAAAATACCAGCTTTTGGTGTTGAATCTGCAAAAGCTCTCCCTCTAGAGCAAAAAGTTAAGCAGCATATTTATGCTATTAATGGATTTATGGACTTGATGGGTATTATCCCTGAGACCCCTGGGATTGATCTAAAAAAGCCTGAACTACAATATATGATTATTTCGGTAAATGACTCTGTGCCTATGGTGGTTGGAACAATGCAGCATCTGAAAATCAATAAAGGTGATATAATCGAGGTGCTGGATATGGTTGCAAATTACAAACGAGGTTTAAGTGCTGATATCATTGGAATTGGCAGTGGTTTTAACGATATGAGAAAAAAGTTTGTGATCAACGAAGAAACAAGAATTGTTGCCAAAAAAGATTACTACACATGCGGCAGTATCTTCCTTGATTTTTTGCCTGCTGATATTGCAAAAGAAAGCAAGCTATCAGTTTCAGACTCAAAAGCTATTTCAATCCTTAAGTATAAGCTTAAAGTAAATGAGACAATACATATTGTAGAAAATTATAGTCATGTTAAGCTTAAAAGAGGAGATAAATTAGTTATTTTGGATTTAATCTCAGGTAAGATTGATCCATCTGAATATGTTGTAAATTTCAAGGGTTTTGTTGGTAATAAAAGGAATAATACAGGTGAGGATAGAGGTTATATTATTGATACCTCCAAGAATGCCTTAATGAAGAAATACTCAATTAATAAACAAGATAAACAGTATTATATTAGCACAAGCTTAAATGATAAAGAAGTCGGTAAATTATTCATAGATTTTTAATTTAATTTTTTAATAGACCATAAAGCGAGGAGAGAGACAAAGATGGATAAAAAAAATCTTTCAATAATTGATAAAGAACTTACAATTGATGGTTCAATTTCAAGTAGTGGAAAATTAATAATAAAAGGCAAGGTAAGGGGAGAAATCAAAGGAGATGTTATTGTAATTGCAGAGGATGGAGAAGTGGAGTCAAATTCAGCCATTGTTGCGAGCATGACTGTTGGTGGAAAATTTACTGGAGATGTTATTGCTTCTAAAGAATTGATAATACTTTCTACAGGAAGCTGCTCTGGTAAGGTCGAATGCAAAGATTTGATTGTTGAAAATGGCGGCGTGCTGAATGCAGAAGTGTCTTGTACTACTTCGAGTCCGGCAGGCGGGGGAAGGCAAAGAGAAATAATTAAACTCGCAAAAAAAGAGATGAAAGAAACTAATAAGATTGAATTATAGAATTTCCTTGACATGTTTGCGAAAATATAATAATAATATCAAATTATTTTTTTGATATGAACAGGAGTAGGAAGACATTGAATAAATTCACATATAGTGCAAAAAGATCAGATAACAAAGAGAAATGGTGTGTCATTGATGCTGAGGATAAAGTCCTTGGTAGACTTGCATCGGAAGTTGCAAGAAGGATTAGAGGGAAACATAATCCTTTATTCACTCCCCACGTTGATACAGGAGACTGGGTGATTGTTATTAATGCTGATAAAATACGTCTCACAGGAAAAAAATGGGATGACAAAAAATATTATAGACACTCAGGCTATATTGGCAGCATAAAATCAGAAACAGCTCGGGAGCTCCATGACCGGAAACCCACAGAGCTTGTAAAAAAAGCTATTACAGGAATGCTTCCTAAAAATAAACTTGGAAGAAAACTTAATAGTAAATTATTTGTTTATGCAAATGACCAGCATCCCCATGCTGCTCAGAAACCTGAAACCATTGAATTATTGAATATTTAAGGAACTGAAAAGTATTTATGGAAAATACAAATATGTTTTATGCAACAGGTAAAAGAAAAAGTTCTATTGCAAAAGTATGGCTAACACCTGGTAAAGGCAAATTTATTGTTAATAATAAAAACATGAATGAATATTTTGTACAGGATT
>JAGLHT010000069.1 GCA_023143455.1 Desulfobacterales bacterium
TTATTAGTACTCTATTTTTATTTTTCTTTATTTTCTCAGCCTGCAGCGCCTATGCTGACTGGAAATATGTTACCCCAATGCCTAATTCAAGATATGGTCATGATGCTGCATTGGGCAATGACGGAAAAATATATGTTACGTAGCTGTGATTTTTATAGGTTTGTCCTAAATAATCCGGTTAATATGATTGATCTCTTTGGTCAAGGGAGGTCATGATGTCTTTCATTAGCATTTGTTTGTTATTCTGCTAAAAGTTCTTAATGAGCGGAGCGTTAAGAACAGCAAGTTCCTTGCTGTTTAGCGAGGGAATTTAGAACTTTCAGAATGTTCAAACCGCTAATGAAAGACATCATGACCTCCCCAAATAACATTGACTATATATCAAAATAATACTATAAACCTTTATTCTGCATGGGTATTCTATGCAGGGTTGATAATTATTTATTAGTAATTAATTTTAAAATCATATGACAATGAAAACGATTCAAAAGGGTAAATGGGGGAACAGTGATGTTTATATACATGAACACAACTCAGACCTGTTTGTTGTAAAAACCTTTGCCCATCATCCTCCTTTAATTGCCAATACCATTGGCAGATTTCTAATTTCAAGAGAGTATAGAGCTTTGAAAAGGCTTTCTCCCTGCATTGGAACTTGTAACAATATTATCAGACTTGGGAAATTCACCCTTAGTTACAAATACATAAAAGGACAAAATTTAAGTTCTTTCTCCAGGCGCAATAATTCTATAAACAAAGACTTTTTCCCGAATCTTGAAAAAGCTGTTAAAGAAATGCATTCGTATGGGATTGTGCACTTGGATATAAGAACCGGGTCCAATGTTATTATTTCAGAGGATAATAAACCCATAATAATTGATTTTCAATCTTATCTTGTCTTAGACTTTATTCCAGGAGACTATTTAAAAAACCTTTTGAAATCAGTTGATATTTCAGGTGTTTACAAATATTGGACAAAGATGAGCCCTGAAACACTTGATGATTCAAAAAAAGAAGCTCTTGCAACATTAAACAAAAACCGTAAGCTATGGTTCCTTAAAGGATATATGCTTGAGAGACATCTTAAAGATAAAAGAAAAAAAGCAAATCAAAACCAGATTAAAAACACACAGAGGAGCAGTTCATGACAAGCCCTTTTCAACGCATTCATGATATGTTTAATAACGAAAAAACAAGGAAGATTTTAGTCAAAGCGAGAATACCCATAGCTTTGCTTTTTGTCATATTTATAATCTTTCAAATCAAAAAAGAATATTTTTTTTATGGCATGATTATCTCTTTTTTTGGCGAATTCATTCAAGTATGGTGCTTTTCAAGCCTTGATAAACAAAAAACAATAGCAATTCGAGGATTATATTCTATCACCAGAAATCCCATGTACCTTGGCAGATATTTTCTGATACTTGGAGGTATTGTTCTTACAGGCAATATCCCGCTCATAATCATCTATACATTGTTTTATTATTTCTACATGGTGAACAGGGTTAAGCGAGAAGAAAAAACATTAAAAAAAATCTTTGGTGATGATTACATAAACTATTTAAATCAGGTTAACAGATTTTTCCCGACACTTAAAATCACTAATTTTAAAACCTTGTTTTTTTTCAGGTGGAAACTGTTTTTCCAGAACAATTCCCACATAAATATTTTAAGTGTTATCATAACCTACGCAATTATTTATTATATTATATTTAACGTTATTGGTTAAACATTTATGACAACAGCAATCATACCATCAAGATTCGGATCAGAAAGGTTTAAAGGGAAACCTCTGGCACTTATTTCCGGCAAACCCATGATCCAGCGAGTTTATGAGCAGGCTTCCAAAGCAAAAAATATCTCAAGGGTTGTTATAGCAACTGACAACAATCAAATATTTGACGCAGTTAAAAACTTTAACAGAGAAGTCGTCATGACTTCAACTAATTTGAGATCTGGCACAGATCGAGTTGCTGAGGCTGCCAGTATTTTAGAGATTAATTCAAATGAAATTGTTGTAAATATTCAGGGCGATCAACCTGTCTTTAATTCTAAAGTCCTAGATGAATTGATTTTGCCTTTTGAGAAAGATGAAGATATTGAGATGGCAACACTTGCCTTTAAAATCAGAAATAAAGAAGAAATAACAAACCCAAAAGATGTAAAAGTAATCTTTGATCAAAACTATTTTGCCATCTACTTTTCTAGAGCACAAATTCCATATCCGAGAGATAATGATATTAAGCCTGATTATTATAAACATCTTGGGTTTTATGCTTATAAAAAAAGCTTTCTTGACAAGATTTCAAACCTTGATTCTGGAAAATATGAAAACATTGAAAAACTTGAACAACTTAGAGTGTTGGAAGCCGGGTTTAAAATTAAAGTCACTGTAACTGAGCATGATGCACCTGGAGTTGATATCCCTGAAGATATTAAAAAAATTGAACGATATTTGAAAACTAATCTTGGCTAAATGTTTTATACAAAACACAAATCATATAATTTTGGTGCAAAGCTCAATTTAGATCAAACCACTCTTGATAATTTTATTTCACTTTTTAATTCAAAAAGTCATGAAAAGCCTGCAACAATCCTTACAGGTAGAGACTCAGTAACCAAAATAAATATAAATGGACTTGGGTCTGTTATAATCAAGCATTATACAAGAGGTGGGCTCATATCTTTTTTTAATAAAAACAGATATCTTGTTTCAAAAAAAAGCCGGAGCGAACTTGAATTTAATTTTCTGATTAAAGCAATGAGAGCTGGGGCCAATGTCCCGCAACCCATTGCATTTGCAAAAAAAGGAACTCTTTTTTATAAAGCATGGCTTATAACCAAAGAAATTGAAAACTCAAAAAACTTTGTTGAAATTGCCCAAAATGAAAAAAATAAAGCTATTTCTTTCTTGCCTGCAATCTGTGAGAACATAAATAAATTAATTGTAAGCTCGATTCATCATACAGATCTTCATCCGGGGAATATTATTATAAATAAATCTAACAAACCTTTTATCTTAGACTTTGACAAAGCATGTTATTTTTCAGGCAACAAGAAAAAACTTGCAGAAAAATATAATCAAAGATGGCAAAGAGCAATTAGAAAATATAAATTACCAGACGAATTGTCATATCTGGAACTTAAGTAATACTTATGAAAGTATTAATTATAAAACTTGGCGCCTTAGGAGATGTTATTAACACCCTTCCTTTGGTAATTAATATCAAAAAGCATTTGAATGCTGAAATTCACTGGGTTGTTGCTCCTTTGAGCTTTGAGCTTATTAAGAACCACGAATCTGTTGACAAAGCCATTGTTTTTGACAAACATAATTTAAAAAAATCCCTCCTGGACACATTGAAAACTATCAGACAAACAAAATATGATATTGTTCTGGATGTGCAAAGGCTTTTTAAATCAGGTCTTTTTTGCATGGCCGCAAAAGCAAAAAGACGCATTGGATTTGACAAAAAACGATGTAAGGAGATGTCCTGGATTTTCCCTTTTGAAAGGATAGCCCCTTCTAATCCAAGCGTGCATATGTTGACTCAATATATGAAGTTTGCAAAACATCTTGGTATTGAATCAAATAAAATTTCCTGGCAAATACCCTGGCAAAATGAGGTCAGACATGACTTTTTATCTGAATACATTGTACTCAATATCGGGGCAACAAAACCTGCAAATAAATGGAGCCCAAAAAATTTTGCAACGCTTGCTGATATGATAGATAAAAAGACTCCTTTTAAATCTGTAATAACAGGTGGGATTGAAGATCAACCCTTTGCAGAAAAAATTCAAACCAAAGCTCATTGCAAAATAAAAAATTTATGCGGAAAGACATCTTTAAAAGAGCTTAGCTTAGTTATTGCCAATGCAAAATGTGTTATAAGTTGTGATACAGGACCTATGCACCTTGCAGTTGCACTAAAAACAAATCTTATTGCACTTTTTGGACCGTCTGACCCCTACCGCACAGGACCTTTTCATGGTACTATTATTCAAGAAAAAATTGAATGTGCACCATGTAATAAAAAAAAGTGTGACAATCCGATATGTATGGACAAAATCAAGCCTGAGCATGTCATGGACAAACTTATTGAGAAAGTTATAAAAAAATGAAACTGACTGACAATATTATATATTTTGGAATATCAACTTTCATGTCCCTCCTTGGAATGATCCCCAAATCAATAGGTGACAGGATGGGATATTTTTTAGGTTCTGTCTGGTTTTTTTTGGATAGAAAACATCGAAAATTGACCATAAACAATATTAAGCAAGCATATAAAGATGAAAAAAATGATAAGGAAATAAAAAAAATCGCAAAAACTGTATTTAAAAATACAGCAAGGATGTTGTTTGAGCACACCAGATTTCATAGAATGAAACATGAAGATTTCCACGATCTTTTTTCAATCACAGGACTTGATAATTTAAAAGCTGCCCATAGAGAAGGCAAAGGCATATTATGTTTTTCAGGACATCTTGGTAACTGGGAACTTCTTTCTGCCCTGCCTTATATAACAAAAATCGGCTTTTCTGTTATTTATAAAACTGTAGAATTTGCACCCGTGGACAAATATATTACCAAAAAAAGAGAGTTTACAGGATGTTATATGCTCCCCTTGCATAATGCTCTTGAAGAAGTAATGAAAAGTCTTAAAAGAGGTGACATGGTCGGCCTTATTGTGGATCAAAATGTAAGAAAAAGAAACCGTGGTGTTTTTATTGATTTTTTTGGTAGAAAAGCAATAGCAACAAAAGGGCTTGCCAAGCTTGCACTGTCAACAAAAGCTCCTGTTGTTCCAATCTTTATTTTTAGAGATAATAAAGGCAAAGTCAACATTGATATACTCCCTAAGATGCTTTTAATCCAGACTCAAGATGAGGAAAAAGATCTTTTTGATAATACTCAAATATACCATTCTCTAATTGAAGAGTATGTAAAAAAATATCCTGAACAATATTTCTGGGTTCATAACAGGTGGAAAACAAGACCTTTGGAAGAAAAAAATAATTAATTAACTGAAACATTATGAAAATACTTCTTGTCAATCTAAGTTTCCTTGGTGATACCATATTGTCAACTCCTGTTATTGCAGGTTTAAAACAAATTTTCCCGGAATCAAAAATATCTGTTTTAACAACTCCTGTTTCTTGCCCCCTTGTTGAAAATGATCCCTATGTTGAAGAAGTTATTATTTATGACAAAAGAAAAAAAGACAAAGGTCTGTTAAACCTCATTAAAAAAGCGCGCCAGATAAAAGCTAAAAACTTTGACAAGGTTTACTCTCTTCACAGATCTCACAGAACTTCATTTTTGCTTTTCCTTACAAGAATACCTGAAAGAATCGGGTTTAAAGATGCAAAATTAAGTTTTTTATATACTGAACAAAGAAACAAAAAATTTAATGGTCATGCTGCCATAAGAAACCTTTCGCTCCTTTTTAATGATGCTCAAGAAGATAGTTTTAATAAAGATTTAAGACTTTTTGAACCTGAATTTCAAAGCGTTTCAAATTATGTAAAAAATATCGCAAAAGAATATATTGTAATGGCTCCGGGTAGTGCCTGGAAAACAAAACAATGGCACTGGCAGGGATATCTAAAAGTTGCAGATTATTATATAAAACAAGGACTGAATATAATTCTTATTGGTGGCAAAGATGATATGAAAATTTGTAACAAAATCAAAGAAAAGGCTGATGTTATTAATTTCTCAGGAAAAATTCCTCTTTCAGATACATTGTATATCATGAAGCGAGCCAAACTTTTGATATGCAATGACAGTATGTCTTTACATATGGCATCAGCATTTAAAACCCCGACTGTGGCAGTATTTTGTGCAACTTCGCCTGAATTCGGGTTTGGACCATGGCAGAATGTGAAGTCAAGAGTTGTTCAAGAGGAAACCCTTGAATGCAAACCATGCAGGAGACATGGAAGTACAAAATGTCCTAATGGCACAGAAGCCTGCATGAGCCTTTCTGCAGAAAAAATAATACAGGCTTGTAAAGAATTGTTATGAATAAAAAATTAAACTTAGCTTTTTGTTTGTTCAAATACTTCCCTTTTGGTGGTCTTCAAGGTGATTTTATGCAAATTTCAAAGATCTGCTTGGATCGAGGGCATAAAGTTGATGTATATACTCTTTCATGGGAAGGAAAAAAGCCGGAAGGCTTAGATGTAACAATAGTTCCAGTGTCAGGGTTATCTAATCATGGTCAATATAAATCCTTTGGGAAAAAGATTGCTGAACTTGTTAATCACAAAAACTATGACGCTGTTGTGGGATTTAATAGAATACCCGGGCTTGACATATATTATGCAGCAGACGGTTCCTATGCTGCCAAAATGCAAAACCGCAGCCCCCTTCACCGCATATCAAGCCGTTATCAAACCTTTATGTCTCTGGAAAAAGCTGTTTATGATAAAAACTCGAAAACTGAAATTCTCCTCTTAACAGAAAAAGAGAAAAACTTTTACATGAATTTTTATAAAACTGCTGAGGAGCGGTTTCATATTTTGCCTCCGGGTATATCCAGAAAGTGTATCCCTCCTTCAAATGCAGATGAAATTCGTGTACAAAAACGAAATGACTTTGCAATTGATCAAAATAAAAAAATTATTTTAATGGTTTGCACTGTTTTTAAGATAAAAGGAGTTGAACGGGCTATCAGAGCACTTGCATCCTTACCGCAAAAGATATCTTCTGAAACCATATTGCTTATTGTCGGCATTGATAAGCCGGGAAAATACAAACGTCTTGCAAAAAAATTGAATATTTCAGAACAGGTTAGATTTTTAGGTGCACGCACTGATGTGCCACATCTTCTCATGGCTTCAGATCTTTTCTTACATCCTGCTTCAATTGAAAACACGGGCACTGTAATTGTTGAAGCGCTTGTGGCTAATATTCCTGTTATCACAACCGACATATGCGGTTATAGTCATCATGTTACATATGCCAATGCAGGCAAAGTAATACCCTCCCCTTTTATTCAGGAGACGCTTAATAAAGAATTGCTATTTATGCTTGCTATAAAAGAACCTGACCAAATGCGGAATAATGCAAAAAGATATATTGAAAAAACAGATGTATTTAGTCGATCTGAAAAAGCTGTGGATATTATCGAAAAGGTCACTTTATGACTGCCCCTATTATTGTCTTGCCAGAAGATTGGAAAAAATATTGGGAAATCAAGAAAGCTGGATTTAAAAAACTTTTCAGTGTTAAAGGAAAGATTTTCCGCGAAAAGGATGGTCGTAGAACACTTCGTTTTAAATTTAGTGAAAAATACTTTTTCGGAAAATTTCACTCAGGAGTTGGATGGAAAAAAATACTTAAGAATCTTCTGCAATTTCGAAAGCCACCTGTACTCAGCGCTGAAAATGAATGGCAGGCAATTTTAAAGCTAAAAAAGCTCAACATTGACACTATGAATCTTGTTGGGTATGGAAAAAAAGGATGGAATCCTGCGAAAATAGAGTCTTTTGTTATTACTGAAGAATTACAGAACATAATTAGCCTTGAAGACTATTGCAAAGACTGGCGTACCTCGCCGCCCGATAAAGCCATGAAACGTGCAATAATAACTAAAATAGCTCAGATTGCCAGGACAATCCATGAAAATGGAATGAATCACAAAGATTTATATATTTGTCATTTTCTGCTTGATATCTCTCAAGGCATTGATAATATTACTCCGAATAATATTCGTCTTTTCCTCATTGACCTTCATCGGGTCCAGATTCGTTCTAAAATCCCTTTTTACTGGCGGGCAAAGGATGTCTCAGCCATCCTTTTTTCAAGCCTGGATATTGGTCTTACAAAGGGAGACCTTTTCCATTTTGCAAAAACATATCACAATACAACATTAGAAAACTCTTTTTCAAAGCATAGATTTTTCTGGTGGATTGTTAGAAAACGAGCCGTGAATCTATACAAAAGAGAATTTAAGAAAGACCCTCCAGGTGATTGGTAACAAAATGAAAAAGCTACATATAGAAAAAACATTCAAATCATTTTGCCTATGCAAAAATGAGAAATACACGCCTGTAATAAAGGACTTTTTAGAAAACCCGGATATTGCCTTTGAAATACCGGATGATTTTCTCCTCAAAAATGGCAACTCTGCAACTATAGTACGATATAAAATTGACGGGAATGACCTTGTAATAAAGCGTTATAATATGAAAACCAAAATTCATGCTGTAAGGCGTGCTTTCAAAGAAACTCGTGCAAATCATTCCTGGCATTATGCACATATCCTACAAAACAAAGGAATCAATACTCCCAACCCTGTTGCCATGAAGGAAAAACGATGGGGACCATTTAGAAACAAGGCATACTTTATCTGTGAATATATAAAAGGTCCAACTGCTTTTAATTATTTTCAGGACCCTCAGTACAATGATAATGATAAATCTATCATGGCAAAACAGATAATTGAGATGTTTGACATGCTCAAATCCTCAATGCTCAGTCATGGTGACATGAAGGCAACCAATATTATTATCCATGACAATAAGCCTTTCTTATTAGATTTAGATAGTATGATTGCCCGCACAAGTAAAGGGAAGTTTATAAGCGCATGGGGCAAAGACATAAAACGTTTCATGCGAAACTGGGAATATTTACCTGAGATTGGTCAACTTTTCAAACAACTGCAAGATTAACTTAAAAAACAATGGGGATACACAATTAATACTTTAAAATGGCAAAAACTTAGCATTAATTCCTATAAAGCTATGATAAAAGATGCTCAAGTTTTAACAAAAGACACATATGGAGACAAAGTCATAAAATTAAAAGATGGCCGTATTGCAAAGCTTTTCCGTTTAAAAAGAATAATGTCTTCAGCCCTTTTATGGCCCTATGCCAAACGGTTTGTAAGAGGAGCTGAAATACTAAAAAAATATAATATTCCAACTGTAAGTGTAACTGACCTTTTTAAAGTGCCGTCTATAAAACGTGATATGGTTGTATATCAGCCTCTTAAAGGAAGATCACTTCGGGATTTGATCAAAGAGAATAATAAAAATGTTTCTAAACTAATTTTAGAATTTGCTTCTTTTTTTGCCAATCTCCATGATAAAGGCATCTATTTTCGTGCAATCCATTTTAACAATGTTTTTATCACTGAAAAGGGTAAATTCGGCCTCATAGATATTTCTGATCTTTATTATTCTTTTATGCCATTAATTATTTCAAAACGTGTTAGAAATTTTAAACCCATATTCCATTACAAAGAAGATAGAGAAGCTCTTGATTTTTTTTCTCTGGATAAATTTTTAGATATTTATTGCAAAAGCTCAAGACTCAAATCAAAAAGAAAAAAAGAGCGCTTTAAGCAAAATGTATTAAAATTACATAGAAAATCAATATAGCAATCTACATGATATCAATTTTTGGGAGAAAAAATGAATAAAATAAAAACCAATTTAAGCATATGCCCCCTGTGTAGCGCAACAGGTCTTTTCTCTCACCAAGGCAGAGACCTTCTTTATGATAAAAACGAATTATACTCATATGATGAATGTACCAGATGCTTTGCTATATATCATCGCCCTATGCCTGACTCTAAGACTATAAGTGAATTTTACCCTGATGCTTACTATCAGGAGATAACTAAACAAAAAAAACATTCTCTTATAAAACAAAGTGTTCTTAAAACTAGATATAACTATTCCCATATTCAGATCCCATCATATTTGAAAATTATAGCTCCGATTATTTCTTTCTTTTATTATAAATCTTCCATTCAGTTTAGACCTGATTCCAAAGGACTTGATATAGGTTGTGGTAACGGCCGATTCATTAGTTCAATGAATTCCCTTGGATGGCAGTTTGAAGGAGTGGAATTCAGTTCAGTTGCAGTAGATATATGTCATAAAGCTGGGCTGAAAGTTTTTAATGGAGAATTAAAAGCTGCTAACTTTGAGAACAACAGCTTTGATCTTATTAGTGCACGCCACCTTATTGAGCATATCCCTGATCCAGATAATCTATTCAAAGAAATAAGCAGGATACTAAAACCTAAAGGGCGACTCATTATCAGAACTCCAAATAGTAGAGCATTGGGAAGAAAATGGTTTGGCTTGAACTGGTTTCCAGATGATATCCCTCGCCATCTTATATTATTTGATTTGAAAAACCTTAATATGTTAGCAAAAAACCATAACCTGAGCTATGTAAAATCAAAAACTTTTGCCTCTCCAAGAGCTATTTTAAATAGTATTGATTACTTTACTGAGAATAAAAAAACCCCCTCAAGGAAACGAAAATTACATAAATTTCTTGCTAAATTTTTTGTAGCTTTTGCAACATTGATTAATAAAGGTGATGAATTGTTTGTAATATATGAAAAAAAATAATCTATGTATTGGGTATTCTGGTGTATATAAGTGAATAATGTTTCTTTCCAACAAATGATTTTACCTTTTGATAAAACTGAAAGTCCTCAACTTTATCTATCTCTTTTGTTTTCTTTTTTAAAACAATGATTTCAGCACTCTTTTCAAGGGCAAATTCCTCAACGCTTAAACTATTATTGCGCTCGTCATAATAATGAGTTTTCCAATTAGAATCTGCTTTTGCTTTAAGATCTATATAAAGAGAAACTTTATAATGGTTTGAAACAATTTGTACGTTATTTATTTTATCATTTTCAATCAGCCACTGAACAGTTTGAACTGTTGTAATACCCTTTGATTTTGACAATGTCAAACGTAATGTCTTACCTGTTGGTACCAAAATTATAATTAAAATTAAAAACACAAGAATCTTTTTATATGGAGAGGTGCCCACTATTTCACACAATCTATCTAATCCCAAACCAATCCATGGAAGAAGTAGGAATGCTGGAATCATAAGGTATCTTGTTGCTATAAAATCATATTTTATAAGAAAATAATAACCAAGCCCGGCAAATAAAATCCATACCAAAAGTATAAATTTACCATAGTAATCAGGCAGTTTTACCTTGACTTTAAATCCTATATAAAGAGGAATAAGTAACAGAGGAAATAATATTTTTACTAATATCTGTACTATTCCCAAGAGATAGATAATAGGCAAAAAATGCCTGCAAAGTGCTGCAAAACTGTAACTCCCATCAAAAAACGGAGGTTTTGTTGCGGCTTCTGAAAGAAACTGACCAATTTGAGAGGAATTAGTAAGGAAATTTCCATTAAAAAAACCTATTAATTCTAATAATACATGGTCAAATCTATTAACAGCGATACCATATCCACTGAATAACACAGCAAGAAGTGCTATTCCGATGGGAATACCCACCCATATTAAAGATCTTGAAAAAAACCGAGCCCTATTGTCTGTGTCAACTATTGCAAAATAAATTAAAACACAAGAATAAAACCCAATGAAAATCACACCTTCAATTCTAATAAGTGTTGCACTCCATGCTAAAACAAATGTTAGCCCAAATAAATAAAAATCAGATTTTTTAATCGATCTAAGAGCGAAATAAATACACGAAATAAATAAAAGTAAAAACAAAGGATCTCTGATTATATCTATAGACCATTGATTCATCTTAGGAAGCACAGAAAAAACAAGACATGCCCAGAATCCTGCTTTAGATCCGAACATTGTCTTTGTTAAATAGTATAATGGGATTGTAACAAGTATCATGCTGACAAGTGATATAAAATAACCCGCAGCAATCCAGTCTGGAATAAATATATGAATAAATGCAAGCAACAAGGGATACGCTGGCATAGGATAAACTATCATACCATCAGCAAAATTACCCATGACATATAGTTTTGCTGAGTTAATATAGACAGCAGCATCATTATTAACTGGGGTGTCAAACAATACAATCAAAAGAATCAGTTTTATTGTCAATGAGATAAGAATAGGAATGCCCAAACATATCAAATCCTTTTGCTTATCATTGGAGCTTTGATACCATATTTTCATTTTATCAATGATCAAGAGTGTCCTCCTTTAATATATCATCTGACTTGAGGTGTTTCAGTTCACTTTTAATTCTCTTTAGCCCTTTACGAACTATTCTGTTTTTTAAACCAAATTCCGGATGAAGTACCATGGTAGCATGATTCAAATGAACAAGATATTTACTTAAAAAGCTAATAGAAAGAAAAATCATTTTATGATTATTTTCCACCAAAATGCTGTGCATATGTGATCCTGCAGTTTTTTCTTTTCCACTGAATGTGAGCTTATATTTTCGAATTAGATCCATTCTATAAAGTGCACAATGGCTTCTTAAGTAATAATATCCACTGTCATTATCATTTAAATTTAAACTGCTTTTCTGAAACAAGTCATAGTAGCCGCTCTGCTTCTGTGAGTTCACTTTAGATAATTTTTTCTTGTCTCCAAAAATCCGATATATAGATGCTCTAATTCTAAACTCGAAAATTTTCCAAAATCGCTTATAAAAAGATGGCCCTTCTTCAAGTTTCCAGGATCCAACTCCTGCAATGTTGGAATCTTTCTCTATCTCGGCAATCAAAGCATCAAGCCAGTTTGAGTTTTTTACAAATGTATCTGTATGAATTGAGAGAACATATGGTGTTGTAACCCGCTCAAGTGCATGGTCAAGAGCTCTTGAATGTGACAAGGCTGGAATTTCTCCCTCAACCTTTTTTCTTTCAATAAATTCAATCCAATCAAGAGATTTTAAATAATCAGTTGATTCATCACAAGAATCATTGTCAATAACTATCACGTGGATTGTTTCCGGGTTTGTATGCTTTTTTATAAGACGTAAGCAAAGTTTTGTAAGCATTAATGTTTTATAATTGGGAATCAGGATTGTTACTTTTGGCAAAGGCATATTATGTTCCAACTACTCTAAAATTATTTTGATGATTAAAAAGAATGTATATTAACAAAGCTATAACTGAGTTTCAAGTAAAACCGTACTCTCGGGTGCAATTAAAACTGTTGGGTA
>JAGLHT010000007.1 GCA_023143455.1 Desulfobacterales bacterium
GTAAGTTCAGATGAAAACTCCTCTTTTTCGTCCAATTCCTGGGCAATGGGAGCTATTTCCTTCTGGGCAAACTTTCTTACTTCCTTGCGAATCATTTTTTGTTCTGTTGTAAGATCGAAATCCACCCTGTGCCTCCTTTGAGTATTTAGTTAATCAATCTGGCAAAAAGCCCTGTATCAAACCTTAAACTCCTTGCCAGCCTTACATTCAAATAAACTGATCGAGCGCTCAGTCTACTTTTTTATAATATATTTTAAAACACTGTTTTGTCAAATACTTTTTTAAAAATTAATTAGTTATAACCATTTTAATATTAAATTCTGGAAAAGCGAGCTTGAGAGCATCTAAAAGATTTTTCTGAGTAGTGGCTAACGCCCGAGATGAGCATCGATTTGTGTGAATATTGGAGTGCGTAGCAACTGCAATATTCATAGAAATCGATGCTCCATTGAGTTGTTAGTACCGCCTTCGGCGGTGCAAACAACTCAATGGTCTACAGCTCGGGCGTTAATACCGCCGAAGGCGGTATTAACGAATATTGACATGATTGTACAGCACCCTTTTGAAGGTAAAATCGGATTGCGATAAACATATAGAATTTTTTTGGAACTAACATACCTGAATTTTTGCACAAGTCCAATCTGGCCAACAGACAAACCAGATTCGGGTTCTTTGACTGTGTCTAAAACTGTGTCAATCTTCTGTTTCATTATGTCATCAATTTTGTTCGCCATTACAAAGCTCCTTTAAAGATTGAATGGCAATAGCTACCTTTTCAGCCTGAACAAAAATATACTCATCAGGAAAAACACAAGGCACCATTGAAGCCAATAATTTTTTTAAATCTGTTTCACCTGTCATTGGATATTCCATGTTTGACAACTACGGCTAATTTTTTTATACATTGATAGGTACTTGACTATTAGTAGTCTTTTTTATTTTCAACTGCAATGATTATATCATCATTAATATTAGAAGTTCTTTTTAATATTATTTCCAAATAATCACTGCCAATTTTTTGCCTTAAATTCTCTATGTTTTGAATTAATTCGTTATATGACTCTTTGTTTATCTTGCCTGGTAATACAAGTTTTCTTAATGTATATTTTGGCAATGTTTTGTATTTCTTTATGTCTTTTAGCAAAGTGTCAATAAACGATATCAGTATTTGATTCAATTCATCTTTCTTTTGTTTTAGCAAAGATTTTAAACTGTTTGTTGCTTTTTTTTCCAATGCAATTTCAGAGCTTCCAGATTTATACTGGGGTTTATATCCTTTAATTTTTTCATAAGCCTTCCAGAATTGTTTACTCAATGGGAGCCTGTTTTCATCATAAGAACATTTTACCAAATCAAATAATTCCTGGAATATTTTTTCTGAAATTTTAATTTTACCAGTTTCATATTTTGCAATTACGGAAAAAAGAGCCATCCCTTTTTTTCTTAAAACAATTGTATTGTTTTCTTTAAATTTTTTTGCTGTTTTAGTTCGGTTTGGAAATTCTTTAATCCTTTCTAAAACTTCGGGGTGTTCTTCTTGTATTTTGTTAAACTCATTTCTCACAACAGTTACTATATTCAAATCATCATCTTCATCAGGATTTGAGTTTATCTTTTTAAATAAACCACTTGCTGTTGGTTCTTCGTCAGGATCAAATATTTTTGAATCTTCGCCCAGTGCATTATGAATTAAAAACATTTTCTGTTCTGCAATTTCTCGTATTTTTATATGACCCGCACCTTGCTCTGTAGGGAAGAGATTATAAATATGAAGCTCATCAAATACTTTTGTGCCAATACGATTGATACGCCCCACACGCTGGATTACTCTTGTTGGGTTCCATGGTATATCGTAATTTATTATCAATCCTGCCCTGTTTAAGTTAACTCCTTCTGAAAGTTTATCACTTGTGACCAAAACATCATAATCAGTGTTTTGATCCTTGTATTGTGCATTAAAATTAGAATCTAATTCAACTGCAAACTTTTTTGTTATGGTGCCATCACAAAATAAAACTCTACCAAGCAACTCTTTCTGGAAATACTCTTTTAAATGGCGCACTGTATCAGCATACTCAGAAAATACAATAATTTTTCTTTTTGGATTTTCTCCTTTGCTTAAAACTTCTTTTACTATTTTTAATACTTTATTGCGCTTGGGGTCATTATTAACCAGATTTAGTGTTGTAATCTCATTTTGAATTTGCTCAAACAGAGCAATATCATTATCTATATCCTGTAAAAATTTATCTTTAAACTTAAATTTGTCAATTTTATAAATTTTTGTATGCTTTGGAGTGGTTTTTCCTTTGGCATTTTTTTTAAATTCTTCCAATGCCTCTTCAATAGCTTCCAATGTAAAATCAACTGCTTCATCATCATCGTTGTAGATAGAATCTATAACTTTACGGTCTAAAATATATTTTCCTGAACTTTCAATAAATGATTTAACCATTTTATGTGTTCGTAAAAACCGTTTTATGCTTTTATCAAATGCACCAAAAGAACTTTCAAATCGTTTTACCAACAATCTACGCATGAAATCGAATAAATTGCGCTGTTGCAGGAAAGCTCTGTTTGTTTCTTCATCTTTTTTGCTTTTGGGCTTAGCTTCATATTCAAACGGTCTATAGATAGAGCCTTTAAACAACCCGTCTTCACTGAAATAATCCTGAATTATTCTATCATAAAATTCTGATTGTTCTTTTGATAATTTATAAAATAATTCTTTCGGGTCTTTCACTTGTGAAAGGGTTTGTATCTCTTTTTTATATTCAAAATCACTTTTCAAGTCTAATCGGTTTCGCCTGATAATTACAGGTGTAATAACATTTTTTATATCATTTGCCATTAAAGCAACATTGTCTTTTACAAGAGCAATGTCTACAGGTGGTTTCTCACCAAACATTTTAGTATAGAGTTTCTCAGCTTTTATTCTTTTTTCCTGATTTGAAGAATTGTAATTTTTTAGAATAAAAGAAAGATTTCTAAATCTATAGTTATATGAATTAAATCTGCCTTCTAAATCAGGCTCAATGGTAATGGCCGATTGTCCGGGAACAATAAATAATTTAAGAAGTGAAAAGATATCCGCAGGGGAATTGTTAAAAGGCGTTGCTGTTAGTAAAATCACTTGCTTCCCTCTACAAATATCTGTCAACGCTTCATAAGCAGAAGTGTCTTGATTCCGAAATTTATGCACCTCATCTACAATCACTACTTCATATTCCAAATTATTTTTACTAATTGATTCGGCTACAGCTTCAAGGTTACCGGAACTATCAATATCCCAATTATATAATTTAAATTTATTCCAATATTCCCACCAACCTGAATTTTCTTTTTTATCTCCTATTAATCCAGGCGGGCAAAGGATTAAACCTCTTTTTCCTAACTGGTTTGCTATGAGTGATGCAATGACCGATTTACCCAGACCAACCACATCGGCAATAATAACACCATTATAGGTTGAAATAATATTCAATGCCTGATTTACAGCATCTATCTGATAGGTATATTTTTCAAAGCCGTTATCTTCAAGAAGACGCTCTAAATATGAATTGATTTTTTTATTTTCAAGCAGGTTAATATAAGTCTTTAAGATATAAGCATAAGCTTCAAAAGGAGTTATTAAAGAAGATTGTGTTTTGTTTTTTAAAAATTGGACAATTACCTGCTTGCCGTTGGGGGCTTCTGTTATTGGTATGGCAGATTGCCAAAGTTCGTCAAAATAATCTTCTGCTGTTTCAAAACCATAATCTCTAATTTCAACATTGAACTCTTCCTGTTTGCGTAAACCTGCTTTGGTAAGGTTACTGCTCCCTGTTATGAATTGACCTTTTGTATTAAATAAGTCTTGAAATTGGCTGTCCAACGTAAATATATAAACCTTTGCATGATTAGGATTAAGCGTTTTTTTAATTATCAGCCGCCCATCTTCTAAAAGCTTAATGAAAAATTCTATTTGATTATAAAACTCTTCATTATCCATTTCCGCATTGTTTAGAGCATAACCAAGGGATTTAATAAATTGTGAGAAGTGCTCTTCCCTGCTTAAATTATCATCTTCATTCTCGACCTCAATAACACCTGACAGATATTTATCAACTTGCAGCCCAACCAATATTCTTAAAACTATATTCTCGTTTTTTTGTAGACTTTTATAGATTTCCTGCCAACCGGAAAAATAAAAGAAACCCACAAGAAATTTTAATTCTTTACTTGCCTTTATCAGCTTTTGCAAACGTTCCTTTAAGGTTATACTTTCTTGTGAATTAGTTATAAAATTATTATTCATCTTTATCTCTTTTTTTGTTTTTTCTCCAACTTCTTCTGTGCTTCAGGCTCAGCTAAATAGTTCTCAGAAGATGACACATTTTTCCCGGATTCTATCTCTAATTTTTTTCGGGCATCACCAGCAATTTTTCCGCCTCTGTTAGCCGCATCCTTATTTTCATCAAATCCTTGTGAATCTTTGTTGCGGGTAATTTCAGTTGTAGCAGCTTCTCCAAGCATTGAAAATATCAATTCTAAATCTGTATAATGATCCCGTAGATTTTCTCTTTTTAGACCTTTAAATTTTTTATATTCAGATGGTGTCATTCCAAATGTGGCTTTGGATATTTCAGCAGTTAAAATAGCATAATCTATTTGTTCTTTAATACCACGGTCTTGCCATTCATCAGTAAGTTCCTCCCTGATGGCAATGCCGCGCATGCGCTTTTCAATCCAATCATCAGAATACCCTTTGGCTTTATATAGCGCCCGGGTACGTTTTGTAGCAAGCTCAGGATCTTCAATTTCCTGAATACGTTCATATCCCACTTTTGCCAACCATCGCTTAAACGGCTCTGCCTTGGGTGAAGGAATGGATTGGATAAGCCTGAATATTCCTTCTGTATTTGCACAATCTGTTTTATACTTTTTCCCATCGCTCGCTTCTAATTTCAGTCCGTGACAATTTGTCACGACCTTACTTCCTTCTGTTTTTAATCTTTGTTTTAATTTCCTCCAATATGCTCCTGCATCACGGCTATCAGTTAATACTGCACAAACATCTATTACAGAAAACCACCATTCATCATTATAAATAATTTTTCTAATCTCTTTTTTTTTAAAAACGGCTATTTTTGATTTATCCATAATTTTCATATTCCTCTGCACTCATTTCAAATTCAGACTCTATTATTTTAACTTCGTCATAAGTTAAATTGTATAATTTATAAACCATTAAATCTATTTGATTTTCTTCTGAAGTTGTATCTTCACCTGTTTCTTTTTTGGTTATGATTTTATTTACTAAAATTTCAAAGGGTTTGATATCTGTTACCTTTTTTATTGGAATACTTAATAATGGCTCTTTATCTATTTGGTAATTATCACCTTGCATTTTCCCTTTATATTTTAACCAAAAAGCACATAACTTTGAATTTAATAATCCTGTAAGAATCTTTTGATTTAACCGATTTGTTTTTATTACATAAAATGTTGCTGACACATAACAATTAAAATCTGTATATGTAAACACAGGTTCTCTTGAACACTTTCTTTGAACAATAATTTTTTCACCAATAAAAAATTGTCCATCTCTTGCTCTGTGCAACCCATATGGTTTATTATCTGAAGTAATAACGTTTTTAAATTTATCTAAATGATTTTTTATATTTGGGTATGGTAATACTTCTTCCAAATTTTTAAATTTAGAAGAAGTATAAATTAACCATTCTGTATTCTGGGAGTTAGCATAATATCTCTGAAAGTTTTTTGTTGAAAAATACGGCCTAATTAATTTTTTTTCTTTTTCAGTCAAACCTAAAGAGAGTAACTCCTCGTTTGATAATGCAAAGATTCCATCTCCGATATTGAAATTATTATCCAGAATTGGCATCATTTTTTTGTTCACATATTCATGGTGTGAATGAATACCATTTGCTACTTCTTTTTCGTTAAAGGAAAAATTAGATTGGCTTTGTATTTTATTCAAAATAGAACCTATCTCATTTTTTAAAAAATGAATAGGTTTATCTATCATTGCATCTCGGTTAATCACTGTTCCAAAATATTCAAATTTTGTGCTCTCTACTTTTTTTAAAAAAAGTTCCAACTCTGATCGCAAAATGTTTTTATCTAAAATTTTTGAGTATTTAGTTAAATATTCTTTTTTTTCTTTTGTTTTTTGTAAAAACATTACCATTGTTTGAATACCTGCACTTTCAAAAATTTTAAAATCTCCAAAATCAATAAACTCCTTGATGTTCGTTTCTTTTAAAACTTTATTTCTGAATTTTGATGCCCCCGCATTTGTTATCCAATTGTTTGTTGCAATAAAAGATAATATTCCTTTATTTTTTCTTAAAATATCAATTCCTTTACAGCCAAAAAGATACCAGATATCCATCTTCCCTTGATAGCATTCTTTGTCTTTATTTCCATCAAATGCTGATTTATCAGTGTATTCCTTAATATACGGTGGATTCCCAATCACAATATCAAACCCATCTTTTTGTGAAAATACTTCTGCAAAATAGATATCCCATAAAAAGAAATCTTTCGGTTTTTGTCCTTGTGTATAGGCAATTAAATCTTTCTCTACCTGTTCGATATCAAAGCCAAGTTTCCTTGTTAATTTTTGTTTTTCTTTGATAATATATTCTTTTCTTTGTTCCTTTTTAGGAATTTGTTTTGCTTTGTTTTCAATTGCTTTTAAGTGCGGTATGTGTTGGTTTATCTTTTCTTGAAAAATTTTTAAAATAATTTCTTCAATTTTGTTGCGAAGTTGTTTTTTGTTTTCATTATCTGCTTCATTTTGATATTCGTTTTTCAATTCTTCAAAATCTTTGATAAGTGGCTTATAGGGATCGTCTATATCAAACAAAGAATTTTCAGTTGGTTTTTCTGTTGTGTTAAAATCAATTCCGGCAAAAGTTGAAATAAGACTATTGCCCTGCATAAGTTTAAAATCAAGATTTGGTAAAGGCTCAATTCCATAATTGTTTTCAGGTTCATCAATATTAATTTTTTCATCAACAAGTAAAGAGATAAAAAAACGGAGTTTGGCAATTTCCACTGCAATTTGCTGAATATCCACGCCATAGATACATTTTTCGATCAGGTAAAGTTTACGTCCATAATCTGCGTTTTTTCCCTTAAATTGTCTGTTAATTTGTTCAATAAATTTTCGTTGTAAAACAGGATCACTTATTGATTTTTTAATTCCGTTTATTTGAGACTCTTCCCAAAATGTATTATCAGGATCAAGTTTACCAAGAATAAAAACAAGTTTATTTAGAATAGCCATGGGAAAAGCGCCAGAACCAACTGCAGGGTCAACAACTCTTAAATCATTTATTAAAATGATTATTTTATGTGTTGTTTCTTGATCAAAAGGGTTTTCCAAACTATTTGCAGAGATAAGCGATGTAAGTTTGTTGTCTAAACCTGTAATATTACTACTTAGACTTGTTGTAAAATATTGTTTCAAGCTTTCCGATGTCATATAATTGACAATTTCACGGGGAGTGTAAAAACTTCCGGTAGCTTTTCTGGCTGTGGTGGATGTTTCAGGATTATAACTTGCAAGCAGGTTTTCAAAAACACTTCCAAGCAGTTCCGGGTCAAGTGCAACTTCAATATCATCAGGCTCATTTTCATCAATCGTAAAGTTGTAACTTTTAAGCAAATTGATTAGACCTTGCACTTTACAAATTTTATTTTTTTTGCCAAAAAAACTACTTAAATCAACTTGTTGAGTGTCTGAAAAAAACAGGGAATTTGGTATTATCGGCTGCTGTTTCTTTGTTGCCGTAAATCCATCAATATATTTTCGGTCATCTTTCTTTTTTGTCTTATAATCCAGACACTCAAATAAACCACCATTTAAAAATGGAATTTTGCTGAACAATGTTTTAAGTGATTTATTGTCTTGAAATAAATCATGATAACGAAATACATTAGGATTTCCAAAATCCGGGTTGTAACCTTTATGCCCTCTTATTTCACTTAAGAATCTTCTTTCATTCTGTTTGGTGTTTAATGTGGCAAAAAACATATTTTGCAATATGGCTCTGTAGTAAGTTGGCTTTTCAGGGGAGAAATCTTTTAATATATTATTTATATTGTCTGCATCAAAAAGTTCATCTGGTATGAGATTGCGAACTTTCATAAACCATATAAACATTAGCCTTGTAATGAGCCGAATAATTGCAACTTCCCGTCCGTTTGGTTCTTGTTCTGCATCATCAGGAAATTTTACATTATCTATTGCCCAGAAATACCAGTATTGCAGTTTTTCATAGAATTGTTTTGTAATGGGTTCAACACTAAAGGCTTCTTGAATGCTGTCTAAATCATTAAAATCAGTTTTCGAAATTTGGCTGATAAAAGTCTTATTAGTTAATTCCTTACTAACAAAATATGTATATCTCTTAAAATCTGTAAACTCTCTTTTTGCCCCAAGAAAGTTAGCCCGAATTAAACTAAAACGAAAATTACCATTATCATCATAAAAAATAAAAAATGCAGCGTCCTTATTCTCTTCTTTCAGGATTTTCTTGGCAATTTCAAATTGTCTTTTTTTTCCTGTTTTATTTGTAAGTTTTGCTAACGTTTTTGCAGTAATAACGAGTAAGTCATCAGAATTTAATAGATCGGCTTTACCAATTTTGACAATACTTTTATAATTATCAGCTATATTTTCATTGTCTTCAAACAGATACGCATAATCTTCTTCATCAGTTTTGAATGAATTAATTCTTTGTCTGAAAAATTGTTCCAGTTTATCAACTGAAAAATCCGTAATTAAATAGTTTAAAATATCTTTTATCATAAATTATTGCCAATTTCCCAAAACACTACTTTTTTAAATATATTTTAAATCAAACATTTATTTTTTATTAATTTAAGTTCTTTCCTTATTTATAGTTAGTATAAAATAGGCAAATATTTATAACTTACATTTTCGTATTTTACCAATAATATGTCCTTTTTAAACATAGCACGCTATGTTCTACCATCAAGTTATTACACCGATATACATACTATTCAGCTCTACATCTTATCTTCCACAGCTAAAAAAATCATTCTGTAAATTTGTATCAAAGAAGATAGCGGTTGTAAATAGAACTCAGGTTAAATTTTATACATTAATACCTCTCAAAATAATTAATGACTGTTCTAAGTAAAAGTACATATTTGACAATAAAACCTGATTATTTCAACATGTTAAAATATTGAGAGCTCGAATTTTCGCTTTTTGGACTGATAGTCCGTTGTACAAAGTGTGATAATCATGATTAGTTGAGTAGAGATTCGAACGGGCTTTTTGTAGTGCATCTTTATATGTTTTGTTAAGACTCTTGGTGAAGCCAGGCAAAAATTGGCAATTGTTTGAGACCAAAGGTCGAGTTTTGCCAATTTTGGCTGGCAAACTTAGAGTTTATCAAAATTTATAAACTAAACGAAAAAAGTCTGTTTGAATCTCGGTCTGATTACATTGATCAATTTGGTAAATCATTACTCTAAATTTTAAATTATGATCTGTCTCATATTTGACAATAGAATATTTAATCTATATTTTAGAGCTAAAGTTTATAAAAATGATATTTTTTTAATTGATAAAATTAATTTGGATAATAAATGGAATTAGCACATAATATTTCTTTAGATATAATTAGAAAAGCTGTAACAGAATCAAACCACCCTATTTCTCCTGTAAACGGATCTTTTCAAAAGGCAAGTGTACTTGCACTTTTCAGTTATGAAAAAGGGACTGTTTTGCATTTTATTAAAAAAGCTGATGATACAAGATACGCATGGAGCGGTCAGATGGCTTTTCCTGGCGGACACACTGACCCTGAAGACAATAATCGACAGGAAACAGCTTTAAGAGAACTTAAAGAGGAGATGGGAATAAATAAAAAAAATGTTGAAATCCTTGGATCCATTGGTCATTTTACCACAATACACAACAGAGAGATTAAAGTTTTTATTGGTATATGGAATAAAAAAGATGAAATTGTATTTGACAGATCTGAAATATCAAGAGTTATACCAATTTCTTTAAATTATCTTGTAAGCCATCATATAAAAAAAGGATTTAATAAACAAAAACCTGATAGCTATCATTTGACATATCCTTTTGAGGACGTTGTCATTTGGGGGGCTACTGCTAAGATGATATTTCATTTAATTGAAATCTTATTACCTGAAATTAACCAAGTTGTAGAAAGATCACATGAAATTTGAAAAATACCATATATCTGAAAGTATAAAAAAGAATTTGGCAGACCTGGGATTTAAACGTCCTACTGATATCCAGCACAAAGCCATTCCCTCCATCATGAAGGGTGAGGATGTCATGGCTATTGCCCAGACCGGAACCGGTAAAACAGCCGCCTTTGCCATTCCTTTAATTGACAAAATTGAAAGACATAAAAGCTCAAAACGATCCTTGGGTATCAAATGTATTGTCATGGTTCCCACAAGGGAATTGGCACAACAGATAGGGGAAGTATTCACCACTCTTGCAAAGCACACTAAAGTGAAAACTTTTGCAATCTACGGCGGTGTAGAACAAGATCAACAGATTAAAAAACTTCAGAACGGTATAGATGTGCTGGTGGTTACCCCTGGCAGGATGTTTGATCTGATCCACCAGGGATTTATCAGTTTGAAGAATATTGATACCCTTGTACTAGATGAAGCTGACCGGATGCTGGATCTCGGATTTATCAAAGATATCCAGGCGATCAAACAAAAGATTAAGCAAAAGCACCAGACCCTTTTCTTTTCTGCCACCATCAATAAGGAGATCAAAAAACTTGCTTTTTCCCAGGTAAACTCTTCAGCCATAAGAATCCAGATATCGCCGGATGATCCAGTATCAAAAAATGTATCTCATTTTGTCATGTTTGTTGAAATGGATGACAAACGGTTTTTTTTAAGAACGTTTATCAATGACAACCCCGATGCCAAAATTCTTATATTTGTCAGAACCCGTGTAAGGGCAGAACGTGTGGCAAAGGCTCTGGAAAGGGGCAACATCAAAGCTCTGACCATCCACGGAGAAAAAGACCAGCAGGCAAGAACAGATGCCATGAAACATTTTAAAAATGATTGGGAAAAAATCCTCATAGCCACGGACGTGAGCGCCCGGGGTATTGATATTCCCGACATTCACTATGTGATCAATTATGATCTCCCTGAAATAAGTGAAAACTATGTCCATAGGGTGGGACGAACCGGTCGAGGTGTTAAAAAAGGCATTGCAATTTCCTTTTGCAGCGAAGAAGAAAAAAAGCAACTGGAAGATATACAAACCTTTTTAAATAAAAAAATCGAAACTATTCCTCTTAGTAAAAAAGAATATACCTTGGTGATTACACCTAAGAATGAACCTGATAGTGTTTTTGAACTAATTAAGGAACAAGAAGCTTTTGAAAAAAATAAAAAGAAACGTAAAAAAAAGAAAAAATAATGAGGCTCTTATAATTAAAAACTCTGTCTCCGCTTAATAAGTTTTATCAGTGTTTTTATAATTACAAATAAAGACAAAAAAGCTACGCAGGAAGGAAGCCATACAAAATCAGTAAAGGCTTGATTTACAAGGACGACTTTTATACCGACAACTGAAAAAATAAACGAAAACAAACATAGTACAATAAAAATAAAGCATGACAAATTTGAATCATACCAGGGTATGATCGCTTTTCTGAAAAAGGGGCTTTGATCTAATCGCATATTTTTATTCTATTTTTTATCATCACTTTTAAAGGCTTTTAAATTTATACCCACAATATATAGTTTTTTTTCTTGACAGACCTCAATATATAGCCTATTTTATATTTATCTGCCTTTTATTTTAAATATCAGCAGTGTTTAATCTAAATTAAATCAACGGAGAATACAAGTATGTTTGAAAAGATTAAAAAACGTAATGGGAAAGTTGTTGAGTTTGATTCGTCAAAAATCAGTGATGCAATTGCAAAATCTGGAGAAGCTACAGGTGAATTTGAAAAAAGAGAGGCACAGAAACTCACACTAAAAGTTATTACACTTGCCCGGGACTTACGTTTAGCTCCTATCCCTGAAGTTGAGGAAATACAAGACATCGTAGAAAGAGTTCTGCTTGATTCTCCATTTTATAAGACAGCTAAAGCTTATATAATTTACCGAGAGCAACACAACCAGCTCCGGAGAATTACGGTTAAAGAAAATGTTAACCTAATGGAAAAATATATAAGCCAAATGGATTGGAAAGTCAAAGAGAACAGCAATATGAGTTATTCTCTGCAAGGACTTAATAATTATATTTCTTCAGACATTACCGCAGAATACTGGCTTAACAAAATTTATCCACCTGAAATCAGGGATGCACATTATAACGGTGATCTTCATATACATGATTTAAGCCTTTTATCTGTATATTGTGTAGGCTGGGATCTTCAGGATCTTTTAATGCAAGGCTTTAAAGGTGTTGCAGGTAAAGTTGAAAGCGCTCCGCCTAAGCATTTTAGAAGCGCCCTCGGTCAAATTGTTAATTTCTTTTACACTCTTCAGGGAGAAGCAGCAGGCGCCCAGGCAATGTCCAATTTTGATACACTGCTTGCACCTTTTTTAAGAAACGACAATTTAGAGTATAAACAGGTAAAACAAGCCCTACAAGAATTTGTTTTTAATATTAATATACCAACACGAGTGGGCTTTCAGACACCTTTTACCAATATCACCATGGATCTTGTTGTGCCATCCACTTTAAAAAATTCTCCTGTGGTTATTGGCGGGAAATATTTAGAAGATACCTATGCAGATTTTCAAAATGAGATGGATATAATAAACGCTGCTTTTGCAGAAGTTATGATGGAAGGTGACGCAAAAGGAAGAGTTTTTACATTCCCTATACCTACTTATAATATCACAAAGGACTTTGACTGGGACAATCCAAATCTTGAAAATGTTTGGAAAATGACTGGGAAATACGGAATTCCATATTTTTCTAATTTTGTTAATTCAGATATGGATCCGGAAGATGCAAGGTCGATGTGTTGTCGCTTAAGGCTTGACAACAGAGAACTTAGAAAAAGAGGTGGTGGGCTTTTTGGCGCAAATCCATTAACGGGATCCATTGGAGTTGTAACTTTAAATATGCCAAGAATCGGGTTCCTTGCAAAGGATGAAAATGATTTTTTTGAAAGACTTGATGCATTAATTAAACTATCAGCTGATTCACTTGTTATCAAAAGAAAGGTTCTTGAAAAATTTACAGAAAACAATCTTTATCCATATTCAAAATTTTATTTAAGAAAAATAAAAGAAAATGCTGACTGTTATTGGAAAAATCATTTTTCCACTATTGGAATCTTAGGAATGAATGAAGCATGCCAAAATTTTCTGGGAGAAGATATTGGTTCAACAAAGGGACATGCCTTTTCTATCAAAGTCATGGATCATATGAGAAAGGAAATAGAAGCAATACAACAGGCGACCAATTCAATATACAACCTTGAAGCAACACCGGCTGAAGGGACTACATATCGTTTTGCAAAATCAGATAAAGACAGATTTTCTGATATTGTATGTGCAAACGAAGAAGAGTATCTCAAGGGAAGGGATCCTTTTTACACCAATTCAACACATTTGCCAGTAAATTACACAGATGATCTGTTTGAAGCACTTGAACTCCAGGACGAGCTCCAGACAAAGTATACAGGCGGAACAGTGCTCCATCTTTTTGTTGGTGAAGAAGTAAAGGACATTGAAAATGTTAAGAATATTGTGAACAAAGTAGCCAATAAATTCAAACTACCATATTTTACAATTACTCCGACTTTCAGTGTATGCCCTTCCCATGGCTATCTGACAGGAGAGCATCAAGAATGTGAACAATGCGGTGCTGAAACAGAAGTTTATTCAAGAATTGTGGGCTATTTAAGACCTGTAAGCCAATGGAACAATGGAAAACAGACAGAATTCTGCATGAGAAAAACTTATAAGCCAAAAACAGCATAAATTTATATGAGGTTAGGAGGCTTACAAAAACATACGCTTATTGACTACCCGGGGCATCTTGCCTGTACTATATTCACTTTTGGATGTAACTTTAGATGCCCCTATTGCCATAATCCTGAACTTGTTCTACCCTCTTATTCAGAAAAAACAGAAAGTCATATTAATATAACAGATCTGTACTCTTTTCTTGAAACAAGAAAAGGCTTGCTTACCGGTGTTGTAATTACCGGAGGCGAGCCTTGTCTTCAACCTGATCTTATAAGCTTTTGTCATGATATTAAAGAAATGGGGTTTAAGATAAAACTTGATACTAATGGAGCCTTTCCTAAGGTTTTGGAGCATCTCTTTAAAGATCAGCTTATTGACTATATAGCAATGGATATCAAAAGCAATTTGCTGAACTATTCAACTGCTGCAGGAAAAGATGTAGATCTGAAAGCTGTCAATAAGTCTATCAATCTTATCATGGAACAATATGATGAGATTGGGCTTAACTATGAATTTAGAACAACATGTGTAAAGCCCTTAATGAACGAAAAAATCATTAAAGATATAGGTGAAATGATAAAAGGAGCTGAAAAATACATTCTTCAACCTTGCAACTCAAGCATTGATGTGTTAAACCCTGACTTTTTTCAAAAACAAGATAGCTTTTTTTCAAAAAAAGAGTTATTTTATTTAAAAAGTATAGCTGAAAAATATGTTGGTAAATGTGAACTAAGATAAAAAGAAACTTCAATGAAACAACATCTTGCCTGGACTGAAATAAACTTAGGTGCAATACGACATAATACTCAAACCTTAAAAAAAACCCTTAGTAAAAATGTAAAACTTATGGCTGTTGTAAAAGCTGATGGCTATGGCCACGGAGCAATAAATGTTGCCAGAGTAGCATTAAAAAACGGAGCGACCTGGCTTGGCGTTGCAAGACTTTCTGAAGCAATCAAACTTCGAGAGGCAAAAATAAAAGCCCCTATTCTCATTTTTGGTCATGTCAGGGATTGTGATGTTGAACTAATAGCAAAAAATAACTTAACAATAACTTTAATAAATCAAAAAATGGCTGAAGAAATCGCCTTAGAAGCTTTGCGGCAGGGAGTTTATATAAAAGCTCATTTAAAAATTGATACAGGTATGGGAAGATTAGGCCTGCTTCCTGACCATCTGAGAGCAAGACCTGCAATAAATAATGATGCAGCAAAAGAGATCAAAATAATTTCAGAACTTGAAAATGTTAAATTAGAAGGCATTTATACACATTTAGCAGCAGCAGACTCAAAGAATAAAACCTATACAGAATATCAGCTTGAAAACTTTAACCTTTTACTTGAAGAGCTAGTAAGTAACGGCGTTAGTATAAAGATATGCCACGTAGCAAACAGTGCATGTATTATTGATCTGCCCCAAGCATCTTACGATATGGTAAGAGCAGGGATTTCCCTATACGGACTTTATCCTTCCAATGAGGTTTATAAAGAAAATGTTTTACTTAAGCCTGCCATGTCTTTAAAGTCAGTAATAACATTTCTAAAAGAAATACCCGCAGGTTTTAAAATTAGTTATGGAATGACATATACAACTCAAATAACAACAAAAATAGCAATAGTACCTGTTGGATATGCAGATGGATTCCCAAGACTTCTTTCATCCAATGGATTTATGCTTGTAAGGGGCAAAAAAGCTCCAATAGCCGGCAGGATCTGTATGGATCAAACAATGATTGATGTCGGTCATATCCCTATGGTTCAACCGGGAGATGAAGTTGTCCTCATAGGCAAACAGGGAAGAGAAGAAATTACTATTGATGAAGTTGCAAAAAATGCCAAAACAATAAACTATGAAATAGTATCTATGCTTTCAACAAGGCTGCCAAGGGTTTATTCAAATTTGTTATCGTCATCAGCACCAGGATAGATCATGGGATAAACCATATCACCGGATTTTGAAATATCGTATCCCCCAAGGCTTTTAGCAGCTATTTTAAAAAAATCTTCCTTCATAAGACCCAAAAATAATTGAATCCCTTTATCAAAGAATCTCTCCTTCAGTATAAGCAAATCAAACCTCTCCTTGCACACAGGAACAAAATCAAGATCAAGTATTTTAGCAACAGATCTTATACCAGGACCTGCGTCAGCTCTGCCTGATAATATTTCAAGTCCTAAATCTATATGCTTGGAAACAATATTTTTATATCCTTCTATATTATCACCTTCAATGCCTGCTTTTTTTAATTCTTTATCAAAAAGCTGCCTTGTCCCTGTGCCAAGCCCTCTATTCGCTATCTTAATCCCTTTTTGAACAAGATCAGAAACAGACTGTATATTTATAGGATTATCTTTCTTAACTAAAATTCCTTGTTCTCTCATGCAGAAATTAACAACAGCAGGTGAAGGTGTCATATCTTTTGGGATAAATGGGAAATTATATTCTTCATTATCATCAACAAGATGGCTTGCTGCAATATGACAACAATTTTTTCTCAAGGCTCTCAACCCACCCATACTGCCAGTGAAACCAAACATTGCCATATGTTCTTCAAAATTTGAATTAAAAAAAGTAATTGTCTTATCTAAGAGGAGATCATTACTTCCGGCAATCAATATAAGCCCGTGGTATGGTGGCAGAGTCATGTTAAATTCAGGATAATTTATAGTGCCTGCTTCAACCCATTGCTCCACAAGATCCAAAGGAAAAAGCCATTTTCCCGTGACTTTAGTTGCGGGCAGTCCTTTTTCTGAAATAAGTGAATAAACCATTTTTTCATTGACCTTTAAAAATGCAGCAACTTCTTTTGTTGAAAATAATTTACTCATTATTTTTCCTTTGGATTATCTAAATTTAGATAAAGACAATTTTTTTATTAATTTTGATACTATTTTATCAGGAATCAAAGAATCACACTCCATAGTTATATCAGCAAATTTTTCATAAAGAGGCTTTCTTTCATTAAAAAGTTCTTTAATGTCTTGGTCCGGCGCTCTTACAACACCTCTTGAATCAAGGGATAAAAGCCTTTCTTCAAGATGCTTTAGGCTCAATTGAAGATAAATTATTATGCTTTGTTTACTTAAGTGTTGTATCCCTTTCTCACTGTACACAGCACTTCCGCCCGGCGCTATAACAAATCCTAAATAATTTGCCGTAACAAGATACTGCTCTTCTATTTTTAAAAACCCATCCATGCCTTTATCTGCTATGATTTCAGGTAAGGTCTTTTTCTCACTAGTCTGAATAACTATATCTATATCAACAAAATTAAATCCGATTTCCTTGGCAAGAAGCACTCCTATAGTGCTTTTCCCCGATGCAGGCATGCCGATCAATACAATATTTTTATTCTTATCCACAAAAATCCTTTTAAATGTTACCAAGCTTTATATTATATTCATGCAATCATTGTAAAATCTTTTTTATTCTAACCAATGCACAATTGAGTTGGCATAATATCGAAGGATTTTTTCTTCGTGAGGGTTTGCTTTGAAGAAATCTGCAGAAGTTGTAATTATATTTCTAAGGGATAACATATCCACTGCATCAGCAATTGCATGGGTTCTAGTACTACGGGGTACTTCGAGAACAGGAGCTCCTCGTTCCTGTAAAGCGTTCAATAACTTTGTAACTTGTTCTTCAATATCAAAAATTGTAAGCTCCTGTTCCATATTCTCAACAAAAACCGTGGCAACTAAAGAAATGGGAACCACAGGCACAACATCACCAATAAAAGATAACAGTTTGGAGCTGAGTTTTTCAACCTCAACAAATCGCTCTTGCCGTATAAGCTTCTTAAAGTCAATATTATGCTTTGTGCAATACTCTTTTACAGAAACAGGGGTACCAAAGTTAACGCAGGCGTAACCATATCTCTTCCATCGACTGAGAACCATTCTTACAAGGCTATGAAAAATAAAACCCAAAGTGGTTTTAAAAACAAACCATATACTCTTTTTTTCAACACCAGGCTCAAGGGAGCGCAGCAAAGTTCTATCTTCAATAGTGCGATCATAATTAATACCAACAGGAATAAAAACAATATTACGATCATTTTTAGGATCAAATTTGCGTAGCATATAATCCATAAGCCCCAGCTTAGGTTTTTGTAATCTACCATCGCGGCTCAAGCCACCTTCTAAAAAGACAGCCTGGCAAACTCCTTCTTTAGTTGCCATATGAATATAGCGCTCCAAAACTCTCCGATACAAAGAGTTTTTTGAATTACGCCGCACAAAAAATGCACCCATAAAACGGAATAACATATGCAGAGGCCAGATTTTTGCCCATTCTCCCACAGCATAAGAAAGAGTTGTCCGTTCAGCTGCAAGAAATGCCACAAGAATATAATCCATGTTGGAACGATGATTCATAACAAAAACCACAGTGGAATCAGGATCAATAAGATTGTATTGCTCATTTTTTAAAAGGTCTACCCGCACGCGATAAAGAAGCCTGGCAGCCTTTTTCGCTATCCAGTAGCCAATCCTAAAATAAAAATAAGCATTAAAAGAAGGCACAATCTCTCTAGCATAAATCATAACTTTTTTCTGAGCCAACTCCACTGGCATATCATGTTTTTTTGCATATTCCTGAATCGTTTTGATGACTTCAGGATCATACGCCAAGCGGTCCAAAAGAACTTGCCTTTTGGTCAATTGAAAAGGTCTGATTTCAATATCAAGGCGCGTGCCAATCTCTTTTAATACTAAATTTATACGTCTTCTTAGAAACCAACGGCTGCTAGGAATCAAGATTTTATCCAATGCTGCTATTATTGCGAAGGCTATTAATATAATGAAAACCCAGAGGGAAATTGTTATCTCGCCTGCCATTTAATTCCTCCTTCAATGTAGAGGTAAATAGTTGTGCTGAGCAACTTGTCTTAAAATCTATATATCAGATATTATAACTTACAAAAACAAAAAAATAAGTTAAGGTGACTGGATGACAGAAAACACTGAAAAATATTTTTATTCTATCAAGGATAAACGAAAATTTGAAATCAAGATAAAACGATCAACATTTATTTGTTCACTTAAATTTGTAGAAACAATAAAACAGGCAAAAGAGTTTATTTCTAAAATATCAAATGAAAACAAAAACGCGACTCATAATTGCTGGGCATATATTGTAGGAGATAAAGGTGAAACAAGTCATTGCTCAGACGCAGGAGAGCCTTCCGGCACAGCAGGTCAGCCTATGCTGAGCACTTTAAAAAGCTGTGAAACAACAAATATTGCAGCAGTGGTAACGAGGCATTTTGGAGGAGTGAAGCTTGGAATAAAAGGCTTGATTAATGCGTACAGTGAATCTGTACAAAGAACGCTGAAGCAAAAAAAACTTGTTAAACTTGTTAAAACAGAAATCTTTCGTATTACAACTCCATATTCACTTAGTGACACATTGACACATCAGCTTGAGAAATATGCTGGGACAATTATAAATACTGATTATTCAGAAGCTATTACCTACGATTTTGAAGTAGAACAAAAACAAGCTTCAGACTTGGAAAAGTATTTACTTGGATTTCAAAATTCAAGTACTTTAAAATATTTAAAATTATAATCAATAAGGCTATTTATGAAAATAGAAAAATTTAAACTTGAACGATTTTTTGCCAAATATGAATTTGCAGCCAAATATCTTTTATGCTGCTCTGACTGTGAAGGTCTTACAAAAAAAGAACTTCTTAATCTTGCCGATACAAAAAGCCTTGACCTTTGGGAAAGTTTAACCCTGGGGTATACTGAATCACAAGGGCATCCTGCACTAAGACAGGAAATTTCTCTGCTCTATGAGGATATTTACCCTTCAGAAATTCTGGTTGCAGCTCCTGAAGGGGCAATCTTTATTGCAATGAACACAATTTTAGCCCCAAATGACCATATAATTGTAACATACCCCGGATACCAATCCTTGTTTGAAATTGCAAACTCAATAGGGTGTAGTGTCTCTAAATGGGAGCCTGATTATGATACAAATGGTTTCAGCTTTGATATAGAAAAACTTGTACCACTTATACAAAAAAACACAAAAATGATCATCATAAATTTCCCCCACAATCCCACAGGAGTTCCTCTTGATCAGGAACAAATAAAAACAATAGTAAAAATAGCAAACAACAACAATATTATTCTCTTTGCAGATGAGATGTATCAATTTTTAGAGCATGATAAAAATGACAGAATAGGATCGATCTGTGATTTATACGAAAACGGAATAAGCCTTTGTGGAATGTCAAAAAGCTTTTCTTTAGCAGGTCTCAGAATTGGCTGGCTTGCAACAAAAAACAAAATATTCTACAAAAAAGCATGCGAATTTAAAGACTATACAACAATATGCAATAGTGCTCCAAGCGAAATTCTTGCTATCATGGGACTTCGAGCAAAAGATAAAATCATTAAACAAAATTTAGAATTAATTAAAACCAATCTTGATCTTCTTGATTCTTTTTTTGAAAAATACAAATCCCTATTTGATTGGCACAGACCCATTGCTGGTCCCATAGCATTTCCAAAGCTCAAGCTTGACAAATCAGTTTCGCTATTCTGTAAAGAATTATTGGAACAAAAAAGTGTTCTTCTTTTACCTTCTGATTTGTATGGATACAAAAGCAATCATTTCAGAATCGGATTTGCAAGAAAGAATGTGCCCCAAAGCCTTGATAAATTTGAAGAGTATATCAAAACTCTTTAAAATAATCACAAGGATGCTTTTATAAAAGCCTTGAACAAAGCAGTTATACGCCGCAGACCAAAAGAAGGATTGATGGTTCATAGTGATCGTGGTGTGCAATATGCCAGCAAAAATTTTAAAAATGTAGCTTAACCTAGTTTCCACTTTTTTGGGGTAGGATCATAATTTCTTTAGATCTGCCAATCCATTCTTTTTTAAACCACCAGATATCTGAAACAGGCGGATGATTTTTCCTGGACTTACATCTAACCCATGAAAGTAATCATTGCTTCAGACATTTCTGGAAGAGCACCGAGATTAGAATATCTTGCAACTGATTTATCTTCAGATTTTAACGGGATAAATATTATTGACCCGTATCCGTATCCATATCCACGGGTGTTTCTGCCTCTTGTTTTGATACTTTAAAAACACTGATCATGGATCTAAGACTTGAAGAAAGTTCAGACAGATCTCCTGCGCGCTTGTTCATCTGACTACTTTTTGTATTCATTGTTTCAGCAACTAAATTAACCTTGGAAATCTCCTCGGAAATTTCGGACGATACTTGAGAGCTCTGGGAAACATTTTCATTAACCCCTGTAATGCCAATAGAAGCCTGCTCCATATTTTGTGCAATGTCTGAAGCTGATCCAGATTGTTTTTCAATAGCTGTTGCTATAATAGTAACTATTTTAGTAACATCAGAAATAACCACGGTTATCTTTTCGACATCTTTAACTGTGTAGCCTGTTGAAGCCTGAATACTTCCAACCTTTTCCTTAATATCTAATACTGCCTTAGCTGTTTGGTTTGCAAGCCCTTTAATTTCTTCTGCAACAACGGCAAAGCCTTTCCCTGCCTCACCAGCTCTTGCAGCTTCAATTGTAGCATTTAAAGCTAGAAGATTTATCTGCGCTGCGATATCTGTAATAACTTCTGTAACCTTTGATATTTCTTTTGCTGAATCACCTAAAAGTCCAACACCCTCAGATGCTGTGTGAACCTGGTCAGCAGCATTATCAGAAATTTGCTTTGCTTTTTCACAATTTTCAGCTACTTCATTAAGAGTAGTTTTCATTTTATCTGCTGAATCAGTTACCATACCTAGATTTGTTGCTGCCTGTTCGCTTGAAGCAGCAACAGAATCCATATTGCTACTCATTTCTTCAGCTGCAGCTGCCACGGCGTTTGACCGGGAAAATAAATCATTAGCACCTTCTGATATATGATCTGACACTGATAAAAGTTCACCTGAAGCTGCTGTTACAGTTTCTGAATTTAAGCTGACATCAACAATAATATTGTTCAACTTGCCAACAAATTCATTAAACGAATTTGCAAGCTCTCCTATTTCATCTTTTGTTTTGATTTCAATTCTCTTGGTTAAATCGCCATCCCCCTCAAAGATATCTTTTAATGCCCAAGCCACTTTTTGTATGGGTTTAATAATAATTCGAATAAGTAAAAATGCAATTATTGACCCAAAAATCATAGCACAAATACTGACAAATGTGATCAAGCCCTGAGATTGACTGATTTGAGATTGCATAACTTTAAGCTGAAGGTTTTTTAATTTCAAACAAAGTGCCTGAATTTTCTGGGCATTTTCTTCCATTAATGCCTTTGCAATCTTTTGTTGTCCCATTAAACCTGCATAGCTTTTAAACGAAATTAAATAATTTTTTACTGAACTCTGAATTGGATTCAATGTCTTTGTTTTTTCTTCGTCAGCTATATTCTCTTTTACTTTAGCGATCATCTGATCAATCTCTTGCATATTTTTAAGTATTTTTTTAAAAACTTTATCATCTTCTGTACGAATAAATTCTTTTTCAAGAATACGAGTCATTAATAGCATATTATCTGCCATCGCAACCCCTGATGAAAGCTCAATCATTTCGCCGGAAAAAATCTGTACATCCGCCACATAAAATTCTAATTGCTCTTGCATCTCCTGATTAAGAAGTATCACAGCTTTTTGTAATGCTGCGGCAGCCTTAATCATTGGATATCTTGTATCGTCATTTTTATTATAAAAAAACGCCTTGGCTTTTTTAATACAATCATTCTGTGTACTTATTACAGATGCAAACGCATTTTTGGATGTATCTTTTATTAATAAAGGCTCAAGCTTGTCAGCAACTGCTTTAAGGCCTTTATGTTTACCTGTCCATTCAGCAAAAAAGGAAGCATTTTTTTTAACATCCATTGCAACCAAGGCCATTCTATAACCCTTGGCGTGGATAAAATTTTCGTGAATCGCTGTTGCATATTGCACTCTAACTCGCATTTCAGCAATCTTAGGTGTACTATCTTCTTTTAACTTATCATATTTTGTTTTTTGTTCATCTCGTATTGATGAGCTTGTTTCTAATGCGAGATTAGCTTTTATGTTCATATCTTTCATTAAAGCATCTTTTTTATTGGCAAGTGTTACATAGTTTGAAAAAGCATTATTATATTTATCTAATTTTTTTAATATTTCACTTGTCTGCTTTTTAGTATCTTCTGTTTTTGAGGTAGATAAAATCTGTTGCGTTTTGTTCTTTAATTGTGCAAGCTCTTTATTAACGTTATCAACAGCTTTGATATCTTGGGCTAAAATAAACTTTTTCTCATTTTGCCGTGCTTCCAGAACATGGTTAACAAGAAGTTGAAATTCATTTGCAGAATCTACTTTTTCAACTACTTTTATCAAGCTGAATCGACCAATAAAAGCGATTGCAATGAGCAATACTAAAATAATTAAAAACCCACCTGTGATTTTTTTCGCCAAACTTAAGTTGTTTAACATTATAGCCCTCCTGAACTAATAATAAGCACACGATTCGCGGTGCTGCTAAATAATATTATTTGCTGTAAGTTGATAGAATTATAATATGTTAAAAAAAATTAATTTGCAAGCATTTACGAATTATTATTTTTAAATACTTCTAAAAGAAAAATCACTTATTTTACCAAATATTCAAATGCTAACTCCTTGAAGATTTGTCATAAATGTATTGACATTTACTAAGTATGTATATAACTTTGACTAGTCTATAATTAATTGATTATAAGGCTCGATTCACTTTTAAAAGAGTTCTTTGACACTGAATTTGGACATAAAAGGACAGATAAGGAACCACATAAGTAATAAAGGTTTGCTTAAGGAGGAAAACAAAAAATGTATAAAAAAAGTCAGGTTGGACAAAACGCAAAAATCGATGCAAAAAACAATATCCCAGCCGTTAATGATCCAAGCCCATCCCAATTTGAACAAGAAATGATGGCAATGGCTCGTCATGAAGCATGGCAGGTAACAGCAAAATATGGTCCCAGAATAGAAAGCCTTAACGGACGATACAAGCCGTTGCTAAAGGACTATGAAAGAATCTCCAAAGATTATGATAAGCATTCAGCAAAAATTCAGCGATCTGAGCCCAGCGTGGAACTTTCAAGGAACAAATATTATGTCTTGATGTTCCTGTTTATAATGAGTGAGATCCCTATGAACTCACTTGCTTTTGCTGTATTTGGTGAAAGTCAGCTTTTTACCTGGGTCATGGCTCTTGGCGTTGCTGTAGCAATACCATGGATTGCCCATGCCATGGGTATTCTTTTAAAACGTGGTTCAAAACCATGGTGGAAAAGTGGCCTAGGAGTAGGTGCATTATCTGCTCTCACCATTGGAGGCCTTATTGCCATTGGCTATGTACGAGTTCAATACCTTGGTGATCTCGCAGAAGCAGATGCCGTTAGCAGTTCTAGCGGGAGTAAATTTATTGGTGCGGCATTTGTTGGTTTAAATTTGGTAATTTTAGCCGCTGCCACGATAAGTTCCTATTTTGCTCATGATGAAGACCCATTACTTGAAAATCTTCACCGCAGGACCAACAAAATTAACAAGGCTATGCGGAAAATTGAAGGTAAGCATAATAGACTCTATTCTGAACAACAACAGGAAGTCAACCGGATCCATCAGGAAGCTCAGGAGCTTGTCTTCTACTACCGAAAAATAAACCAACGGGAACGTCCTGACCATACAAAACCTGAGTCCTTTGACAAAGAACATACAATGAACCTGAATTTTGGCAATAAGGAGACAAATCAGGAAATGCTTAATGCAACCAGAATTCTAAAATTAGATGAAACTGGTATAAAACCTGAAAAATAAGCTCCTTTCATATAATACATGGAGGTACATACCAATGAGATGGCGGAATTTTAAATATTTATGGCTCTTTTTTTTATGCTTTTTTCTTTTTACCACTATAGCAAGTAATAAAATAAATGCTGCTTCTTTTTTTAAAGATGATAAGGAGTCAAAGATAATAATTGTTTTTGTCGATATGTCGGGCAGCACAAACAAAGCACGACAGTCTTTATATAAAAATGCCTTTGATATGATTTATAAAACTCTGGATCAGGGTGACCGTATTGTTGTTGGTACCATCACGAGTCATTCTTATATCGATTTTAAACCCAAAGTTGACGAGGAAATCCCAAAGCAGAGCATTTGGGTAAATCGTCTAAAATATGAACAAAACCTGACTAAAGCAAAACAAAAAATCCAGGAAGCGGTTGATCGGCTTTTTAATTACAAATATGGTACTCAACAGACAGAAATTCTCAATTCCTTAAATATCGCAGACACAATTTTTCATGGAGAACAAAACAAACAAAAAATCCTTGTACTCCTTTCGGATATGATTCAGGATTCAAAGGAATATAAATTCGATAGGGTCAGAATCACCAATAAATATATTGCCGATGTAATCAAAATCCGAACCCAACAAAAACTAATCCCAAACCTTTCCAATGTTAAAATTTATGTTGCCGGTGCCAGTGCACCAAACTCCAAAAAATTCAGGGCTATTGAATTGCTATGGACTCGCTATTTTGAAGCTTGTGGAGCAGCTTTCTCAACTCACCGATACGGACACTCACTCTTAGAGTTTGAAAAAGATTCATAAGGGCTGCAATTTAAAATGACAAGTAATATTATTATTTTTCTGATACCCATTACTCTTCTTACTTTAACACCTGGCGTGGATACTATGCTGGTTATCCGAAACACTTCCCGGGGTGGGGATGGTGGGATGGATCAACAACAAGCCTGGGTGCAATAACTGGAATTGTAATGATGATTTTTGGTGCGGGTTTACTTATTGACAATTAAAGGAAGAATTCATCACCATGAAAAAATTTATTAAAACCTTTTTCTCAATTATACTTGTCGGTGTTTTTATTTTTGCATTTTTTCTTGTTTATTCAACTCTATCAGATTACAAGCCAGAACCTGAGATTATCATCTACAAAGGCCAGGTCGAAAACAAAATTCCTATAAATGAAAAACTTGATTTTATGTTATGGAACATAGGCTATAGCGGATTAAGCAAAGATATGGACTTTTTCTATGATGGTGGAAAAAATGTAAGGCCGACAAGAAAGGTTTTAAAAGAAAACTTGTCTAAAATAAAAACTTTTATCAAGGAACAAAACCAGACTGAGTTTTTTCTTTTTCAGGAAGTTGATGTTAACTCCAAAAGAAGTTATGGCACAAATCAATATAATGAAATAAAAAAGCTTTTTCCTGAGTATCATACAAGCTTTGGAAAAAATTATGATGTGAATTTTATACCTGTTCCTGTAAAAACCCCCATGGGCAAAGTTGTATCCGGTTTGCAAACACTTTCAGCATATAAACCCGAATTGGTTGTAAGACATTCTTTCCCTGGAAATTATTCTTGGCCCCAAGGACTATTTATGCTTGACAGATGCTTTCTTGTAAACAAATACCCTGTAGAAAACAATAAACAACTTATAGTAATAAATACTCATAACTCAGCTTATGATGATGGAAATTTAAGAAAAGGCCAAATGGAATATCTCAGAAACTATCTTACCATGGAATATAAAAAGGGCAATTACATTATAGTTGGAGGTGACTGGAATCAATGCCCTCCTGATTTCAAGCCTGATTTTAAAGACAATATAATGGACAACACTACCCGCATGGATATTAAGAAAGATTTCTTGCCCAGCTGGAAATGGTTATACCAAAATAAAATTCCAACAAACCGAAGAGTTGACATACCTTATTCTAAAGGCAAGACACTCACTACAGTAATTGATTTTTTCCTTGTTTCACCAAATATTGAAACAATTGAGCTTAAAGGGATCAATCTGGATTTTGAAAACTCAGATCACAATCCTGTAAAGCTTTCAATAGTTTTAAACTAATTTATTTTCAATAATAGCTTGAACCATCCCAGCAGTGGGTGCAGAGCTTTTCCTTGGGCAGTCCTATCGCTGCCACAAGGTCTTCAATTCTTTGAAACTTTAGAGTTGTAAGGTCAAGATGCTCTCTTATTTTTTCAATCATTTCAAAGTTTTTCAAAGATCCTGATTTTGCGTATTCTTCAAGGTTTTTATCCTCTTTTCCCTCAATTTTCAAAATCATCTTTCTGCCGATAAGATCAAGGGTTGAACGGGATTGTGAAAAATTTAAAAACTCACATGGATAAATTAAAGTAGGACATGCCGGACGCATATGCACCTCTTTTGCACCACATTCATACAAAAGGTGAACATTATCTTTAAGCTGAGTACCCCGAACAATTGAATCTTCACAAAAAAGAATTTTTTTATCTTTAATAACCTCTTTTACAGGAATAAGTTTCATCTTTGCGACAATATCCCTTACTTCCTGACTTTGTGGCATGAAACTTCTTGGCCATGTTGGAGTATATTTAACAAACGGTCTTTTATATCTTGCTCGTTTTGCATTAGCATAACCTATTGCATGACCTATTCCTGAATCCGGGATACCTGCAACAAAATCAATTTCAACATCATCGTTTTTCGCAAGAGCTTTCCCACTGTTATAACGAACATCTTCAACATTAATTCCTTCATATGTTGAAGCAGGATAACCATAATAAACCCACAAAAATGAACAAACTTGCATTTTATTACCCGGTTTTTTTAATTGTTCACACCCATCAGGGGTTAATAAAACAATTTCCCCGGGACCTGTTTCCTTTTCAACTTCATACCCCAAATTAGGAAAAGCACAACTTTCAGAGGTTGCTGCAAAACCTTGATCTTTTTTACCAATGACAAGTGGAGTTCTACCAAGCTTATCCCTTGCTGCATAAATACCCTTGTCTGAAAGCAAAAGCATTGTACAGGAGCCTTTAATGGAGTCCTGAGCATGGGTAATACCTTCCTCAAAACTCGCTTTTTCGCTGATAAGCATGGCAACAAGTTCTGTTGGATTTATTCCTATATTGCTTATTTCTGAAAAACTCTTTTTTTGTAAAAAGAATTTTTTAGAAAGCTCTTCAAGATTATTAATTTTAGAAACAGTAGTCAGTCCAAAGGTTCCTAAATGAGAGCTCATGAGGATGGGCTGATTTTCATTATCACTGATAACTCCAATCCCAGTTTGTCCATGAAGAAAGGGAAGTTCTGATTCAAATTTAGTCCTGAAGTAAGAACTCTCAAGGGAGTGAATTTTCCTTGTTATCCCATCAGAGTTTAAAACAGCAAGCCCACCTCTTCTCGTTCCAAGATGGGAAAGATAATCTGTTCCGTAAAACAAATCAGTAACACAGTCATCTTTTACTGCACATCCAAATATCCCGCCCATATAAACTCCTTATATTATAAATAATGTAACATGGTTTACAACTAAGTTACAAAAAATATAATCTAACAAATATTGATATTATTTCAACCTTTTTTAAAGTTTTAAGTCTTGGACTTTCTTAATGTTAAATAAATATTCCCGCTAAAAATTAACATGGCTCCGACCCAGCCTAAAAATGAAAGCGCGGGATCAGAAACAATAAAAGGTCCTAAAATCGCAGCCAGAAGAATTCTGGTGGACGATATTATGCCTCCTTCAATAGCTGTAACATATTTGAACCCAATAGTTATCAGATACTGGCCTGCTATACTAAAAAATGTACAAATAAGAAGGTACTTTAGTGTGTTTGCATCAGGAACATACATTTCATTATAAAAAATCGATATTATGACTATACTGCCAAGCCCGAATAGAAAAAAAAGTATTGTCTCGGTATCATTCTCTTTGCGGCACAGATTAAGATAAATTATTGCTACAGCAGCACTTATTCCTGAAGCAAGTGCCCACAAACTATCAAAATTGAAACTCATTTTGCTGGGCTCAAGAATCAACCAGACTCCTGCAAAAGATGCCAAAACGATAATTATAGAAATAATATCTCGCTGATCCTTTAAATAAAACCATGAAATTACTGCAATAAAAATAGGATATGTCATATTCAATATATTTGCCTGGGCCACAGAAGTTAAAGTAGTTCCTTTAAAAAAACAATAAACTGCAACACAATTTGCAAGAGTTCTGCCAATAAGGTATTTATATTTTCTTGGTTTAACTGGTTGCTTTTTTATTAACATTACCAACGCTACTGCAAGAAAACCTGCAAAAAATCGGACAAAAACAAAAAAAGACGGGGCAATGGTTAAGCCAGACATTATGGACCATTTAACAACACAAGTTGCGAGATAAAAAAAGAATGCCGATCCAAAAATAGCAATACATCCTAATAGTGCTCTAAAATTTATCCTTAAATCTTTATTCAATTTTACTTACCTTTGTACAATAAGAAAAATAATCGAAATTCTGTATACGCCTTTGATATTAAAAAAGCAAGAACATGGTCTTGACAATTATTTGTTTTTGCTTCATTAATTAAAAAAAAAGGAGCAATAAAAATGATTGGAGAAACACAGCATTATCAGGTACGGATTTTTTACGAAGATACTGATCATTCAGGTGTGGTTTACCATGCAAATTATTTAAAATATTTTGAACGTGCAAGAGAAGATTATCTAGGATATCAACAACTTATTGATCTTGGAAAAGAAGGAATTGGTTTTGCTGTATATAAAGCAGAATTGAGTTATAATGAAGGGGCTGTTTTTGGGGATGTCCTCCAAATCAGAAGTACAGCTCAATTTGATGGCGATTACAGAATGATTTTCCATCATGAAGCGTGGAGGGAAGACAGCAACAAAGCTGCTGTTATAGCTGATATTCAACTTGTCTGCTTAAACAGAACAAAAAAACTTCTAAAAATTAGTGACCTTGATATTTTTAAATAGCAAAGCAAATAGATATCAGCGCTTTACTTTATAGGCAGTGCTCTTTCAAGTAATTCATTTATGCTGTCCATATATTCTATATTTCGACATGGTTTTGACAAATGATCAATATTAGCATCTTTTTGTTTTAATTCCTTTATGGACTCTAAAAATTCTATGTTCCCTGAGATAAAAAGCATTGGAATGGTTTTATTTGTTTTTCTTATATGATTATATACATCCATTCCACTAATAATTCCCGGAAGGACATAATCAAGGCTTACGAAATCATATGTATTTCTTTCAAACAAGTCTATTGCAACCTTTCCGTTATTTGCTGTATCTACTTTGTTATTAAAGGGTTTTTGCGTTAATATTCTGTATTGTATATCTGATATTGCTTGTTCATCCTCTACAAGAAGAATATGTTTTTCAAATTGTAATTTCGATTTACAAATTTCTGCTTTTTCTGTCTCTGTTAATTCTTTTTTTATAATAGGCATACTAATTGTAAATTTTGTACCTGCGCCAAATTTCGACTCAACAGAAATATTACCCTTGTGCTGCTCAATATATTTTTTTACGTTAGACATGCCATAACCTGTCCCTCGAATGTTTTTAATATAAGAATCGTCTATATCTTTATTCCCTTTCAGAGTAAAAGAAGGCATATAGATATTTTCCAGATGCTTTTGAGGTATTCCACACCCGTTATCTTCGATTTCAAAGTAGATATTATCATCAAGGTAGTATGTACGAAATGTTATTTTAGGATTTTTAACTCTACTTAAAGCATGAATTGAATTTTGCACAAGGTTTATCAGGGCATGGTCAATCATACCAGAATCAGCAAGCAGTTCTGGCAGACCTTGTTTATATTCCTTTATCAATTCAATTCCCTCAAGATCTTTTTTCAACAGGTCTATAACAAGATCAATTTTTTCAGTAATTCTAAAAAACTCCTGTTTAATCTCCTGGCTTTTGGCAAATGCGACCAAGTTTTTTGTTAAATTTTTACCCCTTATAGTTTGTTCAAATATCAATTCAAATGTTTTTTTGATTCCAGGATCATTACAGTCCATCAAAGAAAGCTCTGCGTTGCCCATTATAACACCTAAGATATTATTAAAATCATGGGCCATATTTCCTGCTATCTGTCCAACCAGAGCATGTTTTTCCTGCTCTGATGCATATTTCTGAGCTTTTATTTTTTCTTTTTCTGCCTGCCTTCGCTCTGTAATATCCGTACCTATACTCAACACCTCTACATCACCTGTTGACTCATTCTCATAGACCTTGTTTGCCCATGCCACCCAAAAGCGTTGCCCATTCTTACATATATTTTCATTGATATTGTACTCGTACTTCTTGGGATTAGTACAAATATCGACCATTAAAGGACGCAAGTCTCTACCGGTTGACTCTGTCACAGGGACTATTGTGCCAATTACGTGCTTGCCAAGTATTTCATTTCTGGAATACCCGAAAAAATTTACTGCAAATTCATTAAAATATGTTATACACCCATCTCTGTTCCAGCGTATAATGGCTGTGTTAGCATTTTCTACCAATAGTCGATAATTTCTTTCACTTTTCTTTAAAGCATCTTCAGCCACCTTGCGTTCTGTAATATCCATTCCAATACTCAAAACACCTTCAACATTTCCAGACATATCTCGTAAGACATTGTTATTCCAACTTATCAGCCGTTCCATGCCGCTTTTCAGCACAATGTGGTTTTCATATTGTGCTATTTCTGGCATATTTTTGAGTACTTTAATAAAAACCTTTGGAATGCTTTCCTTATCTCTAAGTGGAATGAAAAGGTCAAACCAGTTCCTTCCAATAACATCATCTTTTTTATATCCGGTCAATTCTTCTGCATATTTATTAAAGGCTTTGATAGTAGCCGAAGAATCCAGAGTCAACACAATTGTATTAGCGGTTTCCAGAAGGTTTTCAGCAAATACTTTTGTAGTAGTCAGCTCTATATTTTTTGCCTGTAACTCTTCATTAAGTGCCAAGAGTTCTTCATTGCTTGATTCTAATTCCTCCTTGGCAGCTTCCATTTCCTCGTTAACGCTCTGTAGTTCTTCGTTGGTTGACTGAACTTCTTCATTGGCAGCCCACAGTTCCTGATTAACCTCATCTTTTTCTTCAATAATTGATTGCAAATGCTCCTTTGTTAACTGAAGTTCCTGTTTGAGGCGTGATAGTTCGCTATCAGCGTGCTCCCTATGTTCATTAATGCTTGTTTCCAAAACGTGTGGTTGTTCCGACTCTTCGAACAAAATGAGATAATTTATTTCACTTGTGACTGTATCTGGGATAGGAATAACAGTAATATCAGCAGTTATAGCTTTGCTATTCTGCTTAAACCTGACATTTTTCTTCCTGACCTTTGTTTTTTTCTTTTTTACTTCTTCCAGGGCAACATAGAGATCAGGCATCAAGCCTTCTCCCACCATTTTAGATAATTTAAGACTTGCCTCACCACTTACAGGCCCCAGATAAGGAAATATATGTCCGATAAATTGCCGAATATGCATATTATTGTCAATGAGCACACCTGGCGGGGCATAGTTCTCAATAAGAACATCATTAATTTGCTGATTGGTTTTAGCTAGATTCATTTTCCCTATTGATTTGCCAGGCATGCCCTTAGTTGTATCTGTCAGTTTTGTCAAGTTTAAAAAGGTTTGATAAATGGGAAAGTTATAATCTGGCTTAATGCTGGAAAACCTTTTTTTATATAAATTAGCTTTTTGATCCACAACATCAAAAAATTGAGGGAATCTCCCCATTGTCTCTGATGTTCCAAGGAGCAGAAAACCTGATGGTTTAAGAGAAAAATGAAAAAGAGGGATCGCTGTTTCTTGAAAAGCCACATCAAAATATATAAGCACATTCCTGCAACTCACCAGGTCAATATGAGAAAAGGGTGGGTCTTGGGTGATGTTCTGAACAGCAAACACACACATTTCCCGGATATGTTTGGTAACTTTTAAACCCTCAGATGTTTTGTCAAAAAATTTTTCCAGCCTTTCTTGGGAAACCTCTTGTGTAATCCTGTCAGGATACAATCCAACACGTGCCTTGAAAATATGTCTCTCAACAATGTCTGTACCAAAAAACTGTATAGTGGCTTTTGATTTACTTTCTTCAAGATATTCATAAAGGCATATAGCCAGCGAATAAACCTCCTCCCCTGTGGAACATCCTGGAACCCAGATCCTAATGGGTGTTTTGACAGATCGATCCTTTATAATTTGCGGGTATATATTTTTTTTAAGTACATCAAAAATATGGGGGTCTCGGAAAAATTTAGTATAGAAAAGCAATAAATCATCATGGAGCTGTTCAACTTCTGCTGTGTTGGTCATAAGATAGCCAAGATAGCCAACATAACTAAAATATTTACACATAGTCATGCGCCTTGACATTCTCCTCAAAATAGTTGTGTGGCGATAATGAGAAAAATCAACCCGGGAAGATTTAAGAAGGAGTGCAAAAATACCTTCAAGCGCTTTTTGCTCTTCTGGACCTACAGGAAGGAAGCTATCTGTTTCTGAAGAAACCACGCTTGCAGAATGTTTCTTTATCTTTGACTCTTTTTTCTTTACCATTCAATTCTCCTCTCATTTCAACGAAACGTTTTGCACATGTAGAAGGACGGCTTAACTATTATTTTAAAAGCCATATCAATGTTTTTAATAATAGTCAATATAGCTATCCACGTTCCAGCAATTTTCGAGTAAGGGGAAACAAAAGGTTAGTAATGTTTAATCATTGCAAAGGGCTTCTGAAGAAAAGTCTTTGCCATATTTTTCAAGATTTTTAAAATAAAGCGGATATGCTTCCTTTGATGCATTCATGATTCTGTCAAAAGGAAGATCTGCAAAATGCCCGTGGTCCTTTACATACTCCATGTGCTTGCTGCCTTTAGTGTTGAATTCATGAAAAATTGAATCAGACTCACCGTCGAATTCAAGGGGTTTGATATTGGCTTTTGTGCACAGGCTCAGGTCAAATGCAGGTGTGGCTTTTACCCATTTTTTATTCAGATACAACTCAACAAATCCATGGTAGACAAACACATCTGTCTCCATAAGAGCCATCAGTCTTTTAGAGTTTATATGATTTTTCACATCAGCCAAGCCCAGACGCGCAGGTATTTGCTGACTCCGTGCCAATGCTATCAATACAACTGCTTTGGCTACACAATATCCAAATTTTCTTTTTAAAACCGTGCTTGCAATCATGCAAGTACGGGAATCATCCATCGAGTATGGATCATATTTAATGCCATCTCTGACAGCATAATAGAGTTTAATCGACTTTTTTACAGGATCAGCTTCATTGTGACATAGCTCTTTGGCAAAAATTTTTATAATACTTGAGTCGCTGTCAATATAAAAAGTTGGTTCAAGATATTTTTTAAAATGATCCCTTTCAAGCATTAGTGATACCCTTTTAAAAATTAATGTACAATTTTAATCTTAACACACTCAGGCAATATTAAAGCTTATTTATAAACATTCTGTCAATATAATTATTGTACGCTTAAACCTTTGACTGAGGGAGAATAAAAGAAAAGCCCGGAACATGATCGCATCATTCCGGGCTTTTTAGGAGAGAATAGGTTAAATGCTAATTAACATATTGCCTGTAACCAGATCCGCCCTGGCAAGCATTTTGACCGCCTCTTTGTGAGTGTCGACCATAGCCTTGTCTGAACCCATTGCCCATTCCAAGCTCAGGAGATATTTTTTTGACACTTAACTGAAAATCAATTTGCTTGTTTCTTATTTGTTTATGAAAATCAGTGATTTTCTCAGACAATTTATCAATTTTGTCCCGATCAGGATTTGATGTTTCCATGAGCATTCTCATTTCCTGCTGTTTTTGAAATTTTGCTGCTCTAAATTCATATGTTTCATCAATAAATTTCTGGCGAAGAGCTGAAAATTCATCCCTTTGCTTCTGGGACAGGTTGTTTAATGCATTTTGCCCTCCATATCCAGGACATTGTTGATTATAACCCATTCCCTGACCTTTACTCCTGTTTTTACCAGAGCCCTTTGCAAATGCACTTCCTGCAACAAGAGTAACCATAAGTATTGAGCTGATGATGATAATTGACTTTTTCATAATAACCTCCGTTTTCTATATTTTTAGTTTATTAACTGATCCTTTTGATCACTTGCTGGGATCTAAATAGAGCAAGTCGTGTGCCAAAAAATAAAAAAACTATGTAACATACTGAGTTTATAATATATATTTGTACAATATGAAATATTTGTTTGATATTTTATAATCTATATTGTATAGTTTTTATACAGTTCATTGTATCCAGATGTATACAAAATACCCTGTATAATGATATTACAAAATGAATACTCTTTAATAACAGGGCTCTTAATTCATGGTATTATTTTTGCTTCTACTTTTATAGATATAGTAACAACTAAAACAAAGCGTAATAAAAATGAAAAAACAAAAATTTCCCGATAATTTCAGATTGGTATCACCATTATTAATAGCAGGAGTCTTATTAATTCTGTTACCGATCTTTACCCTTATGATCATTGACAGGCTTGATAGGCAAAAGGAATTTTTTACTGAAAGACTTTTAGAAAAAGGAGTCTCTTTGATCAGAACGTTTGAGGCAGGGACAAGAGCCGGGATGTTCACCATGCAATGGGGAGCAAAAAGAATCCAGGCTATGCTCAAAGAAACCTCAATGCAGCCTGAAGTGATATATTTGATGATTACATCTAATGATGGTCAAATTCTGGCACACTCTGATGCATACATGGTTGGACAATTTTTTGATGCCATGCCAGAAATTTCAAAGATAAAGAAAGACCCGGCTTTTATCTATCATAGATTAAGAGAGGAGCCAGGCGGAATAGCATTGTTTGAAGTGGTTAAAAAATTTGCGCCTATTGCGCCTGAATTCAGGCGCAGGCAGGCACGAAAGCATGGAATGTCCTATACCCGGAAAGGAAAAGCATTGAATCAGCAAGACGCAAAAGACTGGTGTCAACCCTACTTTCAAAGCTTTGACAATAAAATCCCTACACTGGCAGACCATTATATTTTTGCAGGACTTTCCATGGAAAGGGCAAAGCTTGCCCGGGATAAGTTATTAAAAGAAACAATCTGGAGGGGCATTATCTTTTTCTTGCTTGGGTGTGCTGGTATTTTTGCTCTGTTCACTTTTCAGGCTTACAGATCAACCAGAGCATCCCTTGATAGTGTAAAAGCGTTTTCTGATAATGTGATCCAGAATATGCCGGCAGGACTTATCACAATAAATTCTGAGCATAAAATCACATCCATGAACAAGGCTGCAAAAAGTATTTTTGGAGAGGACTTAACAACCCCTTATCCCCAAATGATTGAATTAATAAAAGAAATGGAAACTCATCATAAACCTTTCAATCAGGAGATAGATTTTATAATTAACCCTGATTTGACAATACCTCTTGATCTTACTGCTTCTTCAATTAAGGATACTGAAAATGAAATTGTTGAATTTTTATTTCTTTTCAGGGACTTAACACAACTAAAAGAGTTAAAAAAACAAGTGGAAAAGAATAAGCGTCTTGCAGCAATTGGAAAACTTGCAGCAGGTGTTGCCCATGAGATCAGAAATCCCTTAAGCTCCATAAAAGGGTTTGTCACCTATCTTGGGAAAAGGCATGAAAATAATACTGCTGATAAAGAGACTACACAAATCATGGTAGGAGAAGTGGAACGAATTAACCGATCCATAACTCAACTTCTTGAATTTGCTAAACCCATGGCTGTTGATAAAAAAGAAGTGAATATCAATGATATGATTTCCCATTCTTTAAAGCTTGTTCAAAGCGATCTTGATAAAAAGAAAATTAAAACAAAGGTCGATATTGATACAAACGAAACCAAGCTTTATACGGATAACGATCGGATGAACCAGATTCTTTTAAATCTATATATCAATGCTATCGAAGCTCTGGAAACTGAAGGAACTCTGGAAATTCAGATTTCGGATGCAGCAGAAAATGAATTTATTGAAATCCGGATTCAAGATAATGGTGATGGCATAGATGAAGATAGTCTTGACCAAATTTTTGACCCCTATTTTACCACAAAGTCTACAGGAACAGGACTTGGGCTTTCAATTGTTCACAGAATCATAGAAACCCTGGAAGGAACGATCCGTGTAGAAAGCACAAAAGGACAAGGCACTTGCTTTATTATAAAATTACCTGCTTCTTAAAAGGATAAAAAATTAAGGATAATAAATAAAGATGAAAAAAATACTAGTAGTTGATGATGATTCTGTTCATGGAATGATGCTTAAAACCTTGATAGAAGATTGGGGATATGAAATTCACCTGGCAGATGATGGAACAACAGGTGTAGATATGGTCAAAGGTCAATCTTTTGATTTAGTTCTTCTGGACATGAAGATGAAAAAGATGTCCGGAATGGAAGCTTTGCAGCACATAAAAAATTATAATCCTTCTTTGCCTGTGGTTATTATGACAGCCTATTCGTCAGTTCAGACTGCGGTAAAGACATTGAAAATAGGTGCCTATGACTATTTGACCAAGCCCCTTGATTTTGACAAGCTGAAACTTACCCTGGAGCGCCTATTTGAAAGAATTTTTTTAAAAAAAGAAAACAAAAATTTAAAGTCCCGGCTCAAAGAAAAAACAATTATCCACGACATTATCGGAAAAAGCCCTGCAATACTATCTTTATTGGACACTATCCAGATGGTGGCTCCCACCGATGCCAATGTACTAGTAATAGGAGAATCCGGAACAGGCAAGGAACTAGTCTCATCTGCCATTCATTTTAATTCTTCAAGAAAAGATCAGCCATTTGTCAGGATCAATTGTGCTGCCATAACAGAGACCTTGCTCGAATCAGAGCTTTTTGGTCATGAAAAAGGTTCTTTTACTGGTGCTGACAAAAAAAGAAAAGGTAAGTTTTTATTGGCAAATAAAGGCAGTATCCTTTTAGATGAAATTGGGGAAATGAGCATTACAATGCAGGCAAAGCTGTTGCGGGTAATTCAGGAAAAAGAAATTACGCCTGTGGGAAGTGACGAGAACATTAAGACAGACGTGAGAATTATTGCCTCAACCAATAAAGATTTAAAAAGTATGTCTGAACAGGGAGGCTTTCGTCAGGATTTATATTTTCGCCTCAATGTTGTAAGCATTACGATTCCACCTTTGAGAGAAAGAAAAGAGGATATTCCAACTCTTGCCCTGCATTTTCTAAAGTTATTTTTAAAAAAAAACAACCGAGACATCAAAGGATTTTCTCCGGATGCCATGGATGCCATGATCCACTCTGAATGGGAAGGCAATGTCAGAGAACTGATGAATAGTGTGGAAAGAGGTGTGGTTCTTGCCAGATCCGATTATATCTGCCCAAAAGACCTTTCATTTGCCCAACCAGAGGATGGTAATAACATAAAAACTGATATGGAGTTTGGGAACACAAGCCTTTCACAAATAGAAAAAAAAGCCATCCTGTCAACCCTTGAGGCAGCAAAGGGCAATAAAAGTGAAACAGCCAGAAGACTTGGAATCACACGCAAAACCTTGTTAAAAAAATTAAAACTCTATGGAGAACAAAAAAAATCATGAAAAGATGCCCATGGTCAGGAACTGAACAGATATATATTGACTATCACGATATTGAATGGGGTGTACCGATATATGATTCAAAAGATTTGTTTGCAAAACTGATTCTGGACGGTTTTCAAGCTGGTCTTTCATGGATTACAATTCTTAAAAAAAGAGACAATTTTTACAGGGCTTTTAATAATTTCGACCTTGATTCTCTGAATTCAAACAAAGATCATTTGTATTATTTACTCTGATATATTCAAAAGTGATTATATGGAAAATTTCCCATCTAGGGAAAACTTCCAGTCTTTTAATTTATTAATTACAGAGTTACAATATAGTAACCATTTGTAATATAAGGGTTTTTAATAATCCTACCCGTCTGGCACATCAATTGCTAATAATAGTCTCCAATATGATAAAAAATCAAAAAAGGAGACACCATGATAGAAAAAATACAAACATCCGGCCTTTGCATCAATTGTTTAAACGAAGATGAATGCAGTTATCGTTTTAATCACACCAAACCCATTATTTTTTGTGAAGAGTTTACATGCACTGATCCATCAGAATCAAAAAACAATATCTATACAGTCATCAAAAGGGTTGATGACCCAATAAACCCAATGCCGAAAGGGATTTGCAGTAATTGTGAAAACCTTGAAACATGTAAGCTGCAAAAAACAGATGACAATGTAATTCATTGTGAAGAATACAGATAACTTAGATAGGAAAAAATTATGAGTGCATATACTAATAATGTTTTGGAAATGCTCAAGGGAAAATATTCTTGGGAAAAGGAATATATTCAATCTGTTGCAGAAGTTTTTAAATCCATTACACCGGTTCTGAATTCTAATCCGGAGTATCAATACAACCGGATACTTGAGCGACTAATCGAACCGGATCGCTCAATCAGTTTCAGGGTCCCATGGAAAGACGACCAAGGTCGGGTTCAAGTCAACACCGGGCATCGTGTTGAGTTTAATAATGTTTTGGGTCCCTATAAAGGAGGACTTCGATTCCATGCTTCTGTCACCTTAAGCATTATCAAATGTCTAGGGTTTGAGCAGATTTTCAAAAACGCATTGACAGGTCTGCTTTTGGGTGGTGGAAAAGGTGGATCTGATTTCAACCCACGGGGCAAGTCAGAAAACGATATAATGAATTTTTGCCAAAGTTTCATGTTGGAACTATCAAGGCATATTGGTGCGTCCAGTGACGTTCCAGCAGGTGATATAGGAGTAGGAACACGGGAAATAGGCTATCTTTTTGGCATGTACCGTAGAATGACCAAGTCTTTTACAGGGGTCTTGACAGGGAAAGGCATTTCATGGGGCGGAAGCTATTTAAGACCTGAAGCCACAGGATATGGTGTAGTTTATTTTGCCGAAGAAATGCTGAAAAATGTTGACAACAATATTGATGGTAAGGTTGTGACGGTTTCTGGTTTTGGGAATGTCTCCTGGGGTGTTGTAAAAAAAGTAAATGAGCTTGGTGGCAAGGTCGTTACTCTTTCGGGGCCGGATGGGTTTGTCCATGACCCTGATGGTGTTACAGGAGAAAAAGTTGACTATATGCTAAAACTAAGGTTAAGCGGAAATGATGTAGTAAAAGATTATGCTGATCGTTTTAAGGTAAAATTTTATCCGAAAAAACGACCATGGGTAATCCCGTGTGACATTGCATTTCCGTGTGCAACACAAAACGAACTTGATCTTGATGATGCAAAAAACTTGGTAAACAATAGTGTCAAATGTCTTGTGGAGGGCGCAAACCTGCCAGTGACCCTGGAAGGTATGGAATTTTTGGAAGCCGCAGATATAATTTATGCCCCGGCAAAGGCATGCAATGCTGGAGGCGTAGCCTGTTCCTGCTTTGAAATGGCTCAAAATGCCAATTTTATGAACTGGACAGAAGATGAGGTTGATAAGAAACTCCATCAAGTGATGAAGCATATCCATGATCAATGTTATGAAACATCTTGTGAATTTGATAAAAAGGGTAATTATGTGTTCGGGGCGAATGTTGCCGGGTTTCGACGTGTGGCTGATGCAATTCTGGACCAGGGATTATCCTGATTATTATTGACTTTTATTTAATATGGATTATTTTTTTACTTTACGTTTCATACTGAATTCCTATTATGGAACGTTGAGAACCACATGATAGGGGGCAAGACGATATAAATGGAGATCAAAGATACTCGAGTTGTGGAACAGCAGCAACAGATTAAGAAGCTGCAAAAACAGAATAAGAAACTGCAACGGTTTTATGATGAGTATAAAAGGGTTTGCCGAAATGAAGAAGAAAGAATTAAGGAGCTCAACTGTCTATATCAGATTGCCCAGTACGTGGTTATCGAAAATGATACAGATGTGGCACTCGATAAAATCGTTCATATTGTTCCCCAAGGATGGCAACATACAAATGAATCATGTGCCCGTATAACCTTTAAGGATAATAAATATCATTCATCCGATTTTTTTGAATCTAAAGTGACCCAAAGTGAAAAAATTTCAATTGATAAAAAAATTGTTGGGGCTATAGAAGTTTTTTATCAGCCCGAATTGAGTTTAGAAACAAATGATCCTTTTTTAATTGAAGAAAGAGACCTGCTTAAGGGTATCGCAAATATCATTAGTTTTTATCTGAGAAAACAGAAAGATGATGAAAACAGAAAGCTAATTCAACAGCAGCTTTTGCACGCCGATCGACTGGCAAGCATTGGTCAACTTGCAGCAGGGGTTGCCCACGAATTGAACGAACCTTTGGGAAATATACTTGGCCTGGCTCAATTGTCATCAAAACTGTCCAAGCTGCCGAACCAGGCGAAGAAAGACCTCGGAAAAATTGAAGATTGCGCAATCTATTCCCGGGAAATAATAAAAAAATTAATGGAATTTTCCCGTCAATCAAATTTATGCAAAGAAAAAATTGATCTCAATGAACTAATTGAAAACAGCATCACATTTTTAGAAGCAAGATGCATCAAAGAAGGAATTGAAATTGTAAAACAATATACTAAACCCATAACCATTATAGCTGATCCCAATCAAATCAAACAGGTCATTACGAATTTGACAATCAATGCAACCCAGGCAATGAAAACTGGTGGAAAATTAATATTCAATACAAGAAAAGATAGTAAAAATGCAATTCTTTCTATTGAAGATACCGGGATCGGGATACCTTGTGAAAATATCAGTAAAACATTTATGCCTTTTTTTACAACAAAAGACGTTGGTGAAGGTACAGGATTAGGCCTTTCAGTTGTTTATGGAATTATCAAGAACCATAATGGAGACATTAAAGTCAGCAGTGAACCGGGAAAAGGAACTATTTTTGAAGTCTGTTTACCCTTGGAGGGAAACTAATGCCAAATCAATACAATAAAGAAGTAATTCTCATTGTTGATGATAATATCATTACTTGCGAAGTAATACAAAGAAACCTTGAAATGGCAGGATTCCATGTGTTCACATCAAATAGTGTGAATGATGCCATAGAAATCCTTTCAAGGCAGGATATTGACCTTTTGATCACTGACTATAAAATGCCGAAACATTCAGGCCTTGAACTGATAAAATATGTTCGTGACCATTTTCAGGATATCTCTATTATTATGCTGACAGGGTACGGCTCTATTAACAGTGCTGTTTTGGCAATAAAAGAAGGGGCTGATGAATATATTACAAAGCCGTTCACAGACAAGGAACTACTTGATGGAGTGAAAAAGAGCATCCAGAAGCAAAAAGAAAAAAAAATTGATCCTGAAACTTTATATAATGATCCCTGGACCCGGTTTGGCATTTTGGGTCAATCACAAAATATGATAGATGTGTATTCAAAGATTGAAAAAGTCTGCAAAAACGATGCGATCGTTTTAATAACCGGAGAAAGTGGTACAGGAAAAGAGCTGGTGGCTCGCGCGATTCACTATAATCACAAAACAAGGTCTATCTATCCTTTTATTCCTGTTAATTGTCCGGGCATACCTGCCAGCCTTTTTGAAACTGAATTGTTCGGTCATGTAAAAGGAGCATTCACAGGTGCTGTTCAAAACAGAAAAGGATTTTTTCAAGCTGCCGAAAAAGGCTGTCTTTTTTTAGATGAAATCAGTGAATTACCGTTTGAGCTCCAGGCTAAACTACTAAGGGTTTTACAGGAAAAAGAAATCTCCAAAGTAGGAGAAACTCAAGAAATAAAAATTGATGCCAGAATTATTGCTGCAACCAATAAAGACCTTGCAGACTTGGTTGATAAAAGCTTGTTTCGCCAGGATTTATTTTTCCGTCTAAATGTTATAAACATTGATATCCCTCCACTTAGAAATCGTGGAAATGATATCATTCTTCTTGCCAAGCATTTTGCCTTAAAATATGGCAAAGAGCTTGGAAAAAAAGAACCTACCTTTACAGATAAGGCAATCTCTTCTTTAAAAAATTATTCCTGGCCCGGCAATGTCAGGGAACTTGAAAATCTTATTCATCGAGGCATGGTCATGAATGATAAGGATCATATAGACACAGTTAATTTTCCTGACACCATGAAATTTAATATTCCCTATGATAAACGTCTTAATCTCAGCCTTGAAGAAATGTCGAAAAAATATGTCAGAGATGTTGTCGAAATGACAGGTGGGAATAAGGCAAAAGCTCTTGAGATTTTAAAAATTGACAGAAAAACCCTGTTAAAAAAATTAAAATAGGATTTCATATAAACTTTATTGCTGACATGAAAAAAAGGTCAGTTAAAAAAACTTAACTGACCTTTTAAAGTTTATCGAGTTATTCAATCAAAAAAAATTAAACAATACCCTGATCCATCATTGAATCTGCCACTTTAACAAATCCGGCAATATTGGCACCATTGACGTAGTTGCCTGGAGTTCCATATTCTTCTGAAGCAGAAAGACATGCCGCATGAATGCTTTGCATGATACCCTTAAGCTTGGCTTCCACTTCTTCACGGGTCCATTTAATTCTCATTGAGTTCTGGGACATTTCAAGTCCGGATACGGCAACACCACCTGCATTGGCTGCTTTGCCCGGTGCATAGAGAATTTTATTATCAAGAAAGATTTCAACACCTTCCGGCATGGTCGGCATATTAGCACCTTCGCTGACTACATAGACACCATTATTTATCATATTCTGGGCATCTTTGGCATTGATTTCATTCTGGGTTGCGCTTGGAAAAGCACAGTCTGCCTTATGGTTCCACAATGGATTGTGATCCAAAGACCCATTAAATTCAGTATAAACCGCTTCCGGGTATTTATCAGCATATTCCCTGATTCTACCGCGTTTTCCATTTTTCAGATATATGACATATTGAAGCTTGGCTTCATCAATCCCTTTTTCATCATAAATATATCCGGAACTATCAGATATTGTGATAACCTTTGCTCCCAGCTGATTTAATTTTTCAATAGTATACTGAGCCACATTACCAGAAGCAGAAACAAGGCAAACTTTATCTTTGAGGCTTTCTCTTCTGATAGCCAGCATTTCCTCAGCAAAAAAGACTGTGCCATACCCGGTTGCTTCCGGTCTGATCAGGCTTCCACCCCAGTTAAGGCCTTTCCCGGTCAGTACGCCTGAAAATTCATTTTTTAATTTTTTATACATACCAAAAAGGTATCCGATCTCTCTTGCTCCAACACCTATATCTCCCGCAGGAATATCCGTATCAGGACCTAAATGACGGAAAAGTTCGCACATGAAACTTTGGCAGAATCTCATGACTTCATTATCTGATTTACCCTTGGGATCAAAGTCTGCACCACCTTTTCCGGCGCCAAGAGGGAGGGTGGTCAATGCATTTTTAAATGTCTGTTCAAAGGCAAGAAATTTCAAAATGGAAAGGTTGACGGAAGAATGGAATCGAAGCCCGCCCTTGTATGGTCCGATGGCACTGTTCATCTCTATTCTGAATCCCCGATTGACCTTGATTTGACCGTGATCATCCACCCAGGGAACCCTGAATTGAATCACTCGTTCCGGTTCAATCATTCTTCCCAGAATATTGGCATGCCGATATTCTGGGTTTTTATCCAAAACCGGTTTTACAGACCTAACAACCTCTGTTACTGCTTGATGAAACTCTTTTTCAAAGGGATCTTTTGCAAAGACTCTATCCAAAATGGTGCTCATTCTCATTCTCCTATTTTCAGTTAAAATATGTTTTGGATTATTTTAATCCAGTATAAATACCATTGACGCTCTGAAACTAAATCATTAATGATTTGAAAAGGGTTTCAGAAATATTACAGTTTTTGGCAAAGAAGGCTCTGTTGCAGAGGTGCTAATACAGAGCCTTCTGCCTTAGGGATATTTAAAAATTGTCCGATCAAATCAATTATCCCAACTATCCCCAGCCGTCATTAGACTTAAGATAGAATGTATATTTTTATCTATTTTAAATCACTTTTGTACCTTTAATGCATCAATCAAGCTATTTGCAGTTGATGCTGCATCACCTACTAACATTATTGTTTTCGGATTTTCATATAAGGTGTTCTCAACTCCTGAATAACCCGGGTTTGCATCAAAATTGCATACAATTACTTTTTTTGCATCATGGGCCATCAATATAGGCATTCCGGAAATAGGAGTGCCCTCAGTATCTATTGCTGACGGATTCACCACGTCACAAGCACCAAAAATAAGAACAACGTCTGTTTGTGAAAATTCAGGATTAATTTCATCCATTTCGTAAAGCTTGTCATAATCGACTTCTGCTTCAGCCAGAAGAACATTCATGTGCCCGGGCATTCTTCCCGCAACCGGGTGAATGGCAAATTTCACTTGTGCACCCATTAATTCAAGTATCGAGGCAAGCTCAATCACCTTGAATTGTGCCTGTGCCAGAGCCATTCCATACCCGGGAATAATAATGACTTTATTTGCATTGCGGGCAATTTCAACAGCTTTTTCAAAGTTATTTTTTTCAACAGGAACTGCAACACGGACCTGCTTATTTTTAACCGCTGGCTTTGACTGAGGCGCCTCAATAGGAACAAAAACTCTGAAAAGGCTACGGTTCATTGCTTTGCACATAACATAAGTCAGTATTGATCCTGAAGCTGCCACAGTGGCTCCACAGGAAATCAGCAATTTATTTTCGATAATCATGCCGCAAAATGCAGCAGCCAATCCTGCAGTTGCATTTAAGAATGAAATCAAAACCGGCATATCAGCCCCGCCAATACGGATAGAAAAAATAATTCCAAAAAGGATTGACATGAAAATGATTAAAATATAGAGGAATATCTGACTTCCAACAGGCGCAAACAATGCTGCAATAATTAATGCGATAATGACAACAAAATTTATCATGACAAACAAGGTGTGTTTTGGCAATATCAGTTGAGCCTGTCCAAGCTTATTGGACAGCTTCCCTCCTGCGATCATGCTGCCACTGAAAGTCAAAGCTCCTATAGCAAGACCTAATAGACCGGAAATTTCATTTATCGTTCCAAGGTGTTGAGTTCCTCGCATTAGTTCTGCAAGGGAAAGAAAAAAAGCTGCTATCCCTCCTGCACCATGCTGAAAAGCAACCATGGCAGGAATTTGAATCATTGTGACTCTCTTTGCCACCCAATACCCAGCAGCAGAGCCGATCACAAGAGACATTAGCACAATATAAGGATACATGATTCCGTTTCGATAAAGGACTAAAACTGCTGCACAGGTTAAAGCAAAAGCAGCGACAAGGTTGCCGAGTTTTGCCCTGTGGGGCCAGTGAAACAGCCATATTCCCAATATAAGAATGCCTATTACGGAAAAATCCAAAAATAAATTCATGGCAGAGTATGTTTCAGTCATTATTCTTGAACTCCCTTTCCTTTTTTCTTAAACAGTTTTAACATTCTGTCAGTGATTACAAATCCACCCACAAGGTTGAAAGCAGCCATGATAAAAGCGATTGATCCTATTATCTGCTCCGTCCTAGTTGATGCAGCTGAGAAAAGAATCAAAACTCCTAATATGGTTACAGCAGAGATTGCATTTGTCATGGACATCAATGGTGTATGAAGCAATGTAGGTATTCTGGAAATCAAAAGATATCCAACCACAAAGAAAAACAAAAAAACTCCTGCCATTAATAAAAGATTTGCCATTGGTTTACTCCTGATTGTTTAATGGTCAGCCAGTCCCATTGCCTTGAGAGTGCCTTGGTGATAAAGTTTGCCTTTGTGAGTAACAAGAGCATCTTTAATGATTTCATCTGTCATGTCAAAGTCATCTGGTCCGTTTTTAAACAGATTCTCGACAAAATAATAAAGATTATTGGCATACAGCCATGAAGAATGAATCGGCAATGATCCGGGTATATTTTTAATTCCACAGATGTAGACACCTTTATGAATTAATTCTTTTCCAGGATCTGTTATCTCACAATTTCCGCCCTGATCAATCGATACATCAATAATGACAGACCCTGGTTTCATTGTTTCAACCATTTCTTTTGTGATTAGATGCTGGGCAACTTCTCCCGGGACAAGGGCACTTAAAACAATAATATCAGATTCTGCGACCAAAGGTTTTAGCGCTTGTCTTTCTTTTTCAAGCCATTCATCTGAAAGTGCTTTGGCATATCCTCCCTCTCCAATGACCATCTCAGGTGGTGCATCAAAACCAACCGCTTTGACTCCTAAGCTCTCTGCCTCTTTTCTTGCATCAGGACGGATATCAACTACTTTTACAATTCCACCAAGCCTTTTCCCTGTTGCAATTGCCTGAAGCCCCACAACTCCGGCACCTACCACCAAAATATTGGCGGGCTTAGTCATCCCAATTGACGTTCCAATCATGGGAATGAATTTTGGAAAATTAGCTGCCGCAATAATGATTGCTTTATAACCAGTTATAGCACTCATGGATGTCAATGGGTCCATGCGTTGCGCTCGTGAAATTCTGGGGATACCGTCCATTGTGAATGCTGTGATGTTTCTTGCCTGCATTTTTTTTACATCTTCATGATTTGAAGGAGCTGCAGGATGTATAAAAGTAATGAGTGTTTGATTTTCTTTTAACATGTCAATTTCATGCTTGTTGAACTGTTCATTAAACAGAGGTTCTTTGACCTTTAAAATAACATCTGATTTATTAAAAACCTCGGCTGCATCAAGAGCAATCTCTGCTCCAGCTTTTTGGTATGCATCATCATCAGTAAATGCACCTGACCCTGCCTTTGTTTCAACAATGACATCAAATCCAAGTTTTTTAAATTTTTCAACAGTTTCGGGAAGAGCTGCAACTCTGTTTTCCTTGCACATTATTTCTTTTGGTATTCCGATAAGCATGTTTGGCTCCTTATATTATCTTTTGTTATTAATCAATTTTGTTCAAAGGCTATTTAGATTGTTACGCCAATTCCCTTGATCTGATCCATTGAGTTTTGCAATGCATCATGAAATTTTGGTGGTTCAGGCGAAGCAAGTAATTCATCCATGGCTTCTATGATTTCCTGAACAAATTGTTTCAAAATATCTTTTTCAAGAGCTCGGTTATTAACAATAGTTGTTGTTAGTTTTTCAAGACCATCAGTCGCCAGTATCCTTACATCATAATAAAGATCATTGCGTTTTATTAATGAAAGAACTTCTCTTGCCAGATTTGAGCTTGGATTCTCTACAAAAGGTAAAGATTCAATTGCGGCTTCGCGCAGACGCCAGTTTTGGTTAAACCGGAGCAGGCGGATCAATTCATCTTGGCAGCTGCCAAGCTCCTTACTCTCAGACAATTTTTTTAGTTTCTCCAGAACCACTCCCCAGTCATTTAAATTTCCAAAAATATTTTTTCCCATAAACCCCCCGGTTTTCTTAAATATTATTATACTTCTGTTCAACAACACCGATAAATGATACGAGCTAAGCTCTCTTATCAAAGGACATTGCAAACTGACATAATCATTAAAATTAAAAAATTAAAGAGCAAGGAGTATGCCATAGGAAAAAAATTGAGGTAAGTAGCTGTAAATACATAGAATATGTATTGTTGGTGTTTTATAATTAAGAAAAGATCCTGATGCAAAACGCAGCGACCGTTGCACATTGCACCGAATAATGATTTCAGTTCATTTTTAGACGATTCATTATACGCCATAGGGTGGATCGGTCGATTCCTAATAATTTTGATGCCTGGGTTTTATTATTACCAGTCATATCCAGGACATTAATGATATGTTTTTTGCTCAATTGTTCCAGAGATTTTATATCTTTGGAAAAAGGCTCTATACCTGAAACTAAAGGGGGCATTGTCAAAACAGGAGGAAGGCTGTTTTTAGTAATTTCATTGCTGACTTCAAAAAGCGTTGCTCTTTCAATTATATTTTCAAGCTCCCTGATATTTCCGGGCCAATCATAATTTTCCAACAACCTAAGCACCTCTTGAGAAATACGTTTTATGTTTTTATTATTTTGAGCTGAATATTGCTTTAAAAAATGATGTGCCAGGATTCCGATATCTCCTTTACGTTTTCTTAAAGGCGGTAAATCAATAATAACAACATTCAGACGGTAATACAGGTCCTTTCTAAAGCTGCCCTGCTCAACCATAGCCTCAAGGTTTTTATTTGTCGCAGCAAGGATTCTTACCCAAACCTTTTTTCTCTCAAAGGAACCAACCGGCTGTATTTCTCCATTTTCCAATGCCCGCAGGAATGTCTGCTGGAGCCCTGTCCCGATATCCCCGATCTCATCAAGAAATATTGTCCCCCCGTTTGCAGCTTCAAAGAGCCCTCTTTTGTCAGATACAGCACCTGTAAATGCACCTTTTACATGACCAAACAATTCACTTGCCAGCAAGTTTTCATTAAGGGCAGCACAATTGACCGGAAGATAAGGTTTTGAAGCCTTGTCACTGTTAAAATGTATTGCTCTGGCAACCAGTTCTTTCCCCGTACCGGTCTCTCCATTGATAAGAACAGTTGCCTTTGAATCCTTGATGTTGTTGATGATTTTGAAAACAGTCATCATTGCTTCACTGGTTCCAATAATATTTTCAAATGTATATTTTTTCTGAAGTTGATGTTGCAAACGGAGATTGCTTAAAAACAGCTCTCGCTTTTCCATGGTTTTTTTAACGACGACCCTCAGTTCTTCCATGTCAAAGGGCTTTAAAATATAGTCTTCAGCACCTTTTTTCATGGCTGAAACAGCTGTGTCAACCGTACCGTAAGCCGTAATAATAATAAACAAGATATTAACATCATGCCTCTTTGTGGCTTTCAGAAGTTCCATTCCATTAATACCGGGAAGTTTGAAGTCTGATATGACCAAGTCAAATTGGGTGTTTTTGATCTTTTCAAGGGCTTTTTCTCCGGAATCAACTGCTTGTGCATCATAGCCCTCTTTTGAAATAACATGCAGTAATCCCTGATTCATTTTTTGATCGTCTTCAACAATTAAAATTTTGTATCCTTTCATAGGATCTCCCATTCTATGATAAAAAACTATTCTATAGGTAATTCAACAGTAAATACTGTACCAGGATTGATTGCATTGCCCTCGGTTGAACTGATTACTTTAATATCCCCCCCCAGTTTTCTTGCCATCTCATTACTGACAAAAAGACCAAGACCTGTTCCTTCTCCCGGACTTTTAGTTGTGAAAAACGGATTGAATATTTTGATAAGTTCATCCTTGGGAATCCCTGGTCCGGAATCTGCAATTTCAATTTTTACCTTTTTTAAAACCTGCACGTAACGGGTTTTTAATTTTAATATCCCCCCATCCGGCATGGCTTCAATGGCATTTGTAACAAGATTTGTCAATATGGCCTGTATGGTGCTTGCATCACCCTTAATGTCAGGCATATCTTTTTCCAGTTCTTTTTCTATTTTAATTTTTTTAGACGCACAATGGAGCCCGGCTATACCCATCAGTTTTGTCAGGGCTTTATTGACATCAGTAGTTTGTGCATCGCTCTGGGAATGGCGGGAAAAATCAAGAAGGTTTCTAACAATTTTACTTCCCTGTCTGACTTCATCAACTACTGTGGAAAGTCTTTCCTGGATTATCTCTATTCCGATTCCAGATTCATTTAGTTCTTCTTTGGCAATCTGGGTATAGAGTAACGCATTGGCAAGGGGTGTGTTTAATTCATGGGCAAGACCTGAGGTCAGAAGGCCAAGGGATGCAAGTTTTTCTTTTTGAATGACTTGAAACTCAAGCTCTTTTTCGTACCGGTATTTAGCTTTCAAAATATTTACTATTATAGTTGAAATAACAAAAGCAAGGACAAATACAATCATTGCTGTCAGTATGCCATAAACAACAGCCTCCCTTCCCAGAGCCTTGATACGATTTAAAATTTCAGCCATGTCCTGGTCAGCCATAACATACCAAGGAAAAGCATCAACTTTCTGATAGGCTTGCAAAACACGCTCCCCTCTATAATCGGTTGTTTCATAAAGCCCCTGTTTCTTTTCATCGATGGCATTTATAGAAATATGATCCACAATGGCCTTTGCCCCAAATCTTGATGTAGACAAAAATCTACCCTTTTCGTCTACCAAATAGACCTCTCCGGTAGCTTCTATATTGCTTTTTCTTAGCAGCGAGCCAACAAGCCTGAAATCAACCAAAGCACATAAGTTCCCATCTAGTTCTTTAGATGCGTTCAATATTGGTGTGCAAATCATAAGTGCCGGAATTTGTTCTTGCCCAATGGTAAACATAAAGATATCTTTAATATATGTATCCAACGATGACCTTACCGATTCACCAATGGTCTGCACTATTACCGGATCAAATTGTGCATCCAGAGTAGAGAAAACAAGCTTCCCTGATTTATCCAGAACAAAAAAAACAAGATAGGGTCTGTAGTGTTCCTTCATTTGTTCAAAATGCATTTTAAGTATCGAGGTATTAAATCCAAAAAGATCAATAATATTGGAAAGGTTGTTCATATCATTTGCTCTTTCCATCATAAATCCTTTTATTGCATCAGCATTGCTTTTTGACAAACCCTTTAAGTAGGATGATGCTTTTTCTTCGATCAGAGTTTCTCCCTGGGATATTACTTTGTATCCAAAAGAAGCCAGGGGCACCAGAGAAACAAGCATAAATGCCGCTATCAGGAATATTCTGAGTCTTTCAAAATTCATTTTTCAACTCTTCTAAAATGATTGAAAACTATAAAAATACACAAAATCTTTATTCAGGGAATACAACACATTTTTATATCTTCTACAACTAAAAAAAATAAGCGGTGTCTGGATAAAAAATTGCATGGATAAAAAAGTGTGCCAATATACAAAGGAAATGTTGCTACTGGACCTACAGAAGTCCTGAAATTCTTTAATGGCGCGAAAATATCCAAAGGGGGGGGGCGTGCTGTTTTTGCACTTCCCAGCCGCAACAGAAAAGGAATATCAAATATCTTAACTTCGATTAAAGACTATCCAAATCGTTTTCCCATGTTTTGCAAAAGGAAATATGTCAAGCCTGGAAGATGGTGTATATCATTTTACCATGCCTTTTTGCTGATCATGGGATCAAAAATAAATCACGGCAGAAGACATTGATGCGCCCATGTCCAAGTCAATCCTCACTACCCTTTTTACAACCTGTAAAATATACTGACATGATCACTTCTGTTTTATGGATAAAAAAACATTCTCTGCTTTTTATTTGATTTACAATTTGAAAAAAAAGCTGACATGTGTTTGAAACCTTCCTTTTTTCCCCTTCATTTATAACATCAATAATAGTTTAGTATTTCAGGTACTTATTGATTTTTTAACAGTTAAGAATTTAAGTGGCATCATAGTTGCTATTTAGATTCCTGCGAGGCATCTGGATAAATATGCTGAATCAATTTAAAGGTTGAATAGTATTATGGATAAAAAAAAACAAAAGCATGAAGAAAAAAGAGGGCAGGCCAAACGATCCATTTTAATCAATATGATAATTGTTCCATTTATTCCCTTTATACTGGCCATTGGGGTCAGTTTTTATTTTTTCACAACTGCACTTGAGAATAATACTACCAGCAGCTTAAAACGGATCGTGGGAGACCATCGTGATATGATCGAGTCCTTCCTGATGGAACGCAAATCCGATCTTGAACTCATTACCAAAATCTACAGTTTTAAAGAAATCAACTCTAATAAAGCCATTGATACCATATTTAAAAATCTAAAAAGTCGGACAGGCGCTTTTATTGATTTAGGATTGTTTGACTCCCATGGCATCCATTTAAAATACTCCGGTCAATATCAACTGAGGGGAAAAGACTACAAGAATGAATTGTGGTTCAAAGAAGTCATGCAGAATGGATACTATGTCAGCGATATCTTCCTGGGTTACAGAAACGTTCCCCATTTTGTTATTGCAGTAAGGCAAGGCGGTGCGGAGAAAACCTGGATACTGCGGGCAACCATTGATACCTTGTTTTTTGACAAGCTGGTATCCCAGGTACGGATAGGAAGGACAGGGGAATCCTATATCCTGAACAAAAAAGGGGTTGCTCAAACCGGAAGGCGTTCCGGAGGTATCTATATAATGGATAAAGATTCTGAATTTTCTGATTTTCCTTCACTCGGGAACAACATTCAAACTTTTATTAATTCTGATTCTGAAAGAAACAAATATTTATATGCAACAGCCTGGCTTAAAAACAGGGAGTGGCTTCTGGTGGTCAGGCAAGAAAAAAAAGATGCATATAAATCTCTTTATTCAGCATTATATATCAGTCTGATTATCATGGTTATTGGCGGAGCAGTTATTATTGTTATGGCGGTCTATATGACTGAACGCATTCTTAAAAGGATCCAACAACTGGGACAGGAAAAGGAAAGCCTGGGGAACCAGTTGATCCGCGCCGCCCAACTTGCTGAAATCGGTGAGATGGCTGCCGGGTTTGCCCATGAAATAAACAACCCCCTTCAGATTATTAAAAGTGAACATGCCCTGATAGAAAGCTTGCTGGAAGATATGTCTGGCAATATCGATGCTGAAAAAAAAGAAGATGTAGACGAAATTGAGGATTCATTGGATCAGATAAAACTTCAGGTGAATCGATGTTCTGAAATCACCCATGCCATTTTAAAATTCGGACGGGAAAATGAGATAAAAGAGCAACTTTTGAATCCACGCCATGTCATACCTGAGATTATTCATATGATTGAAAAAAAAGCCATGGTCAACGGTATTGAAATTATTATTCATATTTCAGAAGATTCTCCTGAATTCAAGGGGGACCCATCCCAATTTCAACAGGTGATGCTCAATCTTTTCAATAATGCAATGGACGCCCTATCTGAGCAGCATGGATCATCCGGAGGAATACTGAAAATTGAGTCCTATAAAAATAATGAAGGTTTCCTTGTAATAAAAATAACAGACAACGGGGCAGGTATCAGCCCTGAAAATATTGAAAAAATATTCTCTCCATTTTTTACCACAAAACCTGTGGGTAAAGGAACCGGACTTGGACTTTCTGTTTGTTATGGGATCATAGAAAGTTTTGGCGGAACCATGGAAGTAACAAGTGAACAAAATGTCGCCACGACTTTTGTTATCAGTCTGCCGGCAATAAATTAATGAAAATTTAGGAGGATTAAACATGGCGAAAATGAGAATTATGCTGGTCGATGATGAAGAAAGGTATCTTCAAACAACCAAAAAACTAATTGAAAAAAAAGGGTTTGAGGTTTTAACCGCCCAAAGCGGGAAGGATGCCCTTGAAAAACTAAAACTTCAAAATGTCCATGTAGTTATTCTTGATGTCAAGATGCCAGGAATGGATGGTAACGAAACATTAAAGGCAATCAGGACCCTTTATCCTCTAGTAGAAGTGATTATGCTGACAGGTCATGCTACCTTGAGTTCAGCCATAGATGGTTTAAAATCCGGTGCCTATGATTTTCTCATGAAGCCGGCCGATATTGAAATAATTATTGAAAAAGCCTTAGAAGCCTTTGAAAAAAGACAACGGCTGGAAGAAAAAATCAGGATTGCCCAGGCAAAAAAATATATGAGATCACCTCGTGAAATTCTCAAAGACGATGAAGAATAAAATTTTGTATATTGGAGATTAATAAATGAAAAAAGAAAAGCAAGCTACTGGATATGATAAATATATAAACTGGAAAATTTTTATTTTCCCCGTCATATTTTTTATTGGAATCCTGCTTATGCCCACCCCATACGGGATGAAGGATGTGGGTACTGAATACAAGGTGGGTCCCAAGGCAGTTGTGAATCATATTACCAATGAGCTGTTTGATATAGACAGCTCAGATGCTGAACAATGGCAATTGCTCACTGCCAATATCATGGAAAAAAATATACGAATGGGCGCCTTGAACAAAACCCGGTATTTAAAACGGAATCTCAAGTGGTGTAAAAGTAATAAGATAGAAGCCAGTCAAAAAAACTTTGATAAAGCTCAGGAATTTATTAAAATAAATATATCCAACGACACTTATCTATCTGCCATGAAGAGTGCGCTGGAAGTCAGGAAAGAAGGCTTAAAGTATGAAGACTTGACCGGAAAGGACAAAAAAGCCGCTGACAAAGGTGCCTGGCATATAAAAGTTGCCTGTGCCATGGGGGTGTTTGTTGTACTCTGTTTTTTAACAGAGTGTATCCCCCTTCCGGCAGTTGCCTTTTGCGTCGGCCTGATCCTTGTTTTTACCGGGGTGGTTTCGAGAAGTGAAGTAGCTATGCTATACTGGAGTGATGCCTGCTGGTTTATCATGGGTAGCCTGATGTTCGCTGCAGCTTTTGTCAAAACAGGGGTGGACAAACGAGTATGCATGGCAATGTTCAAAAAACTGGCTGTCCCCAATACCAAATGGATCACCCTGGTTTTCTTTTTGATCATAGCACCTCTGGCAGCATTTATATCTGACCATGCCCTAGCTGCCATGTTCCTTCCCATTGGCATGCTGCTATACCAGAACAGCCTGACCAATGAAATCCCTGAAGATAAGGAGCTTGCCAAGCTGTTGATGATCACTATTGCCATGGCCTGTAATATCGGTGGACCGGGTGCACCTTCCGGCGGGGCAAGGAATGTGATCATGATGACCTATCTCACGGATATGTTCGGGGTTGATATCGGATACTTCCAGTGGGTGACATATTGTTTCCCCTTTGTAATTATCATGATTCCTGTTACCTGGTTTATCACAAATCTTCGTTTCAGACCCAAAATTGTCTCCCTGGCACCTGCTATGGATCAGTTAAAGATAGAAATTGACAAAATGGGAGGCTGGAACAAGAAACAGGTATGGGCCATGATCATATTTGTTATAATGGTATTTGGCTGGTTTACAGAAAAAGTTTTTTTTAATATGGGTATTTATCCCATCCGGCTTGGCATTGGTGTCATTGCCATGGCCGGTGCCATCTCCTATATTCTGGTCGGGGTTGTCAACTGGCGGGACTACCAGGACAAGGTGGACTGGGGGGTTGTCTGGTTATATGCCGGTGCCATTATATTCGGAAGAACTCTGGATTCCACCGGTGCTGCCTATTGGCTGGCACGATCTGTCATCGACTTTTTAGCACAATTTGGCATGGAAGCAGGTCTCCCCTTAATGATCGTCAGTAACGGAATGACAGCGATTCTAACCAACCTTATGGCAGACGGACCAGCAGCGGCTTCCGTGGGACCCATTACCCTGAACATGGCGGGCATGGTTCACCCGGGCACCGCCTATCTGCCCTTCATGGCCATGGCAACCGCCATTGCATCCTCATTTGCCTATTGCCTGATAATCGGCACACCGCCCAATGCAATAGTATATGCCAGCGGATACCTTGAGCCCAAAGATTATCTCAGGGTCGGTATCCCCATGTTTTTTGTTGCCAATGTTGTGTTGCTTTTTTTGACCGGGGTTTACTGGTCATTCAGGGGATTTGGCACTATGCCCGGATTTTAACCAATTTTAAAGGGATGCTATTATGAATAATAATCAAGAAATAAAAAAAACAGGATTCAAAAAAATATTGTTGAAAGACGGGAAAGTGTTTTTCAGCAAAGAGACTGAACGAAAAGTCTTTTTCTTTATGACCATCATTATGCTTCTAATGGGTGTATTTGTAAAACTAGTATAATTTATGAAAATGGCAGATGATTGATTCAAACAAAAGAAATTCAAAAGGGAGTACGATTATGTTAGAACCTACTTTAAAAATCTGGCAGTTTTATTCTTATTCCCTAATCCAGCTTTTGATTGAACCCGGACAATTTTTTAAGGAGCTTACCGAGAAGACAACATTAAAAAGGGCTTTAGGGTTTATGGTGCTCTGCTGTTGTTTTTTCGCCATGGCAAGTCTTTTAACCGGGGCCTATTCCAGACCTGCCTGGATCATGGCGATCATTTTTTTTGCTAATGCTTCAGGAATGATGCTTATTTCATCTTTGCTGGGATATATGGCAATGGTTATGATTCTTGGGAAACGCACCTCTTTTTCCATAATATTCAGCCTGTATGTCTTTTCATCTGGAGTGACCCTTTTTATGTCATGGCTACCGTTTTTTCTATGGTTTACTGAACCGTGGAAATGGTGGCTGATATACACAGGGTTTAAAAACACTTGCGGACTTACATGGAAACAGGCATTGTTGATTCTGGTGGTCTCAATGACCGTTCAGTTTTTTCTAATATACTCAGCTGTTATAGCATTCGTTAATTAAAGGGATAAAATATAAATGATCTCACTTAAACATTATGAAAAATATTGATTAATAAGGAGACAATACAAATGACAGAACAAATAAAAGTGTTAATGGTGGATGATGAAAAAAGGTTCAGGGATACAACAAAAAAAATACTGATGAAAAAAGGATTTGAAACCATCCTGGCTGAAACTGGTGAGGAGGCACTCAAAATGATAGTACAAAACCCGGATGTGGTTATTCTGGATATAAAAATGCCTGGTATTGACGGACATGAGGCTCTGGCAAGAATTAAAAAGCTTAAGCCGGATCTCCCGGTCATCATGCTGACCGGTCACGGGGACAAGCCTTCGGCTAGAGAGGCTCTCGTTGAAGGAGCCTTTGACTATCTGAGCAAACCCTGTGATATTGATCTTCTGGCAGAAAAAATAAAGGAAGCCTTCCACCGGGCAAATAAACTTTATAAATCGTCTGACCACAAAGAAAGGTATGTTTCATCGGTAATGATCCCGATTACAGAGTACTCCACCATCAATGAAAAGAAAACCATACAGGACGCGATTGATGAACTGAAGAAATCTTTTGTTACAAAGATTGCAACGAACCAATTGATGGAAACAGGGCACCGGTCGATTCTCGTAAGGGATACCGACAACCAGATAAAAGGGATCTTGACCATCCGGGATCTATTGGAAATGGCCATGCCAGACTATCTTTCAGCCCCTAAACCTTCTCTGGCAGACAGTATTGAATATTCCCCCATGTTCTGGGATAAAATGTTTAGTACCAGAATACAGGAGATGAAAACTAAATGCATCCGTGACGTCATGTCACCTTCTCCTATTCCCATTGACGGCGGATCAAATCTGATGGAGGCTGCATACCTCATGATTTACCGCAACGAGAGGCGCCTTCTTGTCAAATTGTTAGACAAAATAGTGGGTGTAATACGGGAGCAGGATCTGTTTTTTGAAATGGAAAAGATTTTAAATTCATAATACAGGAGCTTTTTTAAGTTAAATATAAATAGTTCGGAGGATGGTAATCATCATATCATCTCTCTGGGCTATTTTTAAAATTTGGAGACTATAATGTATTTCCCAATTGCCGAAATCCATGCCAACCCATTGGTTATTTTCTTTACTGCTTTTATTGTTTCTTTTTTCACTTCCATGGGCGGTATTTCCGGCGCGTTTTTGCTGCTGCCATTCCAGATGAGTGTTCTGGGATATACGTCCCCTTCTGTTTCTGCTACCAATCATGTTTTCAACATCATTGCCATACCAAGCGGGGTCTACCGGTATATCAAAGAAAAAAGAATGTTATGGTCTTTGGCCAGAGCTATCATTATCGGCACCTTGCCCGGGGTTTTTATCGGAGCCTGGGTACGCATCGAGTATTTGCCTGATCCAAAGAATTTCAAAATGTTTGCCGGAATTGTCCTGCTTTATATCGGTTGGAAACTTTTTAAAGATATTTTGAGCAAAAACAAGACAAAAGATAACAGCCTTAAATTTATTTTTCATGACATCTGCTATCTCAAAAAATATGTCCTGATCCCTAATAATACCTATCACTCTGGAGATATCCTGTACAAGCAGCAGCCCTTTTGGTTCCCTCTCCATCAAATGTGCAACTTCCAGAAGGTTTGCATATTCACTGATTACGGGCGGTCGTTCAGACATAATTTCCCAGACTTTTTTTTCAGCAATTTCTTTTACCCGGTCAGAAAACAATCCACTCCAGAAAATGGTTGAAAATTTGGAACTCTCTTCATTGAATGGCTCGCCTACCGATACATATTCAGGTCTTACTGCCCTGATAATATCCATTCTTGTGAGAATGCCAACCAGAATACTCCGTTTATCAAAAACCGGCAATAAGCTTGGGCTTTTGTCCATAGCCCAGAGCCAGGCAGAAGCCTTTTCATTAACACCTATCATTTTCTCCATCGCATCCTTTAAGGTCATATCAACCGAGACTGTCATAAGGTCATTTAATCGAATCATGATGTTTAAAGCCCTTTTTTCATCCATTTTAAATTCATAATGTTTTGCCGCGTAGGCATCATGTATTCTTGAGGCAAGAGTATCCACATCACAAGGCTTGGAAAGATAGTCAAAAGCTTCTCTTGCAAGCGCCCGCATCGCAGAACATTTACTACCATGACCGGTGAGCATAATCACTTGGATCTCGGGGGCTGTTTTTTTTATTTTGGTCAGGGCAATAAGACCATTCATACCTGTCATGTTGATATCCAACACAATTACGTGCTGAGGATTTTCTTTTAAAACCTGTATCGCCATTTCAGCATTGTTAGCAATTGTTGTGTCAAATCCCTTTTTAATCAATAATTTTGAAGTGGTTTCACAAAATCGGTCTTCATCATCTACCAGTAAGACTCTTATTCTGTTTTTCATATACTTTGCCCTCCTGACTATCAGATTGCTCCAATGGAACCTATTGTATTATTTTACAATACAGCAATAACTTATAAGAGCAAATAATATGCCATGAAGCAGAAAATACTGTTGATCAGAATAATTAGTTGAAAACAGGGACTTATAAATATAATGCCAGGCTGTTTGAACGTCTTTCGAAAAAAATTGTGTCTCCACCTTGTTTACAGGGTGTAACCTGTTTGTGACAGTATTTTAATGTTATTCGGAATTCGTTCAGCTAATTTGTTAAATTGACCCACGATATTGGCATTATTATTGCAAAAGTAATTCACATAGAGAGATGTACATTTGAACAATAATTTGGAGTAATAAAAATATGAAACAGAAAACCCTGAAATATTTTTTAAAACCCTCCAAAGCAATCATTTTTTGTGAATTCTTTGGTTTCGGAGTAATCTTATTATTTTTATGGCTGGATGAAATCCTTGATCTTCCTCATTATCTGTTTGAGACTATAGAAACACCTGTAAATACTGCCGAAAGCATTTTTGAGAGCATTATGATTATAATAATCGCTATTTTCTGTATTGGCATGACCTTTCGTCTGTTGTCAAAAATCAAGGTTTTGGAAGGATTCCTTCCCATCTGTGCGTCCTGTAAAAAAATTAGAGACAGCAATGATCACTGGCACCCTGTTGAAAGCTATATAGCGAATCATTCCAATGTATCCTTCAGCCATGGCATCTGCCAAGAGTGCATGGAAAAATTGTATGGCGATCAAGAATGGTATAAAAAAAAAGTTGGTGACAAATAGAAATGTCCGGTTTTTGGAGTAAATGTTTTGTCCTGTTTCACATGCAGGCATAATCGGTGTCAGTTTTTTTTACAGTTTGCTATAGTATTGCTTAATTTTCTTGGTGAGCGATTGTTTCTCATACTATATAAAGCCCTGAAAAATTACAGTACAATTCATTTAATGATTTATTGGAAATTGGCACATCAATTGCTACTACTCAAGGCAGTAGGTAAAAGCTCTGTTAAAACGAATATAAGGAGATGTGCAATGGATATGCCTCGGACAAAATAATTGTCAAGGATTATATCAGGGATCTGAAAAAAGATAGGCAAGAGAAGATAAAAGAGCTGATAAAAGAGCATTTTTTTGTTGAAAAATTAAGTATGAGCTTTATAATAAAGGTGGGTATTCCATCGGAACAGATTCTGAAAGCGATTGAAACAGAAGATATCGATTTGGTTGTAATGGCTAACAAAGGCAGGGGAAATATTTCAAGGATTTTGTTTGGAAGTGCTGCTGAAAAGGTGTTCAGACATTCCCCGGTTCCGGTTTTCAGTGTCAGAGAGCGAAAAAAATTCAAAAGGAGTAATTAATATGTCTGATAATAAAAAATATTCTGAGGATCTTTTTTATGGTACCAAGTAAACAAATAATTAATCCTGAACTGTATGATGCAGTTCTATTTGATTTGGACGGTGTGGTTACCAGAACAGCTGATACCCACGCAAGGGCCTGGCAAAAACTTTTTGACGAATATTTGAAAAAAAAAACCGACACTGACAAGTATGTACCCTTTGACCTTAAGGATGACTATATAAAATATGTGGATGGAAAACCTCGCTATAAAGGGGTTAAAGCCTTTATTGCCTCTCGTGGCATTAATATTCCTTATGGTTCTGTTCATGATGCTCCTGATAAGGAAACCATATGCGGGCTGGGCAATAGAAAAAATCAACTCTTTTCGGATTTGCTGAAAAAAGAGGGTGTGAAGGTTTATGAATCCACTATTGACCTGATTAAACAATTAAGAAAAAATGGATTTAAAACAGCCATTGTAAGTTCAAGCAAAAACTGCCATCAAGTCCTTAAGGCTGCAGGTATTGAAGATTTATTTGATGCCCTGGTTGATGGTGTTGTATCTGAGAATCTAGGTTTTGCTGGCAAACCTGAACCGGATATCTTTCTGGAAGCAGCCAAAAGACTGGATGCCCATGCAAATAGCTGTGTGGTGGTGGAGGATGCCCTTTCCGGTGTAGAGGCAGGGAAAAAAGGTGGTTTTGGAATGGTTATAGGTGTTAACCGGAAAGATCAGGCAAAACAGCTTAAACAAAAAGGAGCCCACCTTGTAGTTAACGATCTTTGTGAAATTATGGTCGGTGTGGAAAAAGAAACCAGTTGGGGGCAGATATATCTGGGGTTTGACCCTAAGGATGAAGGACGAAGGGAAACATTGTGCGCCATGGGAAACGGCTATTTTGTTACCAGGGGAACCGCCGCCGAGACAAAAGCTGATGATGTGCATTATCCAGGCACCTACCTTGCCGGAGGCTATAACCGCCTTAAAACACAAGTTGCCGGCAGAATGGTTGAAAATGAAGATCTGGTTAATATGCCCAACTGGCTCTGCCTTAATTTCCGCATTCCCGGAGAGGAATGGTTCCAGCTAAAAGATGTAAAGATTCTTTTTTACAAACAACATTTGAATATAAAAAAAGGGATACTTTACCGCACCATACGCTTTCGGGATAAAAAAAACAGAGAGACAATAACTTTTCAACACTCCTTTGTCCATGGAGAGCAGATGCACAGGGCTGGGCTGAAACTTATTATTACACCCTTGAACTGGGAAGGTAAAATAGAGATCTGTTCTGCTCTGGATGGCAGGGTGACCAACTTGGGAGTTAAGCGCTACCGGGATCTGGGCAATCAGCATCTTGATCTGGTTGAGTCTCGACATGTTGATGAAAAAAGTATGGTTTTAAAAATGCGCACCAATCAGTCCTTCATAGATATTGCCATGGGTGCAAGAACCGAAATCTTTCTCAACAATGAAACGGCTGTAGTTAAATCTGTTACAGCTGATAAACCCAGTGGATATGTTGCAAAGAATTTTATTGTAAATGTGAGTATGGGAGAGGCTCTTACCGTGGAAAAACTGGTCTGCCTCTATACATCCCGGGATACCGGTATTTCAGAATGCTTATTAGAAGTGGAAAATACTATTGCAAATGATGTTGTAAGTTTTGGCAGTTTAATAAAATCCCATGTTACAGCCTGGGAACTTTTATGGCGCAAATTTGATGTCAGACTGGAGCTGGACAATAAAGATATTGAGCAATCCACGCAAAAAATTATTCGATTGTATATTTTCCATTTATTACAAAGCTCTTCTGTACATTCTTTGGATGTTGATGTTGGAATGCCGGCCCGGGGCTGGCATGGCGAAGGCTACAGAGGACATATATTCTGGGATGAAATGATCATTTTCCCATTTTTGAATTACCGGGCTCCCCAAATTACAAAAACCTTACTCATGTATCGTTACCGACGACTTAAAGAGGCCAGGCGAGCAGCCAGAGAGGCAGGCTATAAAGGCGCAATGTATCCATGGCAGAGCGGAAGCAGCGGCAGAGAGGAGACCCAAGCATTGCATCTGAACCCGGAATCGGGTCGCTGGCTTCCAGACAACACCCATCTACAACGCCATGTAAATAATGCCATAGTTTATAATATCTGGCAGTATTTTCAAATTACCCAGGATATAGAGTTTTTATCCTTTTACGGAGGTGAAATAACAATAGAAATCGCCCGATTCTGGGCAAGCATTGCAACCCATAACAAGGACCTTGATCGATATGAAATCTTTGGTGTAATGGGGCCTGATGAATATCATGACTCCTACCCCGGAGCAGATAAACCAGGTTTAAACAACAATGTATATACTAATTTAATGGTAGTGTTTGTCATGAACCAGGCTCTTAATCTGCAACATATTCTTCCTGAACAGGACTGGGACAATTTAAGGAAAAAGCTCAAGATAGAAGATAAAGAACTGAAAAAATTCCAAAAAATGAGTCAAAGGATGAAACTAGTATTCCATGGAGATGGAATACTCAGTCAATTTGAAGGATATGGCAACCTAAAGGAGTTTAACTGGGATGGTTATAAAAAAAAATATGGAAATATCCAGCGTCTGGACAGGGTTCTTGAAAAGGAAGGAGATAGCGCCAATAACTATAAAGTCTGCAAACAGGCGGATGTTTTAATGCTTTTATATCTTTTTAGTGCTGAAACTTTAAGAAAGATGTTTAAACGTCTTAATTATTCTTTTGATAAAGATTCTATCCTAAAAAACATTAACTATTATCTAAATCGAACCACAAACGGGTCATCCCTGGCATTGGTCATTCACGCCTGGATTGAGGCACGGCAAGCAAGAGAACGTTCCTGGGGGTTATTCAGCCAGGCCCTTGAGACTGATATGGTTGATGACCGAACCGGAAGCACCCGGGAAGGTATCCATCTGGCTGCCATGTCAGGATGTATTGACATTCTTCAACGGGGCTATGCAGGCCTGGAAATACGCAGTGATATACTTATTTTGAATCCCTTACTCCCAAAGTCCATAAACCGCATTAATTTCCACATTCGATACAGGGACCACTGGCTTGATCTGGAAATCACTCAAAAAGAGGTCAGGGTTAAAAGCCTGACCAGCAGGGCAAGACCCATAATGGTTATGATCAAAGATGAAATAATCAGATTATATCCCGGCAAGATAGCTATGGTGGATATTTAAACTATATTTTTTAAGCCTGGGAAAAGATGAGGATAAAAAATGGATAAAAAAAGTCATATTATTATTGTATCCAACAGGTTGCCACTTATTTTAAAAAAAACTGAGGGTGGAAAAATAGAGGTGGGTAAAGGGGCCGGGGGACTGGTAACGGCAATGGCACCGGTACTCAAGAATCGAAAGGGCACCTGGATAGGCTGGCCCGGCTATGTGCAGGAGTCAGATATTGATGACAACATGTTGCCGGCAATACAAACGGCTGCTTCCGGATATAGTGTTAAACCGGTTATGCTTAACTCAAACGAGGTAAAGAATTATTACGAAGGTTTTTCCAATTCAATTATATGGCCTCTTTTCCATGACTTTACGGATAAGTGCATCTTTTTGCCTGAATACTGGAAAAGTTATCAGGAGGTTAATAAAAAATTTGCATTAACTATTTATCAGGATGCAAATGACCTGGATTTTATCTGGGTGCATGATTATCAATTAATACTTGTAGGGGCTCAGTTGCGCAAAATGCACATAAGGAATCCCATCGGGTTTTTTTTGCATACCCCATTTCCGCCCTTTGATACCTTTGCACGATGTCCATGGCGTTTTGAGCTACTTTCAGCCATGTTGGAATACGACATCATAGGGTTCCACACCATTCAAAACAAACGTAATTTTATTAGATGTGTCAAGAAAATAATTCAAGATGTGCAAATTGATAAAAAAATAAAATCCAATGCAAGTGTAAGTGAATTAAGATTAGGCAATAGAAAGGTACGCATCGGGGTTTTCCCCATCAGCATTGATTATAATGAATTTTTTCTTAAGGCCTGGGATAGTGACGTCTATAAAAGGGCAAAGGAAATGCGAAAGAATGCCCCTGATATGAAAATAATACTGGGTGTTGATCGCCTGGATTATACCAAGGGCATACCTGAAAAGTTAATTGCATTTAAACAGTTTTTAACATGCTTTCCAGAGTTCCATAAAAAGTCGCATTTTATTCAACTTGTGATCCCAAGCCGCAGGGAAATATCAGCCTATGCTGATCTGAAGCTTCAAATAGAACAGCTTGTGGGAGAGATCAACGGCATGTTTGCTACAGGTGACTGGCTCCCTGTCCAGTATATGTTTCGAACCCTTGACAGAAATGAACTTATATCCCTGTACCGGACATGCGAGATTGCGTTTATTGCTCCGTTAAAGGATGGTATGAATCTTGTTGCCAAGGAATATTGTGCCTGCAATATTGATGAAAAAGGGGTGTTAATACTGAGCGAATTTGCTGGTGCTGCTCAACAGTTTCACCAAGATGCAATTTTAGTAAATCCCCATGACATTGAAGGAATGACCAAGGCGATTTACAAGGCATTTAATATGCCTTTGGAGGAAAGAAATCAGAGAATGCGCAATCTGCGGGAGATTGTTAAAAATAAAGATGTCTTCTGGTGGCTCAACTCTTTTTTAAATGCTGCCATTGAAAAGGATTTATCAAGTTTCCCCCAGGCCGATGAATATTTACCGTTTAACTTGTTAAAATAGGAAAAAGACACGTAAACCTGGTTCCTTCTCCTATTTTACTCTCAACCGATATGGTACCTTTCAGAATATCTAAAGCCTCTTTTACAATTATAAGACCCAGTCCAGTCCAGTCCCATTTTCTGCAAATGATTTTGCATTTTCAGACCTGAAAAATTCGGAAAAAATATTGGAAAAATCTTCGTTTGGAATACCAATACCTGTGTCTGAGACTTGAAATTGGATCTGGTGATCCTTTTTCAATGACAAAACAATCATTTACCTCTCCTTTTGGCGGTGTATACTTTATTGCATTGGAAATAAGGTTTGAAAAAAGATCATCAAAAAGTTGTCTGCACTCATTTTTGGAACCGCATCATCAATATCAAATTTTAAGCTCACTTTCTTCTCTGATGCCCTATGCGCATAAAGGTTGGCTAATTCCTGCAAGAGTTCATTAATATCAACCAAAGGAATGGTTGATTTGTTTGGTTCAGTTCGTCTTATTCCAATTTTTAACAAATCATTTATCATGTCTCCAAGTAATTTAATTCTGGTTTCACATCTATCGATGGTCTCTTTTTGTTCTTGGTTGATGGGACCCTGATATTCTTTTTGAATCAGTTCCAACATGCTATAAATTGCATTCAACGGCGAACGAAGCTGGTGAGCAGCCTTTGCCAGAAACCATGTCTTATTTAATTCTCTCTTGATGTTTTCTATGCCAATTGCTGTCAGATCAGCCATCAGAGAAAAAAAGGCTACATCTTCTGTCTCGAAATAATGGGGTACATCACTGTAAATACAAAATACGCCTAACACCATTTTTTCAACTCGAAGCGGCAGGCATACCATGGACGCAATCCCTTCTTTTTGTATATCCTCAGGATATTGAAAAGAATTTTTCTTATCTATTTTCCCGATACTAAAGTGATGACCTTTAATAATTCTCATATTAACCGGGCTTTTTTCGATATCTATAGCATCTTTGGCAACATAGTCTTCACTAAGGCCATAAATTGAAGAGAATTTCAATTTTTTCCTTTGAACATCCAGAAGTTTGATGGAACACCCCTTGACTCCCATGATAATTGTTACGTTTCGGGTTGCGAAATCCATCAATATCTGTAGGTCATTAAGTCTACCCATCTTCTTTACCATATTGTACAGGGTTGTTAACTTGGGCTTCTATTCAAGTCCCTTGAAATCTTGAGTAGTTCTCTTCCCTTGGTTCTTAAACTTGATTTAATCGAGGTGATCAGAAAAGCTGAAATCATGATAAAAGCAGCTATGGTCAGGAACAAAAAAACGATGCCTGGAAATTCAAGGTTATATGGGGATAAGGTATTCTGGAATAAAATGGGTTGAAGGGGAAAAAGGGCTGTTTTTTGTAATACAATCATGCCCCCCGAGGCGAGAAGGACTATAGCGGCGTATATAAAACAACTCACTGGGGAAAGCAAAATGCCGGCAAGGATGATATGAAAGATTGCAAATATAAGGATTGGACTGTATATACCGCCTGTAAAATAAATGATAAAAAAAAAGGCAATAAGGTCAAATGTTATTTGTGTGTGGGCGAAAATCGCAATGGGTCTAACTTTGTAAAATTCAAAGGGTTTCAGTCTCAACCATATAAAAAAAAATATTATATTATAAAGAAGGGTTGCGAGGATAACTATAGTTAAAGGAAAAATAGGTAATTTTGGATCAAAAAAAAAGATTGTCCAACTCCCCAAAAATCCGCCGGTGATAACTATCCATCTAAGCTTAATGAACCAATAGGCTCTTTCCCTCAGTTCTTTCCTGAAGAATAGCTGCTCTTTTATTAATTGATGCCCAAGGCTCATAAAGGTTATTCCTTTTCCTGAAGAATTTCTTCGATTATGGAGATCAACTCATCCGGGTTTACCGGTTTTTCGATAAATTCCGAGACCGGCCAATTCGCTCCCATTATGTGTTGGAATTTTTCAGGACCTTGTTTGGCAATTTCCTGGGGGAAGGATGTCAACATGATTATGGGTATCCCATGGTATATCTTGGAATTCTTGAGGCTCGCTTAACCACAACATTTCC
>JAGLHT010000070.1 GCA_023143455.1 Desulfobacterales bacterium
GAGATCTTAGATGATGTTCATAAAGTTTGTTGAATCGATTCACTTCTGATTTTTTCATGGTATACTCCTTTTTAGGTTATGGTATCCAAAATTGGACACGGATAGGAGTTATACACTATTTTGGTTTTTTCTGCCGCGTAGCGGCTTCGTCCAACAAAACGATTCACTGGATTGCAGGGGTCTCAGCCGCTTTGAAAAGTTTTAGTTTAACAAACTTTATTATCACGAATAAGTTTACTGGAGACCCCCGCAACCAGTGATCTTTGCGTTACGTCAAACCTGGATAGCTTTGCCGGGGAGGGCGGTTGTGGGTTGCGGGGAATCGTTGATTGCAATTCTGTACAGGTTCTTGATGCAGTGGAGCTTAAAAAGGAAAAATTGTTTGAGCGCAGCGAGTTTTTTTCCTTTAGCGTAGCGGAGTTTAGAACCTGTAAGAATAGATCAATCTGATGTACTGCAATCCACAATCGTCCGGAACGAGTAATGTCGAATATGAGATAATCAAAAATAATAAAATATTCTTGTTGCAAACCTTTAGAAATTGATTAAAATATTGACTTTGTAGCTTAATTCTTTTAGGAATTAGAGGTTGTAAGTATTAATATTAATTTAAATTTTGAACATATTTAAGGGGCAAGGATGGCACAGCTTATTTCAGATAGAAGAGATGTTGATTTTGTATTACATGAGCAGGTTGGAATGGTTGAACATGAAAAATTTGCTGAATTTGATAAAAAAACAGTTGATATGATTGTAACTGAAGCAAGAAGTCTTGCAATAAAAGAAATTTTACCTACACAAAAATTAGGGGATGAAGAAGGTTGTACACTTGAAAACGGGCAGGTAAAAGTGCCTGAATCATTTCATCGGGCATATAAAATATTCAGAGAGGGCGAATGGCTTGCCATGACGGATGATCCTGATTGGGGAGGGCAGGGTATGCCAAAAACTGTTGCTTTGGCAGCAAACGAATATATGATTGGCGCAAACCCTTCGTTTATGCTGTATACTGGAATGACCCATGGCGCTGCAAGACTTGTTGAATCCTTTGGAACAAACGAACAAAAAAATCTTTATCTTAAAAATATGTTTTCCGGTAAATGGGGCGGTACAATGCTTTTAACAGAGTCTGAGGCAGGTTCTGATGTGGGAGCCTTGATAACTACTGCAACAAAAAATGAAGATGGAACTTATTCCATAAAAGGTACAAAGATATTTATATCAAGCGGTGACAACGACCTTGTTGAGAATATTATTCACCCTGTGCTTGCCAGAGTTGAAGGTGCGCCAGTCGGTACAAAAGGTATTTCTCTCTTTCTTGTTCCAAAATATAAAGTCAATGATGATGGCAGCCTTGGTGAATTCAATAATGTTGAATGCACAGGGCTGGAAGAAAAAATGGGGATTCATGGCAATGCAACAGCAACCCTTGCGTTGGGTCAAAAAGGTGAATCTATAGGAACCCTTTTAGGGCAAGAAAACAAAGGCATGGCAGCAATGTTTGTAATGATGAATGAAGCGCGCGTGTTTGTGGGATTGCAGGGTTTTTCTGTTGCTTCCGCATCATATATGTATGCTCTTGATTATGCAAAAAACAGAATACAGGGAAGACATATGCTTGCTGGAAAAGAGAGAGACTATGAAAATGTACGCATTATAGAACACCCCGATGTAAGACGTCAGCTTCTAACTATGAAAGCCTATGTGGAAGGAATGCGTAGTTTACTTTATTATAATGCAAAATGTCTTGATATTGCTGACTCTACTGAGGATGAAAAGGTAAAAGCAGAATATAGAGGACTTGCAGAGGTTTTAACGCCTATTGTTAAAGGTTATATAACAGATAGAGCTTTAGAAGTTTGTTCCCATGGTGTTCAGGTGTTTGGTGGTTATGGTTACACTAAGGATTTTCCTGCTGAGCAGCTAATGAGAGACTCCAGAATATTTATGATTTATGAAGGAACTAACGGAATTCAGGCCATCGACCTTATGGGAAGAAAATTAAATATGGCAGGAGGAAAAGTATTTGAAAATTATTTATCTAAAATAAAAGAGACTATCTCAAATGCGGCTGGGATTGAAGGCGTTGAAGCACTTGCTGAAAAAGTTGACCATGCCATGTCAAAATTTGAAAAACTTGTAGATGAGATAAAAGAGCGCTCAAAAGCCGGCAATGTTTTAAATGTATTTTCTTTTGCGCATCCTTTTTTAGAAGTTACAGGTGATTTAAGTATTGCGTGGATGCTTCTTTGGAGAGCATCTGTTGCAGTCCCAAAATTATTAAAAAAAGCAGGAAATCTTGAAAAAGAAAACCTTATGGAAAAAGCTTCAAAAAATAAAGATGTAGCTTTTTATGCAGGTCAGGTTCAGACAGCAAAGTTTTTTATAAATAAACTAATACCTGCCACAATGGGTAAAATGGATGCAATCTTTGCCGGGGATACTTCAGTTGAAGATATGCCTGAGGCATCTTTTGGCTCGAAATAAATATCGGAGGTGTAAATTATGTTTGAATACATGAAAAAGAGTTTTTTAACAGGTGTGGGGCTCGCATTAAGATCTAAAAAAGAAATTGAAGAGCTCGCAAAGGAATTTGCGAAAAAATCTGAAATGGATCAGGAACAGGCAAAAAAGTTCTTTGAAGATCTTCATGCAAAATATGATGACACAAAAACAAAGCTTGATACAAAGATCGAAGAGCATATTAAAAAAGCCATAAAAAAACTTGATGTCCCAAGTCATTCAGACATTAAGGATTTGGCAGACAGAATTGACAAACTTGCTAAAGCCATTGAACAATCAAAAAAATAGGCATACTTTATGCTCAGCATTAAAGAAATAGGCGGTATTACCAGGAAATACCGCCATGTAATGCGATATCGTCAAATTCTTGGGATTATTTTCCGATATGGATTCGGCAATATTATTGATGCTTTGAATATTGAGCAATATATTGAAGTCGGCTTAAAGCTGATTTCCCGAACCCGGGAAGAAAGAATTGAAAAGCTTTCTGGGAATGAGAGAATAAGGAAGATATTTGAAGAGCTTGGACCTACGTTTATTAAATTAGGGCAGATAATTTCATCACGACCCGATCTTGTCCCTGTTGATTTGGTGAATGAGCTTTCAAAGCTTCAGGATAAAGTCCCTCCATTTAAATTTGATCAGGTTGAGGCAATAATTGTTTCAGAATTTGGCGAGCCTTTTGGAAATATTTTTGAAACAATCGATAGAAAACCATTGGCATCAGCGTCTATTGGTCAGGTGCATAAGGCAAAATTAAAAAACGGTCAATCAGTTGCTGTTAAAATTCAGCGTCCCGGAATAAAAAAAATTATTGAAGTTGATCTTCAAATTATGCATCATCTTGCCTTGCTTATGGAAACACATATCAAGGAAATCGCCCTTCACAGACCTGTAAAGATTGTAGAAGAGTTTGCAAAAACTTTAGGGAAAGAGCTTGATTATTCAATTGAGGCATCCAGTATTCAAAGGATTGCTGAACAATTTAAAGATGATGACACTGTCCATATTCCAATAGTTTATACTGATAAGTCAACAGACAAAGTTCTAACAATGGAGTATATCCAGGGAATTAAGATTTCTGAGATTGAAGATATCGATTCAGCAGGTTTTGATAGAAAGATTATTACCAGACGCGGGGCTGATTTTATAATGAAACAGGTGTTTGATAATGGTTTTTTCCATGCCGACCCCCATCCCGGGAATATCTTTGTGACTGAGGGGAATGTAATAAGCCCAGTTGATTTCGGGATGACAGGATTTGTTACAAGGGATGCAAGAGAGTTTTTCGTGGACTTGCTCCACAGTATTGCAAGTGGTAATACTCGGCTTCTTACACGGCTTTTACTAGAATTGACTGAACATGATGACAGACCTGATTTTGAATCGTTGGAAAGAGAGATATCAGATTTTATTGCCATGCATACTTCAAAACCTTTAAAAGATATTAAAACTGGAACGATGATAAATCAGGGTCTTGAAATATGCGGTCAATATGGAATCAAAGTCCCGCCTGATTTTTTTCTTATGATAAAAGCTTTTGTTGCAGTTGAGGGTATTGCAAAAAAACTTGATCCGGATTTTGATCTGATTTTTCATGCAACTCCTTATGTTAAAGCTGTAAAACTGAAGAAATACTCTCCTTCAAGAATGCTTGAGAACGTCGGTGAAATTGTAAAGGATTCTTTTAAGTTAATGAAGTTTTTTCCTTCGGATATACTTGAGCTTATACGAGTCACAAAAAAGGGGAAAATGAATCTGAATATAAAAATTTCAGGGCTTGATAAGATTCTTGAGACGCACGACCAGACAAGCAACAGAATAGCTTTTGCAATAATAATCGCAAGCCTGATAATGGGTTCAGCCCAGCTTATTGATTCAAATGTTCCTCCAGTGGTTTTCGGAGTTTCCTTAATAGGGATTATAGGTTTTGTCGCAGCTGCAATGATGGGGCTCTGGCTACTCTTTGCAATAATAAAAAAAGGCAGATTATAGCAATATACTATCTTATATCAACATAAGGGTACCAGTCAGATTTTCTCAATTTACCAACTTTTAAAATAGCAATTTCAGAGTTGGATGACATAAATACAACTTTTCGTCCGAGTTCACCGCCTATATCTTCAGAAGAGATATGAATTTTTTTTAATTTTAATATTTCGCGGGCAGCAACATGATTGTCTGCCCCAATGTTTTTTGTAGAATATTCGGGGTTGAATGCTCCTCCAAAAATTTGCGCTTCAAGATCTTTTGCTTTTGATCCTTTGTTGGCCATCATATTAATTAAAGTTGCAATAGCAACATTACCGTATAATGCAGTAGTTTTGCCTTTTTCGTTAATTGTCGGATAAAGGAAATGATTCATTCCCCCAAATTGCAGCTTTTTGTCAAAAAGGCTTACAGAGACAGAAGAGCCCAGTACTACTGATATTGATGTTGATGTTTCAGGCAAATAGATATAACCGGGTTTAAGTAAATAGTCCTGAGTTTGTAACTTGTTTGAGCCTTTTCCCATTATTTTAACCTTTTATACAGTCCAACAGGTGTTTAATTTTTCTAATAATATAGCTGAAAGCTGATTTTTATCAAGAGAAAATTTTTATTAATATTGTTAATATTAATAGTGTGTGTTAAAAATATAGGAGATCGTAAGATTATTCAATAAATGAGCGTTTTAATAAATAACTAATTTACAGTTAAAGGGTCTTAGAATGCCGGGTGAATCTGTTATCAGAGTCGGGTGTTTAAGAATCGCAGAACATTTTATTGCTGGGGTTACACAAGCAAGATCGGAGAAACAAGATATTGGCTTTTCTTCTTTTAAAATGCAGCTGGATATACTGAATGCTACAGAGCAAGTTGCTGACTTACTTCTTAAAGGAGAAATCGATGGAGCTTTTCTACCACTTCCTTTTGCCATGGACCTTTTCAGAACTGGGTCTGAGATTAAACTCCTTTTATTTGTGCACAGGAGAGGAAGTGTATTTGTAAAGAATAGAGCTGCATGTATAAAGCGTATCGAAGATTTTAAAAACAAAGTAATTTTAACCCCTTGCTTGCTGTCTGTTCAGAATATGCTTTTACATAAAATGTTTTCCTCGGCTGGGCTTAAGCTGGGACAGGCTAAAGATAACAACGCAGATGTTTTAATGGAAGTTGTTCCTTCAAATATCGTTGCCGAGATTATTGAAAACGATTCTGATAATGATATTGGAGGCTTTGTGGCTCCTGAGCCTTTCGGTATTATGGCGATTAATACAGAAAATTGTATAGAGGTGTTTAAGTTTGATTCCCTTTGGGCAGATTATCCAAATAGTGTTTTTGTGCTAAAGGAATCTGTAATTCAAAACACTCCGGAATATGTAATAGAGCTTGTAAATGCGTTTACTGAGGCAGGCAGAATTATTGATCAGGGCAATGATGATTGTTTAATATCGTATGCAGAAACGTTTTTCAGACAAGAACATGAAATTGTGAAAAGTTTGTTTTTGAAAATAAAAGGAATGTATGCACCTGTAAAACTTTTTCCTGATTATCCAGTTGCTGAAATTGTTCAAAATTACATGGTGGATCATGCAGGTTTGATGCTTAAGAAAATAGATATTGAACAATTTATTGATACAAGCTTTATATAAAATTTAAAGAGAGATTGAATAAATTTTGAAAATAGAAATTGAAAGATTGTCAAAAAGTTATCAGAAAATAGATAAGAGCGAGCATTTTGTTCTAAAAGATATCACTTTCCAAATGAATAAGGGAGATTTTGTAATTGTTCTTGGAGAATCAGGTTGCGGAAAGACAACGCTTTTAAATATGATAGCTGGATTTGAGAAGCCAACCTCAGGAAAAATATTGGCAAATGGAAAAGAAATTGTTGGAGCACATCCTTCAAGATCAATACTTTTTCAGCAACCTGCGCTTATACCCTGGCTTACTGTGGAAGAGAATGTTGCTTATGGGTGTAAGATAAGAGGTGATGTTGATAATCTTGATTATAGAGTTATTCAGTTTCTTGAAATCATGGGACTTATTGGGTACTCAAAAGAAAAACCTAATGAGCTATCTATGGGTATGGCTCATAGAACATGCCTTGCAAGGGCACTCGTTGGATTGCCAGAGGTGCTTTTGTTAGATGAACCTTTTGCAGCTCTTGACACATTTACCCAAAGCCATATTCGTGAAGAATTAGTCAACTTATGGTTAAGTGAGAAATTTTCAGCATTATTTGTCACCCATGATATAGACGAGGCGATTTTTTTAGGAAACAAGATAGTTTTACTGGGTGGTGAGCCTGCAGGTATTCAGGAAATATTTGAAATTAATGATCAATACCCACGGGACATGGCATCTTCTTCCTTTAAAAAAATTAGAGATGATATTTTGAATAGATTTAAAATGTCTTATTTCGCAAAACGAATACTTGTATAGGAGGGTTGTATGAGTTCTGATCCTTTATGCAAAAAAAGGCGATTTTTTTTAAAAAGCAGTGCACTGGGATTGTCTGGTATGCTTTTACCATCAATGGGAAATGCTAAGTATAATAAATCCTCTTTAACTATTGGATACCTTCCTATTACTGATGCAACGCCACTTTTAATTGCCCATGCTCTAGGGTATTTTTCCCAGGAAGGTCTTGCAATTGAGAGACCGGTTATGGTACGATCATGGAAAGTACTTACAGAATCATTTCTAACAGGAAAATTTGATTTAACACACATGCTTTTCCCAATTCCTATATGGATGAGGTTTAAGCAAGGAATTCCAGTTAAGGTTCTCGCATGGAATCACACAAACGGGAGTGCAATTACAGTGAGTTCAGATTCAAATATTAAAGATTTTGGTGATCTCAAAGGCAAGCAGATAGCTGTTCCCTCATGGTATTCCATGCATAATTTATTACTTCAGATGGGAATTAAAACAAGGGGTTTGAGAGCTGTGATAAAATCACAGTCAAGTAAACTTGAGGAAGACGAAGTCAATCTATTCATTTTGCCGCCGCCTGAGATGCCTACAGCTCTTTTGGGAGGAAAAATAGACGGCTTTATTGTGGCTGAACCTTTTAATGCCCTTGCAGAGTTAAAAATTAATGCAAAAATAATGAGGTTTTCAGGTGATATTTGGAAGGATCATCCATGTTGTGTTATTGTATGTAATGAAAATTTGATAAATCGTAATAGATCCTCAGTACAAAAAGCAGTTAATGCTATTGTAAGAGCCCAACTATGGTGTACTGACAACCCTAAAGAAGCAGCTTACCTTTTAAGCCGTGATGGTGAAGGTTACCTTCCTGTTCCAAAAAAAGTCCTGGAGAAAGTGTTTCACAATCCCGAAAAAAGTAGTTTAAAACATCCTCAATGGGGTGTGAAAAGAATAGGTTTTCAGCCATATCCTCATCCTTCTGCAACTGAGTTTATTATCAAACAAATGAAAGATACCGTGGTGGAAGGGAATATTGATTTTCTTAAAAACCTTAACCCATCTGCTGCAACAGAAGAACTGGTTGATGATAGTTTTGTATTAAAGGCAATTGGAGAAATAGACGGAATTGAGAAATCATTAGCAAGGGAAGAAAAAGTTGAAATCAATTAATCGATTTGTCTATACTAACTCAAAAGAGATTGGGTTAAATACAGTTTTTAATAAAAAAGGTTTAGGTCTTTATATCGAAGCAATAGGCTTATTGTTTTTTGCTTTGCTCTGGTGCGGTTTTTCTTATTTTCTTTTTACAAGAGATGGGTCAGAACATCTTAATGGATTTTTACCTTTGCCAACATTCAAGGCACTTATTGATTCCATGACCAAGAGTCATTTCTGGCTGTCTGCATGGGCGAGTTTTAGAAGGGTATTTGTAGGGATATTTATAGCTACTATTATCGGAGTGCCCCTAGGAATTGCAATAGGATATTATCCAAGGTTTAGGAAATTGACATATTCACCTATTCAGTTCGTGAGGATGATAAGTCCACTTTCATGGATGCCTGTTGCTGTACTTGTTTTTGTAAGCTTTGAATCAGCAGTCTCTTTTTTGATTGTAATGGCTTGTGTCTGCCCAATAATTCTTAATACAGCAATAGGAGTGTTAAATGTTAACCCTCAATGGATAAGAATGGCAATGAATCAGGGAGCCGGGCATGTCCAACTGATAAGAACGATAATTATTCCTTATTCAATTCCACATATGCTTACAAGCATCAGGCTTGCTTTGGGGATTGCATGGATTGTGCTGGTTCCTGCTGAATTCCTTGGTGTCTCAAGCGGGTTAGGGTATTTGATAAGTGATGCAAGGGATACAATGGAGTATGATAGGTTGATGGCAATGATAATTGCAATTGGTATGATTGGTTTTATTCTAGACAGGGTTCTTCAGAAGATCCAGAGCATTTTTAGCTGGACATGGGCAGAATAAATAAGATAAAATAAAAAGATAATAATATAAGGAGTTTTATTATGGCTGCAGACCTGAATATGAAAATTTTAGTTGTTGATGATTCCGGTACCATGCGTGTAATGTTCAAACAGATGTTGAATAAGGTTGGGTTTGAAAATATTGTGATGGCTGTAAATGGTAAAGATGGTCTGGAGAAAGTCAAAGAGGAAAAGCCTGATTTGATTGTGAGCGACTGGAATATGCCTGTTATGGATGGGCTTGAATTCCTTATCGAATTAAGGAAAACAGATCAATACAAAGACTTACCTTTTATTATGGCTACAGCTCAGTCAGATAAATCATCCCAAAATGATATCATGGATGCTGGTGGAAATGGCCATGTCCCAAAACCTTTTGATGAAAAACAAATTAAAAAAGCCATTAAAAAAATTTTTGCTCCTGAAGAAGAGAGAGAAGCTAAACCCAAGAAAAAGAAAAAACAGGTTATGGGTGGTAGAGTAGAATTGAATGTTGCCCACATACAAATTACAGACCATCTTGCACTTGGTGTTTTAAAACACAGAATAGATCAGGGGGAAATTGAGCCAAAACATTTCGATCTAACAACTAGCTTGAAACCTGGCTGGAATCCAATTCAAGAAGGGCTAGAAAATGGTGAAATTGACTGTGCATTTGTTTTGGCCCCAATTGCAATGGATCTTTTTGCTTATGACTCTCCGATTCAGCTTGTTTTATTTGCCCATAAAAATGGAAGTACTTTTGTAAGAAACAGGCATTACGATGCCAGGTTTGATTCTTTACAAAGTTATTATAAGTATAAGGTTGTTGATATCCCGCATAAAATGTCAGTTCATCATATGCTTGCGCATCAGTTTTTAAAAGAACTTGGTCTTAAACCGGGTGTACCAGGGAAAACAGCAATTAATGTAAGATTTGAGGTTGTGCCTCCCATTAAAATGCCCGATATTATGAATGAAAATGAAAACGTGGCAGGCTTTATGGTTGCAGAGCCCATAGCTACCAAAGCTATTTATGGAGAAATCGGTAACCTTGAGTTTTTCTCAGCTGCACGCTGGGACAATCATCCATGTTGTGTTGTTACAATGCAAAAAGAGTATATTGATAAATATCCGGAAGCAGTTCAGGAATTTGTTACACTTTTGAAAAGTACTGGTGAGTATATTGAAGATGATAAGGCCAAGGCTGCAGATATTGCAGTGGGTTTTCTGGATCCAAAAGGAAAACTTGGGCTTACCACCCAGGTGTTGCAGAATGTTTTTTCCCAGCCCCAGGCAATAAGATGGGATGGGCTTGATCCTGTTCTTGAGGATTTGGATAAAGTTCAAAAATATATGCATGATGTGATGGAGATTGGTAAAATAATTGACCTTGAAAAATTTGTTAACAAAACTTTTGCAGCTAAATAGCAAAGAATATATATAATCCAGATGAGAGGAATCATGAGACTTACAGACCCCGATATTATTAAAGAAGGCGAAAAAGATTTAATAGATGCTATCAAAGATGATCTTGATCTGGATTCAATAAATGAGATTATTAAAGATAAATTAAAAATAAAAAATCTTGAATCAAAAGGTGGCAAAATTATTGTTCACAATAACAAGGTTGCTTTTAAAATTGAATTTGAACTCAGCTTGAGCGGAAGTTTGATGTTTGACAGAGAGGGAAACCATATCCTTGATGATGAAAAGAACGATATTGATGACAGTGTTCCTGAATCAAAAAGTGATACTGATGACAATAAGGTTGATGAACTTGATGAAGAAGAGAGCAGTGAAACTGATGTTGATGATAGCAATGGTGCAAGTGATAAGTCAGAGATTGAAATTTCAGAAACTGTGATAGATGATGAAGATGAAGATGAAAACGAAGATGAAGACATTGACTTTGGAGAAGATGTGGAAGATATACCACAGGAATTGATAACTGAAGATGATTTGCCTGAAGATTCTGATAGTGAAACATCGTCAGAGTTGGATTTGGACATAAATACCTTTGGAGGTGTTGAAGATATTGATGACATTGAAGAAGATGAAGATGATATTGATTTTTCTGATGATGAAGATATCGGTGATATATTAAAAGAGAGCAGAGATTTTTGGGAAAAGAAAAAAAAATAACCAGACTTTTGTTTTATAATTATTCGATAGGGTGGGTTCAAAATCTTTGAATATTAAAAGAAAAGCACTTGGAATTACTTCTGGTGGGCTTGACAGCATTTTATCCGCATTAGTTTTAAAAGATCAGGGGATTGATGTATTCTGGATTAGTTTTATGACTCCTTTTTTTTCTTCTGATGCAGCAATTAGAGCAGCTAAAGCTTTAAATATCCCCTTAAAAGTAAATGATATTACTGAGGCGTATATCCCATTGTTAAATTCTCCTAAGGCAGGTTTCGGGAAGAATATGAACCCGTGTATGGATTGCCATGCTTTGATGTTTGCCATTGCAGGGAAAGAGATGGAAAAACAAAAAGCTGACTTTCTTTTCTCAGGTGAGGTTGTAGGTCAACGTCCAAAATCACAAACTAAAAATTCTTTGAGATATGTAGAAAAAAATTCCGGATTTGAAGGATTGATCCTGCGCCCTTTAAGTGCAAAGCTGCTCTCAGAAACTATTCCTGAAAAAAGAGGTTGGGTTGATCGTGATAAATTATTTAATATAACCGGAAGGTCCAGAAAAGTTCAGATGGAAATGGCAGAAAAATATGGAGTAAAAGAATATTCTTCACCTGCAGGGGGTTGTCTTTTGACTGACAGCACTTTTTCTGGCAGATTAAAAGATGTTTTATTTGTGCAAAAGGATTATGAGATAAGGGAATTATATCTTTTAAAACATGGCCGTCACTTCCGGATTAATAAAAGGCTAAAAGCGATAGTAGGCAGATCAAAAGAGGATAATGAAAATATTTTAAAGTATTATCGAGAAGATAAAGATATCTTGATAAACCCAGTATCATTGCCGGGTCCTGCTGTTCTTATTGTGTCAGGAGAAAGAACAGTACAGGCAGAAAAAATTGGAGGTCTTCTTTGTGCTTCTTACACAAAGGCAAAGCCAGGTGAGACAACAGATATACACATTATGTATCCTGATAAAGAAAAAACGTTTCAGGTAAAAGCCCAAAATAGTTCGGAATTTAAAGAATTGATGATATGAGTTTTTTTAATGGAAGGTCATCTTATTCCAGAAGTCTTTTTTGTTTTTGGTCCAATCAGCGCCAAATTTTTTTTCACAGAATGATGCAAGTCTGCTGTACCATTTTATCCAGGGGTTTTCTCCCTTTGCTTTTGCCTCAAGAACATCGTTGAGAAATATTTCAATATTTGCCATTTCTTTTTTTGGAATATAATATTGTGCACCGCTTTTGTAGGATTTTTCAATGTTTTCAGGGCTTAAGGCATGAGCAGTAAGCATTACAGCTAATATTTTTTTTTCATTTGCAATGTCTAAGAGGGCATATCCATCTACGCCCATTATGTCAAGAATAACAATATCAAATTCTTGTTCAGATAACAAAGCTTTTGCAGTCTCAAAATCTTCTGCCTTGGTAATTGTACATATATCTAAAAGTTCTTCAAGGGATCCAAGTATATCTGGTTCATCGTCAACAATCAGGATTTTTTTATTCTCAAGTCGGTTTTTCACTATGGTTTTTCTCCTCTGTTTTTTTAAAATATTTAAACAAAATAACTGGTTTCATAAAAAAAATAAACCTAATTATTCTCTTCAATTAAAAATTTAGCTTTAAGCTGACCACAGGCTGCTGATATGTCGCTGCCTTTACTCTTTCTAATAATAGTAGTAAAGTTTTCATCAAGCAATATTTGCAAAAATTTACTTACTTTTTCATTGGAAGGTTTTTTAAATCTTGTTCTACCATGCTCGTTAAAAGGAATAAGATTTATTTT
>JAGLHT010000071.1 GCA_023143455.1 Desulfobacterales bacterium
AACAATACTTTTTACGATAAAGAAAAAGATGAAAAAGGTGATGAAAGTAAAGAAATAAAAGAGATAAAGTCAAAAAGTAATGATCAAAAAAGCAACGAATAAACCACTTTTTGCGAAACGTTTTAAGTCGTTGTTAAAATAGATTATATTATTAACAGAAAGAAGGGGGGGGGTATGAATTTAAACAATCATTTAATATTAAGCCTGATGGTTGTATTTTCACTGGGATTAGCACAGGCCGCTTTCGCAGGCACTTCTACCGCATGGACCGACGTAACGGCAGGGAAGTTATCATATAGCGGCAACGTCGGTATTGGCACAACGTCTCCGGGAACAATTTTAAATGTTGCTGGCAATCTAACAATGTCAGGTTCAAACCCAGTGATAATAACCATTCCCAACGATACAGGGATTATTTCTACCCTGCCCCGTATAACCACACCATCTGGAAGCACAATAATTGAATTTGTGCCAGGTGCCAATAGTGTCTCTGGCATAGGTTTTAGTCAAGCAAGAGACCCAGACAATACTGCACGGTCAGACTACTACGTTTCTTCAAAAGGAGAGAAATAAAATGAAAAAATCAAATTATCATCAAAAAAAGGACGGCTATTTAAATCATCAAACAAACAGGTCAGGATATTGCGGTCTGCTATTCGCAGGCTTTTTTGTTTTGATGCTGGTCTTTAGCGGCAGTGCATTTGCGGCAGACTATCCATACCCTATTGCTGATGATGCTCAGTCGATTATGTTGAATGACTCGCCTGTTAAAAAATTTCAGACATCCCAATATATGAGTTCCATATCTCATAGCATTCCGATATTCACGCCACCTGGAACAGGCGGGCTTCAGCCGAATATAGCTTTGACGTACAACAGCCAGTCTGTTGACCAGATCGGGTTACATCAGCAGGCTGGTGTTGCGGGTCTTGGATGGTCCATAAGCGGTATATCGTATATTTATATAAAGGACGGAAAAGATCCGGCCAGTTCATCGGATGATATATACGGACTGAGCTTTGGCGGTACAAGCTATGAACTTGAAGAAGATAAAGATGTTAATGATAAGTATCATACAATACCTGCGTCATATCTGAAAATACTGGATCAAGGAACATACTGGGAAGTAATTGACAAGTCCGGTACCATAAATCAATTTGGAAGGTACCGCAATTCCATGTATTATGATACGGATGACAACGGCTATCGCTGGAATATCGACATGGTAAAAGATACCAGCGGAAACGAGATGTATTTTACTTACGACCGTACTAATTCCGGGGGTTGTACCCAATCGGGTAGGATTGCAAATATAAAATATACTTATAGAAGCGCAGTTGCTGTAGGAAATTTAAGGCAGGTCATATTCAGTTATGGCAGCGACAGAGATGACGTATATGAATGGAACAAATCAGAAGATGACTACGGCATATTTTATGAAACAAGGAAGCTGGACAAAATCACAGTCCAGGTTGGCACAACCGTGGTAAAGGAATACAATTTTGGATATGATTATTCATCTGATTATGTGGCCAGCGCTATGGAGATCGATAATGGCGATTTTGAAGATGGAAGCGGGAGCTACGATTATTATAATTTTTATAATTGGGTCGAAATCAGGGAAAGAACTGGTGAAGTTGGTTGTGATATGGGTTCCCCAGCCGTTCTATTATCAGTACAACATGATACTGGTGATGTGGCAGCTATTGAACAAAGCAGCTCGATAGATATTTTCAATCCGTATTCCATGCTTTCATTTGATGCATGGGTTGAAAGTTATCCAAACTCAGCTAATCTAGTAGTAGAAATAAATGATGGTTCTTATAAACTCGCCGAATTTCCAATCGCTAAGAGTTCCGGTATTGTGAAACATTATATTCCACTAAATATGGTCGTTGGAGATGACAGGAAAATTAAGTTCATTATGAAAAATAATTATTTGGATGGAGGTTTTGCATATATTGATAACGTAAAATTTGGAAGCGGCCCGTATCTGACATTAACATCCGTAACGGAAAAAGGCACAGGTTCGGCTGCTCTTCCTAGTACAAAATTTGTATACGAAGATAACGTTTTAAAATATGTACAAAAACAGAAAACAGATTCTACCTGGTATAATGCAGTGAGCTATTCAATCTCAAAAAAGAAGATCGGAGGGCATCTATATACAAAGTTAAACAGCGAAACCGTTCAAAACGGATTTGATGCCACAAGCCCGTTTTATACCAGCAGCATTTATTCCTATGACGATGATGACAGCTCTGTATACGATTATGTCAAAAAAGAACTGATAGGATACTCCGAAACCACTGTTACAGATCCTGACGGAAATGAGACTAAGCGGTATTCTTTTCAAGATGGCGGAAGGAGAGGTCTTCTTGACAAGGTGGAGTATTATGACAATGAAAGCAATCTATACTCAAAAATAACTTATGATTATGAAAATTATTATGAGAACAAAGTTAACAACCATTCATTTGAAAGTGGACTATCCGGCTGGTCGACTTCCCCCGGAACCGGTTCTATTTATATCGACAGCATGCATTACGCCGACGGCGTTGATGGCGTGGTGGTGGCGATGAACCGTTCAACCTATAATAATGTCCCCGAACTTTACCAGACAGTCGATCTTTCGGGTTATGCCTCAGGAGAGAAAATTAATCTTTGGTTCTATATGTGGATAAGCGCGAATGCCCTTAATAATTACGTTGATATGGAGATAAAAATAAACGACAACGGTACCCCCATATATACAAAAAGAATGGAGCAAGGATTTGGGGATGCTGAACTAGTAGAGGTGGATCTTACCGCCTACGCCGGAAACAGTAGTGTTAAAATAGAATTTACAATGGATGGTATGGCATCATCAGGTCTTGCAAGTTATCATCTGGATGACGTGCGAATAATCCCGGAGGATATGTCTGTCTATAAACCGCGTTTAAAAACTAAAAAGGTCTGGACTTATGACGGCGATGCCGACTTTAAGATCGCACGGTCCGATTTTGTTGAGTACGATGATTACGGTCATGTTAAAAAGACTACCGCGTACAAGGGGAACTCAACGGACAGCAGTTACCAGGTACACGGCTATGCTTATGCGGATGTTGTCTATGATTTAGGTGAATATATTTTCAGACTGGCACATACCAGGTCCACTGATGCCTCAGGCAACACCTTATCAGAATCATGGAACTGCTATGACGGCAGCTATAGCGACAGCAGTTACACAGGAAGCTATTCTGTCGGTTCAACAACCGGTCTGACAAAGGGCAGGCTGACAAAAACAGAAACACGGGTAGCAGGAGCAATGGGGACTACCGGCAATCCCAAAGGATATATACAATATGACATATACGGCAATGCCGTAAAGACCTGGGATGCAGCCGACAACTGGGCTGAAACCACTTACGATTCGACCTACCACACCTTTCCGAATGTGGTAACCAACGAGCTGTTTCAGTCGGTAATGAGCCAGACATACGATGCAGGTACGGGCAATCTGTTAACATTAACGGACGCTAACAATCAGACCGCCACAAATGTGTATGACAGCTTTGGTCGGTCTATAAAGACCTATGGTCCTTTAACAAGCTCGATCAAACCTCTTTCAGTAACGATGTATCGAGGAGACGGGATATCGGATATTGATGAAACCGGCTCTGCCATATCAGACAGTATAAGTTTTCCACGATATACCATTACAGCGGCAAGGAAAGATGCATATGCGACCACAGCAACTTATATGAAGAGTTATGCGTATATCGACGGACTTGGGCGGGCTATACAGACAAAGTCTCCTTCCGAGACCGGATGGATAGAGACCAATATGATTTACAACGACAGGGGCCAGGTCGCTTACGTGGCCACGCCAAAAGAGGTGAGCGCCTCAACCTTTACTACAAGTCCTTATCTGACTGAAAAAACGAGTTCCGTATACGACTGCCTTGGAAGGGTTACAAAAGTGACCACGCCTGATGCAAAGTTTGTTCAGACAATATATGATGACTGGACTGTAAAGGTAATCGATCAGTTTAATAACTCATCTCGTTTTATAAAGAAATACCAGGATGCATTCGGCAGGGTGGTTCAGATGGATGTGAAGAACAACTATCATCCTGATGGAACTGGTACCTCCGGTGATTATACGTACACAAGCTATACAGACTATCTTATGCATGCTCAGATTCCGGGTGATTCAACCTGGTACCCGTCAGTTATCAAATCTACAGATGCCAAAGGCAATATCTCTTGGGCGGCAGCCGATCTTTTGGGAAGAAATGTAAAGACAATCTATCCTGACGAAGGCACATGGAATTATTATTATGATTCAAGGACCGGTTATACTACAAGTTACGGTAACCTTATCGGGCAAAAAGATGCAAAGGGAAATGAAACAAAGCTTGAATATGATGAATTAAACAGACTAACGAAAAAGATTTACCCGGGTACTGGTAATTATATAAATTATACATTTGATTACTACGACACCTATGATACGGGGACAGGTCTTGCTCCTTTGGGTCATTTAGTCAGAGTTCACAAATATGAATCAGGCAGCGAAGCTCTCCAAAACGCATACAAGTATGACATCCGTGGAAGAAGTGCCGGTGAATGGATCCGGTATAATGGCACTGGTGGATATTATACGTATTATAGCCACGATAGTATGAACAGGGTAAATACGATAACCTATCCAGGCGGAGAAATAGTGAAGCAAACTTACGGAAGCGATGGCGGTCTGGATATGCTTGGAACAATTTTAAATACGGATAAGTATGTAAAAAATATCAACTACGATGCATTCGGCAGGATGACATTATTACAGCATGAAGAAAATTATATTGGTGGCGGAGCGTATAACACATATTCATATTATGGTTCTTCAAATAACTACAGGCTTAAGAATTTAACTGCCGTGGAAGGTTGTAATAGCCCTGCTACCATGATGAACTTTGAGTATGATTATGATGCTGCCGGCAATATAACCCGGATAGACAGCGGTAATGACAATGTTTATACCGGCACGCATGATCAGGAATTTACATACGATTACATAAACAGACTTAAAGTACAAACTAATTCCAATTATGCAGGTTTGGGCTCTCAGCAGAATTATGTTTATGATAGTATTAATCGAATAACGAGTAAAAACCAGGTCACGCAATATTATTTCCCAGGGACTCATCAAGTTCGAAAAGTAAGCGATGGTAAGTACTATTTTTACGATCTTAATGGCAATTCGATCGGTAAAAGTGAAGCAGGAGATTTTAATTGTGATGGTGACGTGGATAGTTCCGATTTAGCAACATTTAGCGCTGACTTTGGCAGAACGGACTGCAATGGAGATTGCGAAGGTGACCTGGATTGCGACGGTGACGTAGATAGTTCCGATTTAGCAACATTTAGCGCTAATTTTGGCAGGACAGATCTTGAAAATACCTCATACACATTTGACGGCAGCGACAAACTGAATGAAGTAACAGGCACATCTACAGCCGAATATTCATATGACGCAGGCGGCAACCGTGTAAGGAAGATAGAAAACAACGTAACAACTTACTATGTCAATAAGTACTATGAAGTAGAAGATAGCACTGTAATCAAGTACTACTATGCCAACGGTCAAAGGGTTGCCAAAAATGACGGCGGTACGTTAACTTTTTACCATGCAGATCATCTTGGCGGTTCATCAAGGATAACAAACGCACTCGGCTCCGAGATAAAAAGGCTTGGATACAAGCCCTATGGAGAGGATGCTTACTCATCCGGATCAGGTGATGAGCCGGTTTACAAGTTCACCGGCAAAGAGCAGGATGCAACCGGTCTGTACTACTACGGCGCAAGATACTACGACCCCGCTCTGGGCAGATTTATCAGCCCTGATGCCTATGGGGATAATTATGTGTATTGCAATAATAATCCTCTGATGTATGTCGATCCTGATGGGAATAATCCTATTCCCTTTTTAATTGCTGGAGGTAGCCTCTTGGTAAGAGGCGGCGTCATGGCGGCAAGGGGTGCAGTGAGAGTCGCCGGTTTAGCAAAAAAATATGCAGTACCATTAGCATATGTAACTTCAAATGCAGTAAATGCTTATATCTATGGGTGTGAAAAAGGTTATGTAAATGGAGATACGCAATCTAAGGTTAATGAAGCGGTAAATTCGGTTGGTCAAAGTGAGCCTGTACAGTACTTGGCAAATGAAATGGGTATACGATTTGGATATGAGAGTGTTGACGCTCGTTTTTATGGCATGGGAGTTGGTGACCAGTTTTCGAAATGGGGTGAAATTCAGGGGACACTGTTTGACGGTGATAGTATCCGTATTTTTCTCGATGATAGTGGAAACCCTGTTGAGTCCGATTGGACAGCCAGACCAAGTGCTATGTACTGGAACAAAGGTACTCTGTTAGTCTGGGCTGACATGGGCAATGATACTGATATTTTCTTCCTCGAGAAAGAAGGCATGCCGGGAAAAGGCGAATTTAAAATACCAGTAAATTTACCTGTCCTTAAAGGTATTGTAAAATTTGATATTGGCCATATGCATTACCAGGTAACTAAAACTGAGAATAATACTATTTACACAATTCGTCCAACGGCAGGTTGGGTTTCTAAGATTAACACTATTGATTCACAGGCAGGTATACCTAAACACTTAACGGCAACTCCATTCAGTCGGAGAGGTTTATTCTTCTATATGGATTCTAATAAGTATAATAGTTGGAAATCTGATGTTGAAGGGCAGTTTTGGGAAAAACTTGGTTTTTAATCTATAATTGTACCAAATAATGTAATTATTGAAGGCCTCTCCGGCAGCGCGCCGGGGAGGCCTTCTTTTTTAGTATTCGGGGCAATTAGCTAATTCAAAATATTATTTATTGTTGACTTAAAGCTTCGATACAAATTATAAATGTATGATGTTTAAGGTATTGAATTAATAAAAAATGATAAAAAAGGGACTATGAAAATAAAAAAAATTGATCACCTTGGGATTGCAGTTTCTGATATTGAATCCGGGAAAAAGTTCTGGCAGGATATAATGGGTCTTAAACTTGAAGGCACTGAAACAGTGGAAGAACAGAAAGTCACTACTTTATTTTTCCCCGTTGGAGAAAGCGAGGTTGAGCTTTTAGAATCTACTTCTCCTGATGGTCCCGTTGCAAAATATATTGAGAAAAAAGGTCCTGGTCTTCAGCATATTGCATTTAGAGTCGAAAATATTGATGAAGCACTTGCGGAGCTAAAAACAAAGGGTGTAAAACTGATAGATGAAAGCCCAAGAAAAGGGGCAGGTGGAGCAAGAATTGCCTTTCTACATCCTAAAGCAACCGGTGGTATACTTGTGGAATTGTGTGAAAAAAACAATTAATAAAATTATTTTTGGAAAGGTTAATAAGATTATGTCTGATAAAACCAATATTAACACCTGGAAAAAAATTGCTGAAAAAGAACTTAGAGGCAAACCCCTTGATTCATTAAATAAAACAACCCCTGAAGGCATTGAAATAAAACCATTATACACTGCTGAAGATCTTGAAAATATTGAATTTAAAAATTCCATCCCGGGCAAAGAACCTTTTGTAAGAGGTCCCATGGCAACAATGTATACTGGTCGTCCATGGACTATCAGACAATATGCAGGTTTTTCAACTGCAAAAGAATCCAATGAATTTTACAGAAAAAATCTTGCTGCGGGTCAAAAAGGACTTTCTGTAGCTTTTGACCTTCCAACCCACAGAGGCTATGATTCTGACCACCCACGAGTATCAGGTGATATAGGAAAAGCAGGAGTTGCTGTTGATTCTGTTGAAGACATGAAGATTTTGTTCAATGAAATCCCTTTAGATCAAATGTCAGTTTCCATGACAATGAATGGTGCTGTACTTCCCATACTTGCAGGATACATTGTTGCAGCAGAAGAACAGGGCGTAAAGCATGATCAGTTAAAAGGCACAATCCAAAACGATATTTTAAAAGAATATCTCACAAGGAATACTTATATATACCCACCAAAACCATCCATGCGAATAATTTCTGATATCATGGGATATTGTTCTAAAGAAATGCCACAATTTAATACAATTTCAATCAGCGGATATCATATGATGGAAGCAGGAGCAGATTCTGTTCTTCAAACTGCATTTACTCTTGCTGATGGTCTTGAATATGTAAAAGCAGCGCTTAGTACAGGCATGGATATTGATGCGTTTGCCCCACGCCTTTCTTTCTTTTTTGGCATAGGCATGAATTTTTTCATGGACATTGCAATGCTCAGAGCTGCAAGATTCTTATGGGCAGAACTCATGAGCCAGTTTAATCCTGAAAACCCAAAATCAAGCATGCTCAGAACCCACTGCCAGACTTCCGGATGGAGCCTGACACAACAAGATCCTTATAACAATATCATCAGAACAACTTTAGAATGCATGTCAGCAGTTCTTGGAGGAACACAGTCCCTTCATACAAATTCCTTTGATGAAGCTGTAGGGCTTCCAACTGAAACATCAGCCAGAGTTGCAAGAAACACCCAGATAATTATCCAGGAAGAATCACAAATCTGTAACATTGTAGATCCTTTAGGCGGTTCTTATTATGTAGAATCTTTAACCCAGAGTATTATTGACAAAGTAAGAGCAATATTAAAAGAGATTGATGAGCTTGGCGGTATGGCAAAAGCCATTGAATCAGGCATGCCCAAAATGAGAATAGAAGAAGTTTCAGCAAGAAAGCAGGCAAGAATTGATCAGGGTAAAGACACAATTGTCGGAGTAAATAAATATCTTGTTAAAGATGAAGTCCCTATCGAAGTAAGAGAAGTTTCTGAAGAAGTAAGGGCTGAACAGATCAAACGCCTTGAACAGATCAAAAAAGAACGTGACAACGATAAAGTAAAAGAAACTTTAAACCAGATTACAAAAGCTGCTGAAACCGATGGCAATCTCCTTGAAGCATGTCTCCATGCAACAAGAGCAAGGGCAAGTGTTGGCGAAATATCAGATGCTATGGAAAAAGTATTTGGAAGATTTGCAGCAACCACACAATGTATTTCAGGTGTTTATGCTGCAGAATCAGGAAATAGCGAAATTGTCGAATTATTAAGAAAAAGAACAAAAGATTTTGAAGAAAAAACAGGAAGGATGCCCAGAATACTTCTTGTAAAAATGGGGCAGGACGGTCATGATCGTGGAGTAAAAATAATTGCTACAGCTTATGCTGATTTTGGATTTGACGTGGATCTAAGCCCAATGTTCCAGACTCCTGAAGAAGCTGCAAAAATTGCTGTGGAAAATGATGTCCATATTGTAGGCGTTTCAAGTCTTGCAGCAGGGCATAAAACATTGGTTCCAGCACTAATTAAAGCACTACAAGAACAAGGTGCTTCAGATATAAAGGTTGTTGTCGGTGGAATTGTCCCTCCTGGTGATTATGAAATTTTAAAAACCATGGGAGCAGTTGATATTTTTGGACCCGGTGTTCCTGTTACAGATTCTGCAAACAGAACACTCAATGCAATAGGTGCGTAAATTTATGAAGGAAAATGACCCTGATTTTTATATCCAGGGCGTATTGAAAAACAACAGGCGCATTATTGCCAAAACAATTACTTTGATTGAGAGCAGTCTTGCCAGGGATAAAAACAAAAGTTTTGAAATTGTAAAAGAACTACTCCCCTATTCCGGAAAAAGTATACGTCTTGGCATTACAGGCATTCCAGGTGTCGGGAAAAGTACGTTCATTGAAAACCTGGGACTTTATCTTTGCAATAAAGGCCATAAAGTTGCAGTGCTTGCAGTAGATCCCACAAGTCGAAAAAGCGGTGGAAGCATTCTTGGTGATAAAACAAGAATGGAAAAGCTTGCTGCAAATGAAAATACATTTATCCGACCATCTCCTGCAGGAATAACCCTTGGCGGCGTCGCTGCTAAAACCAGAGAAGCAATGCTTGTCTGTGAAGCAGCAGGCTATGATATTCTTTTGGTTGAAACTGTTGGGGTGGGACAATCAGAAACAACAGTTTCAACCATGGTTGACTTTTTTCTGGTGCTTCTTATTGCAGGGGCTGGTGATGAACTTCAGGGAATTAAAAAAGGTTTGCTTGAAATTGCTGATGCAATTGCCATAAACAAAGCTGACAATGATAATATTAAAAAAGCTAAAAAAGCAAGAAAGACATATGAAATGGCTTTACATCTTGTGGCACCGGGTGCGTCCTCCTGGATTCCTCCTGTTTTGACATGCAGCTCAATTCTTGAAAAAGGCACAGAAAATGTTTGGAATATAGTTTTAAAACATAACAAATTAACAAAAAACACCGGGGAATTTGATCACAAAAGAAAGGAACAGGCTGTAGAATGGATGTGGAACCTTGTTGATGACGGGCTTAAAAAGAAATTTATGGAAATAAATTCAGTTAAAAAAGAGATTCCAAAAATTTCTGAAAAGGTTAAGCAAGGGATAATTTCTCCATCTGCTGCAGCTGAAAAACTTTTATCCTATTTGAAAGTATAAAGCTTAAGGATAAACGTGAATAGATCAAATCCAAGCAAGAACTCGGGATGGATCAGGTAAATTATTCATGCCTCATCAGCATACCCTGTTCTATGATGAATGACAGAATCTCATCAATTCCCTTTCCTGTTTTCATGTTGGCAAATACAAAGGGTTTGGTATTTCGCATCTTTAATGTATCCCTTTTCATAACATCAAGGGAAGCGCCCACCATCGGCGCAAGATCAATCTTGTTGATGACCAGAAGATCAGAGCGTGTAATGCCGGGTCCCCCTTTTCTGGGGATTTTATCTCCTGCCGACACATCAATAACATAAATGGAAAGATCGGCAAGTTCAGGACTGAAAGTGGCACTCAGATTATCACCGCCGCTTTCAATCAGGATCAGATCCAGACCAGGGAAACGATGGATCAGGTCATCAACGGCAGCAAGGTTCATTGAGGCATCCTCCCGGATGGCGGTATGGGGACAACCCCCGGTTTCAACACCCACAATCCGGTCCGCAGAAAGGGCTTTGCGTTTGATCAGAAACTCGGCGTCCTCCCTAGTGTAGATGTCATTGGTAACCACGGCAACCTTGTAGGTGTCCCTCATTTTCAGGCAGATGGCTTCCAGAAGTGCTGTTTTTCCTGAACCCACCGGACCTCCCACGCCAACTCTCAATGGTGATAGTGTCCTCTTCATTATTACTCCTCATAATAGCGATTCGTTATGATCGAAAAAGCCTTGTATACTGTATTTCATGGCAGCTGCTCCCAATAGCAAGAGCCGGGAGTGACGAACCGATATCATCATCATTGAGCGCCATCCCCCTTTCAACGGCAGTATTAATCCTGCTGCTCAATCTTAGCAGAATCTGCTGTCCTTGGGTCTGACCCAGGGGAATAATTTTGACCCCTGCAAGCACCTGGTTTTCTATCCAGGCCCAGAGATATCCTGTGGTCGCCTCCTTAACCGAAATTTTCCAGTTTGCAGCTGCCAAGGCAAAGCCTGCAAGCTGACAGGTTGAAACAACCTTGTACCAACCTTCACTCTCTGGTGCATCATTCCTCTCTAAATCAAGACTTCTAAGAATAGATGCCATGGCGCGCCCCCTGTCTTTTTCCTCCTGACAGAGTTCTCGGGTTTCCCTGCAGGATAGAAGTATCAAAGACCAGCGGGTGAACGCGTTGATATTTTTGGCACAGCATGCATCATACAGCCTTAAAAATATGGGGATATCAACACAGACCATGGATTTTTTCAAGATCTCCTTCAGCCAGGATTCAAGATTTTTTCCATCCTTAACCCAGGCTGCCTCAACTGCCCATTCCAGCCCCTGGGAGTAAGCAAATCCGCCTGTGGGAAGACAAGGACTGACCAGTTGCAGCAGCCTTAACAACGGTGTGGTGTCGGATTTATCATCAGGAATGTCCGTCATGGTGATCTCCATGGTGGTGCTGTCCATAGGCACCTGTCTCTGGTTCAAAAGGAAACATGCCGGTTTCTACCCTTAACCCGAGCCTTGTTACCATCTCATCCAAAACATGGTCATGGAGGTACCGGACCCAGGTGTCCCCTATCTCCAGAGCAATGTGCCTGTTACCCAGATGATAGCAGGCAAGGCAAAGCGCTCTATCGGAATCCGCATGGCCCGTGGAAACCTCTTCTTTAGCTGCCACTACCTCTACAAGGTATCCGTCATCTGTACTCAGCCTGTCCTTGTCCCGAAGAATCTCACCCCGCTTTAAAAACAGCCCTGCCTGCCTGCCGTTGTCCAGGACTACCCGCAGGCGGCTCTTTATCCTCTGCTCATAGGGCAGGGTCAGTGTGGTTGATGCATCATGGGTTTTTTGACTATTTTTTTCTATAAGTTTAATCATGATTAAAATAAAAAATACCTCTGTGCCATGGGCAGCACCGATGCAGGTTCGCAGGTCAAAAGCTCTCCGTTAGCCCTGACCTCGTAAGTCTGGGAATCAACCTCTATTTTGGGAAGATAATCATTATGAATCATATCTTTCTTACCCAGGCTCCTGCATCCTTTGACCACGGCAACAATTGACTGCAACCCAAGGGTTTTGGCGATACCATTCTCAAAGGCATCCCTGGAAACAAAAGTCAAAGAGGTCTGGTTCCGGGCCCCGCCAAAGGATGCAAACATCGGTCTGTAGTGTACGGGCTGGGGAGAGGGAATAGAGGCATTGGGATCACCCATGGGAGCCGATGCAATCATTCCGCCTTTGATGACAAGGGATGGTTTTACACCAAACAGTGCGGGTTTCCAGAGGACAAGATCTGCAAATTTA
>JAGLHT010000072.1 GCA_023143455.1 Desulfobacterales bacterium
AGTGCTTGACCGAATATTTACCTTTAATATATGCTTTTTTTTCTAACTCCCACCTTTTACTGTCCCATGAAAGATAAGGCTTGCAAATGGTTTCAATCTTATCCAGCAAATTTAAACCGCCTCGCGGGGAAAAAAGGCCAATTCTAACCCGTCGCAATAAAAGGTCAGAAAGGTTATGAATGTTTTCATGTTCAGCAGCATAGCAAATCTCCACCCACAAGCTGCTGGTGTTTTCAATCGGGCTAAACAATTTTTCGTCATACTGCCCTATTATTTGAGATGCAAAATATCCATATCGACCCAGAAACCTTTCCTGAGAATTTCTTGAAATAAACTGGTTGGTTTTGGTCCACCTGCCGCCTTGTTTTACCTGTTTGGGTTTATCTAAAAGTTGCATTGGCAGATAGGGTTTGGCAGCTTTTATCGCATCATTGGCAAGCAATCGAAATGTAGTTAGTTTTCCACCAGTCACTGTAATAAGTCCCTTATTCTTCCATACAACATGTTCCCTTGATTCTCTTGATGCAATCTTCTTTTTTTTACTCAATACAGGACGAACCCCGGCAATGGAAGATATGCAATCATTCGTAGATATATCGAGGTCCGGCAAAATATAACTTAATCCCTCCATTAAATAATCTGCTTCTTTAATTGTCACAAATGGATCTGTTTCCATATCCTGATCATGATCAACATCTGTTGTCCCAAGTACAGCTGACCCTTCCCAGGGAAATAAATAAACAGGTCTTAAATCTTTTGGATGAATAAAACTGATAACCCTGTCCACGGGGAATATATTGCCTGGAAAAATCAAATGGCTCCCTCTTAATGGTCTTATATGAAACCCTTTCATGGGAGATGGATGAAGTGTTTCTGCAAATGCTCCGGTAGCATTAATCACCACTTTTGTTTTGATTTGAACTTGTGATCCTGATGATTTATCCTTTATATTGACAGCCGAGACTTCGTGTTTTTGATTTCTTTCAATGTTGATAGCTTTTGTATAATTCAGTGCAGTTCCGCCTTGCAGGCAGGCGTCATAAATCAATCTCAACACAAGTCGTGCATCATCTACCTGGGCATCCTTGAATCCAACTGCAGATACCAAATCTTGGTTTCTAATCCCCGGGATTTTCTTGATGGCCTCTTCTTTTGAATAACTTTTGTGCTGTCTTTCTCCTGCCAAAAGGCTGTATATGGATAAGCCAATTTTCATAGACGACTTAGAAGGACCATAATGATCAAAAATGGGCATAACAAACTTTAACGGAGTTACAAGTCCGGGATACTGTTTTAACAAAAATTCCCGTTCATTCACTGCAGCTTTTGTTAAAAGGAACTTACCCTGTTTAAGATATCTTAACCCACCATGAACCATCTTTGAAGACCTGCTTGATGTGCCCCAGGCAAAATCCTTAGCTTCAACAAGAAGAACACGATATCCCCTTTGTACTGCTTCATGAAACACACCTGCCCCGGTAATTCCACCACCGATCACAATAACATCATATTCTTTTTTTATATCAAAAATATTCATCGCATATCCTCCCATATCTCCTGGGTATGGATCATATTTTTTTCAACAATGGGCTTTACATCCATATTGTTTTGTTCCAGTGCATTTATCAAGGCTCCATAGTATGCCAATGAAACGACTCTTGAATCTTTTCGTTGGAAATAGTTCTTTCCCAAAATACCATAAAGTGGAGCGAAATCATTTAAAATCATATTAAAAACAGGATTATTTGTCGCTTTTACCATAAGCATTTGCAACTGCCAATCATATTTGGCATAGACATCTGATTGATCTTTTAAAATATTTGATTGTTTCAAGTAATTCAAAATCTCTAAAGGGCGATTAGCTACGGCTTTTTGGGCAATATCAGGAAACATTGTAGTCCTGACTTCCAATAAGTGTGACACCATTTCCGAGGACAAAGCCTTACCATATTTTGCAAGAGAACTTAAAATTCCAAGTCCACCATTTTCCAAATAGTCATTCACTTTTGTAGATTTACCGTGCTGTATAGTAACCCATCCTTCTCTTGATAACCGCTGCAGTGTCTCTCTTAGTGTGGGTCTAGTCACGCCGAGTTCATTTCCAAGGAGTCTTTCCGCCGGAAGCATATCACCTGCTTTATATTTCGACGTTAAAATAGCTTCTATTAATTGTTTTTCAGCGTGTTCAGCAGGTTTTAATAATGCATTAACCAATATTTTCCACCTATTTTATATTTTAAACTGTCTGGTAAGAGGTCATACCAGTTCAATAAATAAAAATCAAGTTCTAATATCATATCCGATACTATATGGACGTTGGAGTTGAACTAATTATAAAAAGATTTAAACTCGTGCAATAACAAGTACATCAACTGTCAGCGCTCCTGCTTCAAGCAATTTTCGAGCTGCTTCAGAGGAAGTCGCCCCTGTAGTATAAACATCATCGACTAAAAGAATTCTTTTGTTTTTTATTTTTTCTGAGATTACTACTTTAAATGCGTTTTTCACATTTTCTTTTCTCTGTAATACTGAATAATTAGTTTGCGGATCTGTTTTTTTTACTCGTTTCAATGAATATAAATCAATATTCATTGGCAAGAAAATATTATTCTTTTCTAACATTTTTTTAAAATTTTTCACCACAAGAAAAGCTTGATTAAAACCTCTTTGTTTGAGTTTTGAAATGTGGAGAGGGACAGGCATGATAACATCAATTTCCGATGGCTTAAAATATTCAACAAACCCTGAAAAAATAATTTTCCCCAAGGGGTCAACAAGGGCAAGTTTTTTTTGATATTTAAAAAGCTGAATGCTCTCTTTAATTATGCCAGAGTAGCGCGCACCTGCTCTTACTTTTCTAAAACTATTTGAAATTTTTAAGCAATCTTCACAAAAATGGTTTTTAATAAATTTATGTTCAAACTTTTTACCACACCTTTTGCAAAAAGGTGGTTCAAAAAGTTCGTAACTTAAAGTAATACAATCTTGACAAAAATATTTTCCAAATAAATCTTTAGAATAACTTTTGCAAACTTGGTCACCAATTTGATAGTTCTGATCAATTTTAAGGATTATCTTCTGGCATTTCAAACATTTTAAGGGAAAAAACAGGTCAACAATTAAAGCAAATATTTTTTTAATGAACAGGCAATTTATTTGCCATTTATTTTTCCCCATTGCTTTGTAAATCTCGCTTTCTTAATGCCTCATACAAGGCAATACCACCTGCAACCGAAGCATTTAGTGAATTGATTTTACCCTTAATTGGAATGGAAATAAGAAAATCACACTCTTTTTTTACAAGAGGTCGGATTCCCTTATGTTCTCCCCCTACCACAAGAGCAAAAAAACCTGAAAAATCAGCTTTATAAAGCTCGGTATCTCCTGAAGCATCTAACCCTGCAACCCATGCTCCATTTTCCTTTAACTCTCTAATTGTGGATGCAATATTTGTTATTAAAAATATTTGGGCATGTTCCATTGCACCGGCAGAACTTCTCGAAACTGAGGGCACAGGAGCAACAGATCTGTCTTTGGGTATCATTATAAAATCAACTCCAGCACATAAAGCAGTTCTTATCAAAGCACCAAAATTATGAGGGTCTTCAAGGTTCTCCAGAATAAGAACAAAAGGAGGTTTCTCTAATTTTTTATACTTTTGAAAAAAATCATTTCCTGTTTGTACAGGGTATAGCGATACTTCTGCTGCGACTCCTTGATGTTTTGCATCGTTTGTAAGTTTATCAAGATAACTTTGTTCAACATATTGAATTCCACAATTAATATTCTCAATAATTTTAAAAATTTCATCGAACTCAGATCTTTTCAAATTGGGTTTTTTGAAACTCTTTTTTAAAAAAAGCTTATAAAACTTTCTTCTATTTGCCTTTAAAGCTTCGAAAACCGGATGAATCCCTGAAAGAATTTCTGTTTTATTTTTTTTCATTATTAATTTAAAGATTGCCTTTGACAATTTCACATATTCTTTCGCAGGCCTTATCAAGCCCATCATTTACAATGATATAATCGTAAAAGTCTTTCTGCTCAATCTCGGCCTGGGCGTTTTGAAGACGCATATTAATAATTTCTTCTGTGTCAGTTGCTCTGTCCCTTAGCCTTTCTTCAAGAACATCAAGCGATGGTGCCATAATAAAAATTGTTACAGCATCAGGAAAAAGTTTTTTAATCTGTTTTGCTCCCTTGGTATCAATTTCCAACAAAACGTTCAATCCTTGATGGGTTTGTTTTTCAAGATGTTTTTGTGATGTGCCATAGTAATTTGTGTGCACTTTTGCCCATTCAACAAAAAAACCTTGTTCAATTTTTTCTTCAAAGTCCTTTGTAGTAATAAAATAATAATCTTTTCCCTCTATTTCATTTTTCCTAGGTTGTCTTGTTGCATGGGAAATTGAATACGATATTTGAGGGAAATTTTTTAAAAGATCCCTGCACAAGGTGGTTTTCCCAGCACCTGAAGGGGCAGATACAACAATTATCTTGCCCTTTTTATTACCCTCTTTTTTAATAAAATAATTCATCGGGATTAATCAATTATTCCTGGACAGTTTTGTCTTTATACAGACTTGCCATTCGCTGGGATATTGTCTCTGCCTGAATTGCTGAAAGAATAATATGATTAGTCTCAGTTACAATTATTGCCCTAGTTTTTCTACCATGAGTAGCATCCAGAAGTCTTTTTTCTTCTCTTGCTTCATCTTTTAATCTCTTCATGGGAGCAGAATTTGGTGAAAGAATAGAGACGACTTTATCAGCGATTACAGTATTTCCAAAGCCAATATTTAAAAGTGCCTGTTCAATAGAACCATCTAATTTTAGTATTCTTGTTTTATTCAATGTTTTGCACTTGCTCCCTGATTTTTTCAAGTTCTGATTTTAGATCAACAACCATTTGAGATATCTCAACATTACCCGATTTTGAGCCTATAGTGTTATACTCACGATTAAACTCCTGTACAAGGAAATTAAGCTTTCTCCCACTACTTCCGTCAGGTTCCGGCAAAGACATAATCTGCTTTGCCTGATTTATATGGCTGCGTGATCTTACTATCTCTTCTGAGATATCACTCTTGTCAGCTATAATTGCAACTTCCTGGGCAATCCTTACAGGGTCTAGAATATCTTTTTCCGAGATAAGGACTGAAATCCTCTCCTCAAGGTTCTTCTTATAAATTGTGGGAAGTTTTTGGGCTTTTTTTTCTATCAAAGCAAGATTGTCTTCCATATAGGAAAATCTTTTTTCAAGATCTTGTTTAAGGTTCTCTCCTTCTTTTACCCGCATTTTATCAAGGTTTTCCATGGCTTGATTAACAACATTTGACAAACCTTCAAAAAGAGCTTTTGCATCACGGGTTCTTTCTTCAGGTTTTATCATGTTTTTCCCGGCAAGCAATTGTTCCAGAGTAATTTCCGATTTTATATCAAACTTTTGTTTGATCTCATCTAATATTTTATAATAAGCTGTAGCTCTTGCAAAATCAACGCTGAATTCAACCGAGTCCTCGGCTGTTTCGTCAAAGGAAAAACGTATCTCAACTCTGCCTCTTGCAACTTTCTTTGCAACAAGTTTTTTTACCTTATCTTCAAACATCTTCAAGTGATCAGGAAGATAGAGTGCAATATCCAGATGCCTGCTATTATATGAACTAAAAGTCCCTTTGATAGTAATCTCATCTGTAGTATGCAGCGCTTCTGCATAACCTGTCATGCTTTTAATCATTTAATAAACCTTTATACAAATTATTCTGCTAAATCAGATAGGTATTTCCCTCTGACTTTTAATAAAAAATCTCTCATATCCCTTGCTGCATAATCAGGGTATGTCCATTCAAGGGTATGAAAATCCCCATTTTTAAAGATCAATGTCAAATCAGCATAAATATTTTCACCGATATATATCCTATGGGAATAATCCTTGCCCGTTGCAAGAATAAATCTTGATGGAAGCATATACCCGGGGTCTATATTTATTTTTCTTTTTCCATCATGTTCATATAATTTTTCAATTAAATTAGTAATGTTTTTTATCTTAGCAAGGTTTTCCTGATCTATCAAATTTTTAAAAACTATAATTCTCCTGAAAAGATTATTCCCCATCTCTTTTTTATAGTAGTCAGTGTAATCAAAGTTAAACCAGGGGCTTATAATATCTACCTTGCCTAATTTTTCTTCAATCATGGAGAATATTTCATGAAAGATCTCTTTTTCTTGCATAAAAAAGCCCACTAAAAGCTTTGCAGGCAATGGTTTCTTAGGAGTACTCATATTATCAGCTTAATGGTTTTGCTTCATCAATCAGCATAACAGGAATATCTTCACGGATTTCATATATAAGTTTACATTTTTCACAGACAAGACCATCTTCATTTTTATTAAGGGCTACATCGCCTTTACATTTCGGGCATGCTAATATTTCAAGCAGTTCCTTAGACAAAGTCATTTTTTTCTCCTTTTGAATTCTGCATAGTCTGCAGTTTAAAATATTCTCCTCTTTGCTCCATCAAGGAATCATGAGTGCCCTGTTCAGCGATCTCACCGTTTTTCAATAGAATTACCCTGTCAGCATACTCAATTGTTGAAAGCCTATGTGCAATAACAAAAGTTGTTCTATCCTTCATAAGATTGCCCAAAGCTTTTTGGACAACTTTCTCTGCCTCAGCATCAAGAGCTGATGTTGCTTCATCAAGTATAAGAATTGGAGCATTTTTTATAAGTGCCCTTGCAATACAGATTCTCTGCTTTTCACCACCGGAAAGACGGTTGCCAAGCTCACCAATACTGGTTTCAAAGCCCTTGGGAAACCCTTGAACAAAATCATATGCAAATGCTGATTTTGCAGCATTTGCAATTTCCTCGTCACTTGCATCAGCTTTACCATATCTAATATTATCTCGTACTGTTTCATTAAATAAAATAGGCTCCTGGGTAACAATGGAAATATGTTCTCTCAAAGACTTAATAGAAAGATCTTTTAAATTTTTATTACCTATTAAAATATCTCCCTTGAAAATATCAAAGAATCTTGGAACAAGATTTACAAGAGAGGTTTTCCCACCCCCGCTCATTCCGACAAGTGCCAGAACTTCACCGGGTTCCACACTTAAATTAATATTTTTTAATACAGACCCATCTTCATTATTATATTCAAATTGAACATCTTTAAATTCAACACCAAAGTTCGAACCTTCAAGCAGAACAGGGTTTTCAGATTCGATAATTTTTGATTCTTCTTCAAGAACATCATATATTCTATTCATTGCAGCAATACCAGGCTGTATATTTCCATATAGCTTGGACAATTTTCTTACAGGGCCATACATCATTACAACTGCTGTAAGAAAAGAAAAAAAAGTTCCGGGAGTAGAGCTGCCTTCTATAACTCTAAAACCACCAATCCATACAACAAAGGCAACAGCTATACCACCAAGTGTCTCCATAATTGGTGAGCTCAACGCCTGCGCCCTTACTCTCTTCATACCAAGTTTTAAATATGTATCATTGGTGTTAGAAAACCTCTTTTTCTCATAAGGTTCTTTTGTAAAAACCTTTACAATTTTGATGCCGGAAAAAGTTTCAAGCAAAAATGAATTCAGGTCTGCCATTGTTTCCTGGACACCAATACTGAATTTCCTGATTCTTCTTCCAAGTTTTACAATTGGATAAAAGGCAATGGGCATTATCAAAAATGTGCCTAGGGCAAGCTGCCAATCCCTGTATATTACAACACTAATAAGAGCTATCAGAGTTAACACATCAGATATAGCTTCAGCGATTGCAGATGAAACAACTTCTTTTACTGTTTCAGTATCATAGGTAATTCTTGACATAAGGGCACCGACTTTTTCCTTATGGAAAAATTGTAAAGGAAGCTCGATTATTTTAGTATAAAGTAAATCTCGAATATCTCTAATAACACTCAGCCCTATATACTTCATAAAATATTCTCTACCGTAGGATGCCAGCCCTTTTATTAACGAGACTAAAACTATAAGGCCAGGGAGGAAATATAGCATTGTGGCATCTTTTTTCACAAAAATATCATCAAGCAAAGGTTTTACAAGGTAGGCAACCGCTCCTGCTGCTGCTGCCCCAACAACGGAGCAAACCATTCCAATAATAAACCATCTCCAATATACAACAACCATATCAAATAAGTGTTTCTGTCTTTTTGTAAGTTTGTTTATAATAAATTTCATAAGCCTTCATTATCTAATGGTGGAACAAGTATTGTCAATATTAATAAATCATGACAGTATATAGCATATGAAGGGTCAAAAAGTCATATTTTATTTATACAATCTTGTTTGGAATATTGCCCTGCCCTTTCTCAAAAAAAGTTCTACTTTTAAAGATAGCTATAAATTAAGAACATCGCCAAATCATTTTGATAAAACTGATATTTGGATGCATGGCGCTTCAGGCGGAGAAGCTTATGTTGCAATAGAGATTTTAAAAAATCTAAACCCTTCTAAATCTTTAAAAATCCTATACACTGCAACAACAGCTCAAGGATTAGAAATCATGCAATCCTTTTGCGAAAGCTCTAAACTTCATTCCGACATTAAATGTAAAATTACCTGGTTTCCCTTTGATTGCCCAAGCATCATTGAAAAAATAATTTTAAAAACAAATCCGAAAATCATGGTACTTCTGGAAACAGAACTTTGGCCCGGGCATCTTTACATGCTGAAAAAACATAAAATCAAAACCATTATTATAAATGCAAGGCTCTCCTCTAAAAGCTCTGCAAGATATATAAAAACAAGATTTCTCTGGCAGCAAATTAACCCTGAAACAATACTTGCAACATCAATCAAAGATGCCAAAAGATATCAAAAAATATTCGGGTCTGAAACTTTAGTTGATACAATGCCTAATATTAAATTTGACTCCATACCTGCGTTTGATTCCGAGCCTGACAATGACAGCAAACAAAATAACACTGGCGACACCAGCACTCTTGGAACAATCTTCTTGCCTGATACTAAGCTTTCAATACTTGCATCCATAAGAAAAGAAGAAGAAGAGCATCTAAAAGTAATCTTAAGATTTCTCATAAAAAATTTCCCTGATCAGATTATTGCAATCTTTCCAAAACACATACAAAGAATAAAGCATCTATCAGAAATGCTTGACAAGTTTACTTTAGAACTTGGTTCTGAATTTAAATTCAAATGGCAGCTACGATCAAAAATAGGCTCTCAAGTTAATGAAAAAACCATTGTTCTGTGGGACACCTTTGGAGAGCTAAAACATGCCTATGCCTTTGCTATTACAGCTTTTGTAGGAGGGAGCCTTGTGCCTCTTGGAGGGCAAAACTTCTTAGAACCTGTAGTTTGCGGGACTGCAACTGTAACAGGTCCGTATTTAAATTCTTTTAAATGGGTGAACAAAGATATTTTTGAATCGCAACTTGTTTTTAAGGCTCAAAATGCTCTTCAGGTAGGAGAGTTCATGGTAGGAAAACTTAAGAATCCCCCGGATAAAAAAGAACTAAAAAAAAGAGGTGTTGAATATATCCGAAAAAACCAGGGCGGAACAGCCAGGGCTGTAGAACTAATAAATAACAGCTTAAATTAATTTTTTAGTGTTCAACTACTCCGTCAAGTTCATGCTTTAAAGCTCTATTCATGAGTCTGTCTTTTGTTTCAGCAACTGGAAGATTTTCATAAAGAACATAATAAACCTCATTACAGATAGGAAGGTCTATTCCAAGCTTTCTTGAAAGATTGTAAACAGACTTAGTGGTCTTAACTCCTTCTGCCACCATTCTCATTTCTCTTGTAATATTTTCAATCTTCTCACCAGCACCAATTCTTTTTCCAACAGTATAATTTCTGCTCAAGTCACCAGTACAGGTTAAAAGAAGATCACCAACCCCTGAAAGTCCTGACAGAGTGAGCGGATCTGCTCCCAGCCTTATCCCAAGCCTATTCATCTCAGTAAGTCCTCTAGTAATAAGTGCTGCTCGTGCATTTAATCCCATTCCCATCCCGTCGCAAATACCTGCGGCAATTGCAATCACATTTTTCATTGCTCCACCTATCTCAACACCAACTGGATCATTGTTCGTATAAACTCTGAAACATGGGCACGCAAAAACATGCTGAACATATTCAGCAGTTGTTTTGTTTGTCGATGCTACAGCAACAACAGAAGGAAGCCTGTCAGCCACTTCTTTGGCAAAAGAAGGACCAGAAAGAACGCATAAGTTTTTTTCTTTAGCCGAAACAAGTATCTCTTTTAAAATTCCAAACATTGTAAGGTGGGTTTTATTTTCTATGCCCTTAGAAGCAGTTACAATAATAGTGTCAGATGTGACAAAGTCCTTCATTTTCTCTGCAGTTTCTCTCATACAATGAGAAGGTACAACAATAAGAACAAGGTCTTTGCCCTTAACAACTTTTTCAAGATCATTGGAACAGGCAATATTATCAGGAAGCTTTTTGCCGGGAAGGAAAAAAACATTTTCCCTTTGTGTTTCAATCTGCTCTTTTACTTCAGGCTCAAAAGCCCACAAATCCAAATTAAAACCTTTTTCTGCCAAAAGCTTTGCCAAAGCAGTACCCCAACTCCCTGCCCCAACAACTCCGATCTTCGTATTATCTATATCAATTTCAGTCATTTAATTTCCCCACATGAAACAATTTTATCAGCAATGAACTCCATTAAAATCAAATATATGCTTTTCTTATATAATACCAGGCAAGATTTATCAAATTGTTTATCAATTCAAAATTTGAAGGTCATTTACACGGATCATTGAATTAACCCTAAGTTGTTGATAATATAGAGCATATCTATACAAAACTATTCAGAAAAAGTCAATAGGAAAATGCCAACATTTGTCATAAAATCAATCGGTTATGCCACTGTTTTTACTTTTTACGAGTCCATCAAATATTACATGGAACAATTTTTGGGTAGTTGTCAGGGCTTTGAACCCGGTTGTTTGAAAGCTTTTGCAAGCCCTAACACTCCAAGTGCAATTATTGCAGACCCTTACTCTGCAATATCATCTATTTGGAATATAATTTGCAAAATAGAATTTCTCTTGAAATCTATTTTCTTTTTTGAAACACTGAGTCTTATTATTTTTTTTGCATCTATTGTGGAATTATTATTTAAGTCTTACACTACAATTTAATTTTGGTCCATATGACTTACAAATAGATAAAAAACATGAAAGAGGAGTGCAACTGATGAAAAAAAATATTTTGCTTACATTTTTTTTATTTTTATTTTTGGTTGGCAGTAATGCTTTTGCAAATGAGGTTACTATATTTGGTCCAAATACGTATTTAAGGACTTCCGGGTCCCCTGATTTATACTCTGATACATTTTCAGCATTCCCCGGTCAGGGTACATTGATTATTAAAAACGGATCTTATGATGGATCAAAAAAAATAATAGATGCGATAAGCAGTGCAACAGTATCCATAAATGGTGCTCCAATATTTGGTGTGAGTGATTTTAATAAAAATATTTACCTTCTTGAAACAACAATAGATCTTCAAGAGGATAATACGATTTCAATAGAACTTGCCAGCAGCCCTGACAGTTATCTCACTGTTGAGATCACAGCTAATCCCATTACCGGGTATCCTGTTGCAGATTCTCAAAATGTAACCATGAAAGAAGATACACAGGCAAATATCTTGCTGACAGGATCAGATCCGAACAACAATCCAATAACTTTTCATATTGATGTAAATCCGGTTTATGGGGAACTGATTGTTACTCCTCCAGACCTGACATATACCCCGGCAGATGATTATTATGGGCAGGATAGTTTTACTTTCTATGTGAATAACGGTTCCTGGAATTCTGAAGCTGCAACCGTAATCCTTGAAATCACCCCTGTTAACGATCCTCCTATAGCATTGAATGATACCTTTATATCAGAAAATATTGACGGCGTATTTACAACAGGAAATGTTCTTGAAAATGATACAGATATAGATCAAGATCCCCTGACCATTGACAATTATACACAACCGGAAAATGGAACAATAACATACAATGGAGACGGGACATTTACTTTTTCAGCAAATGAGGGATTCAATGGAGAAGACTCGTTTACATACACGGTATCGGACGGGAACGGAGGCACTGACAGTGCAATTGTCACCTTAACCCTTGTTGTAACCTATCCTCCGTCAATCACCATTACCGAACCTGACGGGACAGATGACCTCGCAGACAACACATTTATTATCTCCTGGACAGATAACGACCCGGACAGCAACGCCTCCATAACCCTTTATTATGACACTGATGCCACAAACGCCGACGGCATCCTGATTGTAGAAGGCATTGATGAAGACCCAGACAACACAGACGATCAATACATATGGACCACATCAGAAATCCAGGAAGGAAATTATTACATATACGCTGTTATCAATGATAACCAACACGAACCTGTAACCAGCTACTCTGTTGCTCCGGTGACTATTGCCCATGCCTGGCCTATTACTTTTGATCCTGTGGAAGGCCAACTAGTTCTGGAAGGACAGGAACTTACCTTCACGGTTCACGCACAAGACATAAACAATGAACCATTAACCTGATATGGTTGACACTTGTCA
>JAGLHT010000073.1 GCA_023143455.1 Desulfobacterales bacterium
ATTTTGTACTTTTCAACTACTTCATCTTTTGTCATTTCTAATAAACTCAATTTAAACTCCTTTTTGGAATAAATAACTATTTTAGCATTCTATATTTTCCTGTCCTTTGTCGATCCATAATCCAATATTCCATCCAGATTTATAAATCAAAACCAGGCAAATGCCACTTCAATAAATATAACGTATTAAAATATCACTTAATTTGAAAAAACACAACAATAATTAAATTCGCAATTTGTTTTATCATATTCCACAATTGCAGCAAGTTCTTCTGTTTTGGTAAGAATTCTTAAAAACCCATCGCATTTAGGCAATCCATCATCAAAATCAATTTTTTGACCAAATCGTATTTTGTTTTCAAGCTTTATATCAGCTATGTGTGCTGGCATAAAAAAAAGTGCTTGTGTCAAGGGGATGATTTTTTTGTCGATTTCTGAAGTGTCCATTTTCTCAAGATCATTTAAGTCTAAAGAGTCCTCTAAAGAAAAGCCACAAGTTTCTGTTCGTGAGAGTGCTGCAAGATGGGCACCATAGCCAAGTTTTTTACCAACATCATGGGCAATTGTCCGGATATATGTTCCAGCAGAGCACAAAACATCAATGTGTATAAAAGGAATTTCTATTTTTTCAATTGAAATCTCAAATATTTCAATTTCTCTGGCAGGCTTTGATATCTTCCGACCCTCCCTTGCATATTTATAAAGAGGCTTGCCTTTATGCTTTAAGGCTGAATAAGCTGGCGGTATCTGTTTTTGTTGTCCTTTAAACTCATTAATAAGTTCAATTATTTTCTCTTTTGAAATAGCATCTAAAGAATCAGCTTTTTGTACAATGATTCCTGTGCAATCAAATGTATCTGTTTCTATTCCAAGGCAAATTTTAGCTTTGTATTTTTTAGTGCCATTGAGGAAGAACTGTGAAATTCTTGTGCCTTTATCAATTCCGCATAAAAGAAGCCCTGTAGCAAAAGGATCAAGTGTACCCATATGACCCACTTTTTTTGCACCTGAGATTTTTTTAACTAAACTAACTACTCTGGCAGAGGAAAGACCTTCAGGCTTACAAATTGGTAGGATTCCGCTTTTCATTCCTGTTCAGATTTGTTTTTTTTCTTAGAAATTTCATGTAAAATTGAATCAATTTTTGAACCATATTTGAAAGAAGTGTCATGCTTAAATTTTAAATCAGGCATATATTTTAATTGTAGCTTGGGCGCAATCAACTTTTTTATAAATTTTGTAGAGCTTCTAAATCCCTTTTTTGCTTCTGCAACTACCTTATCGCTACCAAAAATTGAGAAATATACAAATGCTGTTGAAAGATCATGTGTCAATTCAACCTTGCTTATTGTTGCCATCTCTATTCTTGGATCCTGAGCTTTTTGTACTAAAAGTTCGGAAATAGCAGCCTGGATTTTGACTCCAATTCTGTCAGCTCTTGGGTATGGTTTCATATTTTATTCTGCACCAGGTCTTTTTTCTATTACTTCATAGCATTCAATTATATCATTAGGCTTAATATCATTATAATTCTTAATACCTATTCCACATTCAAATTGCTGAAGAACTTCTTTTGCATCATCTTTAAAACGCTTCAAAGAGGACAGCTCACCATCACATTTTACAACACCGTCTCTTAAAAGACGAATCTTTTTACCTCTGATCACTTTGCCTTCTATAACAAACGAGCCTGCAATAGTACCAACATTAGTAACAAAAAAGGTGTCACGCACTTCAGCTCTACCAATAATATTCTCTTCAAAAATCGATGGCATCAATCCCTCAATTGCGGATTTAATGTCATTTATAACATCATAAATGACATCATAGAAGCGCATATCCACACCTTCATCTTTTGCTAAATTTCGAACCTGGGAATTCGGGCGAACATTAAATCCAAGAATAATTGCATCTGATACAGCAGCAAGGGCAACGTCTGATTCGTTTATTGTACCAACAGCTGAATGCACTATAGTTAAGTCAACTTCGTCCTTTGCAAGATCTCTTAAAGAATCACATACAGCCTCTATTGAGCCCTGAACATCAGCTTTTACAATCAATTTAAGTTCTTGTATTTTATCAGTACCTAAATTCTGGAAAAGACTTTCAAGATTTGCACGACTCTTTTTAGCAAGTTCTTTTGCTCTTTGCTTTTGCAATCTGGTTTCACTGATTTGTTTTGCATCTTTTTCCGATAAAACAGCTATCATTTCATCACCAGCATCAGGAACTCCGTTCAATCCAACAATTTCAACAGGGATGCTTGGGCCTGCACTCTTTATCCTTTTCCCCTGATCATTGGTCATGGTACGAATTCTTCCTGAATAATGACCACAAACAACAGAATCACCATCTCTTAATGTACCATGCTTAATAAGAACAGTTGCAATAGCTCCTCTTCCTTTGTCAATACGTGATTCTACAACATATCCAAATGCTTTTCTGTCAGGATTTGCTTTTAACTCAAGAACTTCAGATTGAAGAAGAATCATTTCAAGAAGAGTATCAATTCCGGTTTCAGCTTTTGCAGAAACTTGAACAAAAATAATATCTCCTCCCCATTCTTCTGCAAGAAGTTCATGCTCAGAAAGCTCTCGTGTTATTTTTGCAGGATCAGCTCCTTCTTTATCCATTTTATTTACCGCAACAACAACTGGGACTTTAGCTTGTTTTGAATGATTGATAGCCTCAATTGTTTGTGGCATAACACCATCATCGGCAGCAACTACCAGCACAACAATATCTGTAATTTGCGCACCCCTTGCTCTCATGGATGTAAAAGCAGCATGTCCTGGAGTATCAAGAAAAGTAATATCACCACCATCAATTTTTACCTTATATGCACCAATATGTTGAGTAATTCCACCTGCTTCACCAGTTGTAACTTTTGTTTTTCTAATAACATCAAGCAAAGAAGTTTTACCATGGTCGACATGCCCCATTATTGTAACAACCGGTGCTCTTTGCAGCAGTTTTGATTCGTCTTCTCCTTCTTTATGGATATTTAATAAATAATCTTCTTCAAAAGAGGCTTTTTCCAGTTCATATTCAAATTCAGATGCAACAAGGGAAGCAGTGTCAAAATCAATTGTCTGATTTAATGTAACCATAACTCCCTGCTTCATAAGCTTTTGAATCATTTCATTTGCCTTAATGCCCATTCTTTTGGCAAGTTCAGAAAGCTCAATGGTTTCATCAATTTTGATACGTCTTTTGATTGCCTTGGGAGTTGTTATTTCGGTTTTTTGAAAATCCCCTTTTCTTGCTTTTGAGCCTTTTCTTTTAGATTGTTTTCGACCATATTTATTCTTTTCATAAAGAGCATCGCCTTCAACAATAGATTTCTTTTTCTTTTTTCTTGTTTGTTTCTTTTCACCAAAGATATTCTCTTCTACGTCATTGCTCTGGGTGTCTTTCTTTTTTCTTTTTGTCCTTTTGGATATATCCGCAATATCAGTCTCGTTGGTCGCCGGCTTCGGCTGAAAAGGAACCTTAACCTTGGGTTTTATTTGTTCTATGGTTGCCTTTATTTCTTTTTCCTTGGGCTGTTCTGATTTTTCCTCTTGTTGTTTTTCTTTTTTTGGTGAAGTTTTTATAAATTTTGAATGTTTCTTTTCCTCACTTGCTCCTTGTTTTTTTCTTAAACGAGTAAGAGAAGATGGATCTATAACTTTAAGAATCTTTGCGGGCTCAGAAGATTTTTTCTTTTTCTTCTTTTTCGTTTTAGTTTTTTCTTTAGAATCTTTTTCATCTATATCTTTCTTTGTTTCTATTGCAACTTTTTTTTCAACATCTTCTTTTTTTACAGCTTTTTTCTTAACTTCTTTTTTTTCAGCAATAGGTTTTTCTGACTTTTCTTTAGCAACTTTCTTTTTAGCAATTTTTTCTGGTTTCTCAGCGCTTTCTTCTTTGAAAGGCTTTGCTTGTTCTTGTTCTTGATCAGAAATCTCTAAGGACGAGGGGCTATCTTGCTGAGTTTTCCGTCTTCGAATAACTGAAGGCTTAACTTTAACTTCTGATACGGCAGCGGTTTTGCCAAACAGTTCTTTTTTAATAAAACTTACTTGCTCATCCTCAAGAGAACTCATATGGCTTCTTACATCAACTTCCATATTTTCAAGCTTATCCATAAAAGCTTTATTTGTCATATTAAATTCTTTAGCTAATTCATAGACTCTGACTTTCGCCATATGTTCCCCCAAGTAATTCTTGTTTTATTACTCTATTAAATTTTAATTTACTCTTCTTCTGTCTCTGCTGAATCTGTTGTTGCTTTAGTGTCCGGTTTTGTATCTTCCTTTGAGTCTTGCTCTGAATCTGGCTCTGGTATTATCTCTTCCTGGGACTCTTTTTCTTCTTTTTTATTCCCCACAGCAAGTAATTGTTTTGCTTCTGCAATTATCTCTACAACCTGTTTTTCATCAAAGTCAACAAGAGAACAAATATCATCTACTAGGGCTTCTGCAATATCTGCAAGAGATGAAAATCCAGCACTTAAAAGAATTTCTGCGGTGGCAATATTTATTCCGGACAATCTCATCAGGTCATCATAGCCTTGTTTTATTCCACGGCTATACTCTTCTTCACTCATTACCTGAAGATGCCATCCTGTTAACTCACATGCCAAACTGATATTTTGTCCATTTTTGCCAATTGAAATTGAAAGATGGTCTTCCGGTACTATAACTTCCATGCTTTGATTATCTTCATCAATAACAACTCTGGTTATTTCCGCAGGGGCAAGTGAGTTGCAAACAAATTTCGCAATATCAGGATTCCATGGAACAACATCAATTTTTTCACCTCGAAGCTCCTGCACAATATTTTGTATTCTACTGCCTTTCATGCCAACACATGCGCCAACAGGATCAACATCAGAATCAGAAGATTGCACTGCAATTTTTGCCCTAACTCCAGGGTATCTTGCTGCCTCAAGTATTGTTACAATGCCTTCAGCCACTTCAGGAACTTCAGTTTTAAATAATTCAATCAAAAAATCAGGGTGTGATCTTGAAAGTATAATCTGAGCTCCTTTTGATTCTTCAAGCACATCTACGACATAGGCTCTTATCCTGTCACCTCTTTTATATGTCTCATTGGGCATTTGATCCCTTGGTCGCATAACAGCTTCAGTCTGCCCAAGATTAACGATAATGCTGCCACGATCAAATCTGTGGACAATACCATTAATTATCTGCCCTTTTTTATGTATAAAGTTTTCATAAACAGCATTTCTTTCTGCCTCTCTAAACTTTTGAATTATTACCTGCTTTGCTGTTTGGGCCGCAATTCTTCCAAACTCACCAGCATCAATTCGAATTCCAAGGCTATCTCCAATTTCACAATCTGGGTCATACTCATAACCTTGTTCTAGTGAAAGTTCTTTATCAGGAAATTCAATTGTTTCAACAACTTCCTTAAAATGAAAAACTTCAATCTGCCCACTGGGTTTATCATAATGTATTTCTATGTCGGCGCTTGAGCCAAATTTTTTCTTGGCAGCAGATTCAACGGCATCTTTGATTGTAGCTATCAATACTTCAGCATCAATGCCCTTTTCCCGGCTGAGCTGATCCACAATTCGCTTAATATCAGTAATTAGCATTGTGCAATATTCTCCATCTCAATGATTTGCAAGCCTTGCTTTATTAATCTGTTCAAACTCTATAAAAAATTCTTTGCTATCCGCTTCAATTGTTAGACCATTCTGGGTAACATTTTTAAGGATACCAGTAAATTCTTTTCTCTTTTCGATAAACTCATCAAGCTTTATTTTCACCCTGTTTCCAACAAACTTTTTAAAATCTTCCTTTTTACCTAACGGTCTGTCTAAACCCGGTGAAGAGACTTCAAGCCTGTATCTTCCTAAACTATTAAAATGCACATCTAATAAATCTTCAAGCTGGCGGCTCATGCCAGTCAAATCATTTATATTAATACCACCAGGCTTATCCAAATAAAGCCTGATGAGCATTCCATTATCACTTGACACACATTCTGCATGAACAAACTCAATTTTTTCAGCAGTGCAAACAGGCTCTACAACCTCACCGATACTCATGGCAAGATTCTTTAAATTGTTTTTGTCCTGTTTCCCCATGCTGATAAAAACCACCCTTTTCTAAAAAACAGAAAAACGGGCAGATGCCCGTTCCTCTCGAAACATATTAAAAATCTTCCCTAATTCAGTAATTAAGGCTTAGATTACATCCCACTTTACAAAATGGAACTTACAATCTGCTATCTCCATAACCCCAGTTAATCCATTAGAGATTTACATATATAACATGTTAAAATTATTTGTCAATAACAGTTTTATACTTTATTGATAAATTTCAAAAAGCATATTGCATTAAAATCAGGTTTCCAGATCAAACCAAAATTATTTAGTCTCTGGCATTAAACAGGAAGATCTGCATTAAACTTACTTATCAATGATTCACAAATTTTTGAATGTAATGCTTTGACCTTTTTTTCTTTTAAGGTTTTGCTAGGTGACCTGTAAACAATTCGAAAAGAGAGTGATTTTTTATCTTTGGCAAGAGGCTTGCCCTCAAAGAAATCAAAAAGATAAGTTTCTTCCGCAAGACTTTCCTTTTGTACAAGTAAATCAAGCTCTTTAGAAACTGAGCCTGCTGCAATATTAGAATCGATAATAATAGTAATATCCTGGGATATTGCAGGATATTTTGGTAAAATTTCAGCTGTGATTTTCTCAGGCATGAGACTTAACAAGACTTTAATATCTATTTCAAAAATAAAAGCAGTCTGTTTTAAATTATGATTTTTTATTACTTCCGGCTTTATTTGACCTAATACGCCTAATACAGGCTCACCTTTTTTTACTATTGCAGCATATCCTTTAGAATAATACGGAAACTCTTTTTCTAAAGCTCTTTCATAAACACAATCTTTAATATTGAGTCCTTCTAAAAAACCTTGAACCACACCCTTTAAATCAAAAAAATTACAATTTGCTTTTTTATTGTGTATGGAATCAGTGTCCCTTGATCCTGTCCACAATCCAGCAATCATTTCTATTTCTTCAGGTAAAGAATCTTTTCTTGTAGCTAAAAAAATATTTCCTGTTTCAAACAATTTGATAGTATCAACCTGCTGGGAAATATTTGTTTTCATACTTTGAAGAAGCCCTGGGACAAGTGAAGTTCTCAACACTCCCATCTCTTCGGAAATCGGATTAAGTATTGTTTCAACCCTTGTTCTTTCATCATCTTGCTCTAATAACAGATTATCAACTGATTTTGGTGAAGTAAAATCATAATTAATAGCTTCACTGAAACCAAACCCGTTCATTATATCTCTTGCTTTGCTCCTTAAGCTAATAATAGGATTAAGTAGCTCTCCCTGAGCTGAAATGCTTGGGAAACTTACCTCAATATTATTATAACCCCAAAGTCTTGCCACTTCTTCAGAAAGGTCTTCAGGTCTTGTCACATCGACTCTAAAAGAAGGTACATCTACTCTCAAAAGATTATCTTTTATTTTTTCAGCTTTAAACTCAACAGATTCGATAAGTTCTTTAATGGAATCAATACTCAAATTAGTTCCAAGCCGTGTATTAAGAACATCTGTATTTACATCAATTTTTACAGGTTTTTGCTTTAAAGGATAATTATCAATAATATCCTTGGCTTTTGTTCCACCTGAAATTTCAGCCATCAACTCTACTGCTCGATTGAGTGCATTTATACAACCTTCAGGATCAATTCCTCTCTCAAAACGATGGGAGGCATCAGTATTAATTCCTGTTTTTTTTGCAGTTTTTCTAATGGAGATAGGATTAAAATATGCACTTTCCACGAGAACTTTTGTGGTGCTCTCTGATATTTCAGAATTTTCACCACCCATGACACCTGCTATTGCAACAGATTTTTCACCATCACATATCATCAATGTATCAGGTTCAAGCTTATGTTCTTTTCCATCAAGAGTTGTAAAATCAATGGTCTCACCTGCTCTTTTGACTACTATTTTTCCTTTGGCAAGAAAATCATAATCAAATGCATGAAGAGGTTGACCTGTTTCCATCAATACAAAATTTGTGACATCCACAATATTATTTATTGGGGTTAAGCCCACTGATTCAAGTTTTTGTTGAAGCCAGAATGGTGATGGTCCAACTTTTACATCTAACAAAAATCCGCCTGCATATCTTGGACACAAATCCGGATCTATTATTTCAACCTTTGCATATTCATTTATGGAAAATAAACCTTGATTTTTATTTGATTGCTCGAAATCAGGATAAGAGACCTTAGCTTTTGGTTCACAAAAAGCTCCTATTTCCCTTGCAACACCAATCAGGCTGAGACAATCAGGTCTGTTGGGTGTAAGGTCTACTTCAAAAACATAATCTGAAAGATTTAGTGCTTGAGCAAGAGAAGTGCCAGGCATAAGATCTTTATCAAGTTCCATAATACCCGAGGCATCAGAATCAATCTTTAGCTCTTTTCCACTACATAGCATGCCTGCTGATTTTTCACCCCGAATCTTACTTTTTTTTATCGTAAAATCTCCGGGCAGAACTGTTCCAGGCAAAGCACAAGGCACAAGAAGGCCTTCCCGAACATTAGGAGCACCACAAACTATCTGTACAATATTATTATCTCCAACATCGACTGTACAACAGGTTAGGTTATCTGCATTTGGATGCTTTTCAGTTTTTTCAACTCTGCTTACAATAATATCTTCAAGATAATCAAATCTGCTCTCAATACCTTCTACTTCCAAACCTGCCATTGTCAATCTTTCAGCAAGTTCATCAGGAGAAAAATCGACCGAGATGTATTCTTTTAACCAGCTTAAACTAACTTTCATAACTAAAACTGCCTCAAAAAACGTATATCATTTTCAAAGAATTTTCTAATATCATCAATTCCGTATTTTAACATTGCAATACGCTCAATTCCCATTCCAAAAGCAAACCCTGTGTATTTTTCAGTATCATATCCAACTTTTTCAAAAACAGCAGGATGAACCATGCCAGATCCTAAAACCTCAAGCCAGCCAGTTTTGGAACAAACTCTGCAACCCTTGCCTCTGCATATAACGCATCGGATATCAACTTCTGCGCTTGGCTCTGTAAAAGGGAAAAAACTTGGCCTGAATCTTAATGATGTTTTTTTATCAAACATTTGATGCACAAATGTTGTCAGGATTCCTTTAAGATCACCAAAGGAAATACCCTTATCGACCATGAGTCCTTCAACCTGATGAAACATTGGTGTATGAGTTATGTCTGAATCACACCTGAAAACCTTGCCTGGTGAAATTATTCTTACAGGTGGCTCTGTTTTTTCCATTGTTCTTGGCTGGGAAGGTGATGTGTGTGTACGGAGCACAATATTATCGGAAATATAAAAAGTATCCTGCATATCTCTTGCTGGATGATATTTTGGAATGTTCAGCGCTTCAAAATTATAAAAATCAGTCTCAACCTCAGGACTTTGGGCAATATCAAAACCCATGCGTAGAAAAATATCTGTTATTTCATTTGAAATTTGTGTAATAGGGTGGAGAGAACCTCTTTTACAGGATCTTCCAGGCAAAGTTATATCAATGCCTGTTAAGGCATCACCTTTTGTTGATTCAAGACCTTTCAAAGCATTATTAAATGCTGTATCAAGTTTTCCTTTTAAAATATTTGCGTTCTTGCCAGCTATTGGACGTTCATTTTCAGGCAGACTTGAAACATTTCTTAAAAACTTTGTTAATACACCCTTTCTGCCAAGGTAATGTAGTGAAAGCTCTTTAATTCCTTCAATTTCAATAGTATTGTCAAGACGCTCTAAAGCCTCTATTTCAATCTCAGATATGCTCTTTTCCAAAATTCCTCACAAAAGAATAAACCTTATTTAAACCTTGATTGTATATTCCAATTAACTTAAGCCACTGACACTGCTTTTGAAGCTATTTGTGAAAAAGCAGCAGGATCTGAAACAGCCAGGTCAGCAAGTATTTTACGATCTAATACAATACCTGCAAGCTTAAGCCCATGCATAAATTTACTATAGGAAAGGTTATTCATTCTTGCTGCAGCATTAATTCTTATAATCCACAGTTTCTTAAATTCTCTCTTTTTGACTCTTCGATCTCTGTAGGCATACATCAATGCCTTATCAACAGCATCTGTAGCAGTTCTAAATAATTTACTTCGTGCGCCTCTATATCCTTTTGCAAGTTTAAGTACTTTATTTCTACGTCTTCTTGCTTTAAATCCTCTTTTGACTCTCATGCTAAAACTCCTTCAATTATTATCTTACCCATTAGGTAACAGACGTTTTACTTCTCTCTCATTAGAACGATCAAGCACTTGATCCTGCCTGAAACCTCTTTTTCTTTTTGTTGATTTTTTGGTAAGTATATGATTTGCATGGGACTTTCTAAATTTAAACTTACCACTACCTGTTTTTTTAAAGCGTTTTGCTGCTGCTCTATTAGTTTTAATTTTAGGCATTCTTTACTCTCCTTAGATCTTACAATTTCTGTCTTAAAATTCCACAAAAGCAACAATGGTACGTCATGTCTCAAACAACATAGCGTACCATGCATCACAATTTGTATATATTAACTAAAGCAAACCAATATCAATTTTTTTAATAAAATAAAAAAGAAAGAAAAATTATTTTGGACTGAGAAGCATTGTAACGACTCTGCCTTCATATTTCGGTGACTGTTCAACCTGGGCAAAGTCATCGGTCATTTCAACAAGTTTTTCAAGTATCCGTTGCCCTTGTTCTTTGAGGATAATTTCTCTTCCCCTAAATACAAGTGTAATTTTGACCTTGTTCTTTTTTAGAATAAACCTTTCAATGTTTTTGACCTTTGTTTCAAGGTCATGGGCCTCTGTCTTTGGCCTTACTTTTATCTCTTTTACTTGATACCCTTTTTGCTTCTTTTTAGCATCCTGCAATTGCTTGGTACATTGGTACTTGTATTTTCCGTAATCCATTATTTTGCAGACCGGTGGCTTTGCATTAGGCGAGACTTCAACAAGGTCCATGCCGTTTCCCGCTGCTCTTTCCAAAGCCTCTTTTATTGATAAAATACCTATCTGCTCGCCATCAGAGCCTATAATTCGAACTTCTTCGGCTCTAATTTGATTATTTACATTTGTTGTATCTTGTTGCTTCTTAGCTATCGTGCACCTCCTGCTGTCAATTAAATTCAAATACAGTACAAGTTGTAATCTGCGAGTATATACTTGTTTTTTTAAAATTACAACCACATTGTTAATAATTAAAGACATGGGTTATTATTATCCATGCAAGTGGCTATTTTTTATCCACTTTGTTGAATCTTATTTTCTGGTATTGACGTAATAATTTAAAATTTATCAATAATATCAATACAATAACTACTTTGGCACGATACTTGATATAATAAGATATCAGGATGTGAAAGGTTTTTACTTTAACTTAAAAAAATGGAGGTATTAAAAATGATAAACAAAACCTTAAAAACAACATTAATATTAGCTGCTATTATTCTGGTCACTTTTTCAGTCTATGCCTTTGCCCGCGGTGGAAGAACTCATATGGGTAGCTGGAATAACATGGGCTACGGCATGTATGATGGCAATATGTGGAATGGTCTTTCTACCGACGATCAGACCAAAATGCAAGAAAGTATGAATACATTCTTTTCTGACACAAAAGATATCAGGGAAGCAAAGTACAACAAACAACTCGAGCTGGACGAGGAATATTCAAAATCTGAATTTGATAAAGAAAAGATTAAAGGCCTTCAAAGCGAGATATTTGACCTGTCTTCTCAGTTTGAAAAGAAAAGATTTGAGCACAGGACAACTATGCAGGGTCTATTTGGCAACGAAAACAATAGATATACCAGTTACAGAGGTGATAGAGGGTGCTTTAACTATAGTCGATTTCATATGACCTC
>JAGLHT010000074.1 GCA_023143455.1 Desulfobacterales bacterium
TTAAAATAAAAACGAATGCCATTGCGCCATGCCCCCCCAAGGCGGAAGATTGACAATTCGAACATTTATGGACAAACATCTTCACATGGTCGCAGTACAGTTTCAGGATGAAGGAGTTGCCATAGAGGACAAGGACATGGATCATATATTTGAACCGTTTTTTACCACCAAGCCCGAGGGCAGGGGAACGGGGCTTGGGCTTTTTGTGAGTTACGGCATCATAACCGGTTTCGGCGGAATAATGGAGTGTGAAAGCAAAAAGCATTCTTTAGCTGATGCCACATCCGGCGGAACAATTTTTACTGTCAAACTGATGGTGATATCCTGAGGAGGATGAATGAAGGGACGTATTTTAATAGTTGATGATGAAAAAGACATGCTGGCACTGCTTGACAGGATTATTTCGGAAGATACCAATTACGTAGCTGTTACAGAAAGCAACCCTGAAAAGGCCATTGAAATTTTTAAGGGAGAGGATTTTGACCTTGTAATGACAGACCTGAAGATGCCCGGTATGTCCGGGATTGCCCTGATGGAGAAAATCAGGGCAATCCGTTCTGATGTATCGGTCATTATTCTCACTGCCTATGCCACCATAGAGACTGCTGTGGAAGCCACACAAAAAGGAGCTATAGATTATCTGACAAAACCTTTCCGCAGGGAGAGGCTCCTTGTAACCCTTGACAAGGCTATGAAGTGGCAGGGGGTAATCAGAGAAAACAAAAGGCTGCGCTGTGCTCTTGAAAAGAAGAACGATCTTTCCATAATCGGCTCGACTGCTGCAATGGCAAAAGTTTTCGACCGCATTCGTCAGGCTGCCCCCACAACCGGAACCGTTCTTATAACCGGACCCACAGGAACAGGCAAAGAACTTGTGGCTATTGCTGTTCATCAGAACAGCAATAGACGGTCTAAAAAACTTGTTACTATAAATTGTACAGCAATTTTAGAGAATATGATTGAAAGCGAATTGTTCGGACATGTGAAGGGCGCATTTACAGGGGCTGCCACCGACAAAAAGGGATTGGTTGAAGCGGCAGATGGCGGCACTCTTTTTCTTGATGAGATCGGAGACTTGAAGCCCGGCCTTCAGACAAGTATTCTCAGGCTCCTTCAGGAGGGGGAATACAGACCCGTAGGAAGCGTGATAACCAAAAAAGCTGACATTAGGTTTATTGCTGCCACAAACAAAAACCTTGAGCAGGCCATCAGGGAAAATACATTCCGGGAGGACCTGTTTTACCGCCTGAACGTCATCCGTCTAGAAATACCACCCCTAAAGGACAGACCCGAAGATATTCCGCTTCTCAGTTACCATTTTCTTAACAAATATTGCGTATTGAACGGAAAACAGATTAAGGGGATAGCACCCACGGCAATGCAGGCGCTGACAGCAAGGCGATTTCCCGGCAATGTACGGGAACTTGAGAATATCATTGAACGGGGAATAATTTTTTGTACTGGTGATACATTGACCATCACCGACCTGGGTCTTTCTTACCCGGAGGGGCTTCTTATACCTGAGTTGACCCCTGGGTTAAACAAGGATAATACCCTGATGAATTTCAAATATGCCAAAGAAGAAAGCATCAGGTTTTTCCACGAATACTATATCAGAACCCTATTAAAGAAAAGCCACGGAAACATCAGCAAGGCAGCACAAATCGCAGGAATCCAGAGACAATACCTCCATCGACTCATGAAAGAGTCGCATATAGAGGCTGATGAATTTAGGAGGGAAAATAGCACATCCTGATAAAAATGCTGTAAACTATGAAGAGACACCTCTGCTTTACAATTGTCCACCACCAGGTTGTATTGGTCGATATCATTGTGATGTTGGTCATTTGTTTTCAGGAGATTTATTCTGCATAATCAGGATGTTAGCTAATAGTTTTGCCTTCTCTTCATTTTGGTATATTTTTTGTAACTCCCTTTTATATAAAAGAAGGTCGATTAAGAAATTAACTAGTCGAGATTCTCAAATTGATTATAGAAAAAGGAGGAACAAAATGGATAAAGAGAAAACAAAAAAGGGCTGGGAAGTGGCTCAGGAACTGGAAAAAGAAAAACAGACCATTGCGGAGCGGTTTGCCCCGGAGTGGCGGCATATACGAGCAGCATTGGGCGGGGTGTTTGTTTTTTTCCTGGTTTTCCTAGCTGGTATCTGGCTTGCCGGAAACCCGTTTGAAGCAACGGTAAGAATACAGTCTGACTGGGTCCTTGCCAGCGGACTTGAAGGGAATCAGTGGACCATTATATGGAGTGTAGTAGCATTGGCAGCATTCTTTGAATTCATGGATGCATCCGCAGGCATGGGATTTGGAACAGCTTTGACACCTATCCTTCTTGTGATGGGGTTTGATCCCAAGCAGATCGTACCGGTTGTTATGATTCAGCAGGGCGTGGCAGGTCTTGTGGGTGCCTTTCTCCACAGCGAATTTGAAAATGTGGAGTGGAAATTTTCCCCCATGTCTGAAACAGTAAAGCTCTGGATTATCATCGGGGTGACCGGATGTATTGCCGTCTCAATGTCCATCATTGGCATTTATAAGTTTTTCCCTGTGGATAAAATCTGGATTAAACTTTATGTGGCAATCCTTCTCCTGATGATGGGTGTTGTCTCACTCTGGAGCGCCAAAAAAGACAGACCATATAAACCGGGGAAAATGTTCGGCTTTGCATTTCTGGCAGGGTTTAACAAGGGTGTGGGCGGTGGTGGATACGGTCCGGTTGTTACGGTTGGAGGTCTTATCTCAGGTGTGCCGGTTAAAAGTATGCTTGCGGTAACAGCAATCTGTGAAGGAACCGTCAGCACTTTTGCTATCATTGTATGGCTTGCCCTTCTGACAAGCGGTGTTGAGATAGACTACCTGATGTTGCCGTCCATGATGCTTGCAACCATGTTTTCTGCCGTTGCAGCTCCTTATATGACAAGAGTTTTCCCGGAAAAAGCATGGAAAATAATTGTACCGGCCTATTGTGTTTTTGTGGCAGCTCTCTGCTTTTATAAGATAGGTCCTGGCATCTACGCTAAACTGATCGGCGGTTGATGGCGGTCTGAATTAATATAACTCCTTCCCCTGAAACGGGGAAGGAAAACACACAAGGAGATTTGATATGAACGCTAACCCGCCGAATAGCTACATCCGGAAACGTACTCAAAGCATGGGCTGGTCAATGGTTGTAATGGGCGGATCATTTTTTCTATATTATCTTGGACTTTTTGGTAATGTGGAAGGACCGCTTACACCGGGAAACATAGGAGAATCCCTGGCAAGCATGGGGGTTGAAAAAACCCACGTACTGATGCTTTTTCTTTCTTTTTTCATTATTGCACTGACATGGAACCATATCTTCAACCTGGTCAGCTTCATTATTGGTTCAAGGCTGACATGTCTAGAGAAAAATCAAGAGGGTAAAATATGCGGCACAAAGACCCAAAAAATAAACACTGGCAATACAAAAAAAGGTGTCGGGTATAAATGTGTAAACGGGCACACCTATTTTGAAGCGGATTTTAATCCCGTCAAAAAGGGTGCAGTCAGCCATACGATATGGGTTGTTGCTCTGGTTTTTTGTGCTATAATAATATATTTTTCATAAACAGCTAACTTTCGGATTTGTATTTTAGTGATGCGGGCTGAAGAACAGTCTGTGTTCATGAATTTAGCACCAAAAAAAAGTGCATCTCCGATTTTCGTGCTCACTAAGTGTTTACCGGCCACCTAAGGTCAAGTCCGAAAGTTATTAAAACACTTTATCATAGGGAGGCGCAGGACATGCCTGACAGATCTTTTACAATATCGGCAACACGGGACTTTCCTTACTACCGCAGGGCATGGAAAAAGGTGGTCGCAATTCTCATTGCTGCAGCGTTTCTCCCTCTTGTAGTAATCGGTGGCGGCATGTATTTTTACATGACCCGCACAATTAAACATAAAACTATTGAGACGCTTCAGACGGAAACTGTTTCTCATAAAAAAGGCATTGATTCTTTTCTGACAGAACGGACAATGGACCTGAAACTCATTTCGGAAAATAAAAACCTGTCAAAAATGATATCTCCAGGTACGATTGAACACGCCCTTTCTGTGCTTCAAAACCAACTGCCTTGTTTCCAGGATCTTGGTGTAATAGGGCAGGACGGCGACCACCTCGCCTATACAGGACCATACGACCTTGCAACTAAAAATTACAGTGACACATTCTGGTTCAAAGCCGTGATGGCGAGAGGTGTATATGTCAGTGACGTTTTTACCGGTTTCAGGAATGAGCCCCATTTCATAATAGCAGTGAGGCGCAATGAAGGGAAGAACACCTGGATTTTGAGAGCCACAATCATGTCCGGTCTGTTCGACAACATTGTCACCCAGGTGGCTGGAAACAGGAAAGGTGACGCCTACCTTATCAACAGCAAAGGAGAATTCCAGACAAACCCGAGAAATGGCGGTGGCCTGATGATGAAATCTTTGATTTCACCGCTTGGACACTTCAAAGGAGTGCGGGTTGACGAAAAAGGGTCAACCATTACTTTAACCACCTGGCTTGAGACTGTTCCCTGGCTCTCTGTTGTGAGTGTTGACAAAAGAGATCTTTTTGAAGAATCAAGAAAAGTTCAGATTATAAGTTTCTTTGTTGTTCTGCTGGCAGGATTTCTTATCATACTTTCAATACTCCTTACCACGGACAGCCTGGTGTCAATGCTTGAAGAAAAAAGAAAGAGCAAGCACCGCCTGGACAGTAGGTTGAGGAGAACAGCCTTTCTTGCATCATCAATGAAATTGTCAAGGGGAGTTTTCAGCGACCTGAACGACATTCTGTCCAATATTCACGTAACCGCTACACTGATGAAAGAGCAGCCTGGGCAGACAAATTTTGGTGAAGCCGATTTAATGGCTGAACAGATTTTTTCGGAATCCATAAGGGGAAAAAACCTTATTGACGGCTTTATCAGGTTTGTTGCACCCAAAGATCCGGTTATCATGGATCTAAACATTCACATGATTTTAAATCGAATCATTGTTTTTTTGAAAACATCCCTGATTGAAAAAAACATAGGCGTTATTACCAATTTTCAGGATGGATTGTCGCCTGTCAGAAGCGATGTTACAGTGCTGCGCCAAGTGTTCTCAAATCTTTTATTGAACGCTTCTGCGGTTGTCGGAGCAAACGGATCAATATGGGTGTCCACAACCATGCAGGAAAACTTTGTGAGGATTTTGGTTTCAGATAACGGGCCAGCGCTGCGGAATGCGGATATTGAGCGAATTTTTGATCTGCAGCATTTAACGGAACGGGGAGATTGGGGATTCGGTCTGGCAATCAGCCGGTTCATCATGGAAAGAATAGGCGGGAAAATATCCGTGAGAAACAAAGAAGAACATGGAGTGGTATTTGAAGTTCAGGTGCCAGAGGAGTTTATGGGGAAGTTTTTAGATTCAGAACTTGTAGTTTTGGATTAATGATGCTGACCCGGGAAAATATCAAACAGACCATTGATGCTATTGGCAAAAGAGAACCTGAAATTGCCTATACCCTCCATACCATGCTGGGAAAGGGGAGGATCGATGTAGTGCCTCCATCAGAAACCCAGAATGAGAAAAGACTGTATTTTCTTTTTGGTGACAAAAAACCCTTTGTTAACAAGTATCAATTTTTCACTAGCGGTACCCCCTGCCTTGAACAGGCGCTGTTGATTCATTACGGAGAAATGGCGCAAACAAGAGACCTGTTCCATAGAGAACCTATTGCAAGCCCTGGAAAACATGCTTCAAAAACTGATACAGCAGGTCTCTCGCTGATGCTCAATTATGAAATTGACCTTGCTTCGGATCTGCTAAAAAAACAGATAGCCTTAAAACTTAAAAAAAATGGTCAGGCAAATGAAAATCCTTTAGTAAAGGTACTGAGGCAAAGACTTAAAAAACTTTTGAGCATAAGAAACGACAGCACTGACCAAAGTAATTTTAAGGGTTTTACGGATGATCCCGTAATACTTACTCGGGGAGTGATAAATGAATATACAATGGCTTCCTTCATAAAATTCCCATTTTCCCGGGAAAGTCTAATGCAGACCGCCCGTCTCAACCTGGAGTTTTTTCACATCCGTTTTTTGTTAAATTGCCTGGCTTCTGGCACGGACAGCCTGCTTTTCACCTGTATTGCAAAAGGAGAGATACAGGGCTTGATTTTTCTGGAAATGATAAGAAAACTCTTTTACAGAGGATTTGAAGTGAAATATGTTGCAACACGAGGCGGATCAGGCTCCCAATACGACCCTATTCCGGTCAAGGGTGTTGGTACCTTTATAATGGCAGGCGTCTGGGCGCTTTGGAAAAGTAATTTTCCCGAGGTAAACGAGATATCCCTTGAATCGGAAATCGAAGCCGAAAAGTTTTACGCATCCATCGGATTCTTTGCCAGAGGACCGTACAGATACGTACTCAAATCTCCTGAAGGGAGGCTTTTGATTACTATTGCGGCAATGGCAGCATCTTCAAAAAATATTCATTCTTCGATCATAAGTCATTTATGCAAAAGAGTTCCGGAGCAAATAAGACTTCTTAAAGGCAAAAAAAACATAAATGGCAAGCGCAAGAGAGCCCTGGAATTTATAAAAATCGGACTTCATCCAACCAGTTCCGACCTTTTGGCTAGAACAACGGTGTCTATGCTTTTGAAAAATAAAAGCTGTTTTCCTGAAGGAGAATCGTTGCTCCTCCTTGCAAAAGCCTTTGGCCGTACCGGAACGAAACTGCAGCAAAATGACTCCATCCTTACTGCTGCGGTTGTAATTGACAAAAGATATCGGAATCATCTCATGGGGATTACACATCTTGAAAATTACAGGCGTATAGATGCTGTTGAGGATTTATTAAAAAACAGATGCCTGGATGGAAAATGGTTCAAGGTTACCCCACGTTTTGCTGAAAAGAATGAACTGACATGGGTGCACACTCTCGATTATGTTGAGAAAGTTGAGAAAACAGGCGGAAAAAGTCTTTCTTCATTTGATTTTGACACCCAGATGACAGAAGAATCCTGGTCAACCGCCAAGCTGGCAGCAGGTGGTGTTTTTTCCTTGCTTGACGAGATAATGTCAGGCCGGTCATCCCGAGGCTTTGCATTCGTACGGCCACCAGGTCATCATGCCGGACCTGAAAAAGGTACTGGGTTCTGTATTTTTAACAACATAGCTCTGGGCGCAAGATATCTGAAACATAAGTACAAAGTTTCAAGGCTGATGATCATTGACATTGATGCTCATCATGGCAATGGCACACAGGAAGTGTTTTATGACACCGATGAAGTCCTTTTTGTCTCAATTCACGAATCAGACTCATTTCCCAGAACCGGAAGGGTTGAAGAGACGGGAAAAGGAAAGGGCAAAGGCTTCACAATCAACATTCCTCTGGAAAAAGGAAGCCGGGCAAGGGACATAGGAAGAGCTCTTTATTTCCTTGTAGGACCGGTTGCACAGGAGTACAGGCCTGAAATGATTCTCGTTTCTCTAGGCTTTGACCTTTATATTCACGACCGCCTGGCAGGTATGAACGTGACACCAAGCGGATACGCCCTTATTACCGCACTTCTTCTTGAGATGGCAGAGCGCTCTTCCGGAGGGAAGATGGCCTTTGTCATGGAAGGGGGATACTCCATAAAGGGTATCCGGGAATGCGGTCTTGCAGTCATGAAAGAAATCTGCAATGTGCCGGGTGTAAGCCAGGAAAAAATAGACCGCGTCCGTAAAAGCGATCTTGGTAGTCTGTCAAGCCTCAAAAGGGCCACAAAAATCCATAAAAACCACTGGGGAGTACTTTAAGTAAACTGCGTAAACTGTCATATGACAATTTCCACCCCTGTCTCCTACCCGATGACATTTGACCAAAACCCCAACTTTTTTGCTTTTATCACCTCAAAATAAACACTTAAATTACAGCAAGTTATCCAAATGTTACAAGAATAAAATCCTTTGGCACGTTTGTTGATATATATTTTAAGTAAAAGCGTTTATTTGAAGCAAATTTTTTGTGGAATTAAAGCACCCAAGAATAGAGTATACAGGAGGATCCATGGATCAAAACCTTGAAAGCAAGAAGAAGACACAGTATTCCCGTCTTTTTCGCAGGTTTATTTTTCTCACCATGATTTGCTCTCTTGTTCCTCTGCTCTTTGCAGGATGGGCGATCAATATTCACTATTCAGAGTTTGCCAAGGAACGGATAATAAAAACACTTCAGACCAGGGTTGACTATCACAGGAAAATTATAGAACTCTTCCTGAAGGAAAACAGAACAAGACTTGACTTTATTGCACGCACGTATTCAATAGCCACCCTGACAAAAGATGAACATCTTAAGCATATTTTAAACAGTATCAATCGTGATTTTTGGACCCTGACCGATATCGGTATAATTGGTGAAAATGGGGATCATATAGCTTACGTGGGGCCTTACGACCTAATAGATAAAAACTATTCCAAAACATTCTGGTTCAAAGAAGTTATGGAAAAGGGAATTTATACCAGTGACATGTTTATGGGGTTCAGAAAAGAGCCTCATTTTATAATGGCAGTTATAAAGAACGAAAACGGGCAGCGCTGGATACTCAGAGCCACGGTCAACACAGACAGTTTCCGTTCCCTGGTGGAGAATGTAAGAATCGGCAAGACCGGAGAAGTATATATTTTAAACAGCAAAGGGATCTATCAGACTCGTCCAGTTTCAAGCGGAAAGATCCTGACAGCAGCATCAGGATTTGAAGGTGAAATTCATGATAGTTTGAAGTTCAGGTATCTTGACACTTTTGATAAGGATGTGAAGATCAAAAAAATTGTATGCGAAACCTGGTTGAAAGATCCGAGGTGGCTCCTGGTAGTGAGAGTCGGTGAAAAAGAGCTCTTTGAAGATGTCCGCCATGCCAACAGGGCAACCCTGGTCTCGCTCCACCTTAGCGCATTGATTATCTTTATTGTCACCGTACTAATAACCAGCCACATGGTTTCGGTAATCAAAAAACGAGACCGTGAGGTCGAACGTATGAACAACCAGCTTATGCAAACCGGGAAATTGGCTTCCATAGGAGAACTTTCCGCCGGTGTTGCACATGAGATAAATAATCCCCTTGCCATTATCATGACTGAATATCAGCTTCTTTTAGACACGGAAAAAAGAACACCTATAACAGACAAAACCTTTGGGGAACAATTTGCAGGATCATTGAACCAGATAGACATACAGGTGCGCCGGTGTACGCATATTACCAAAAATCTTATGAAGTTCGCCCGTAGGACAAAGTCTGTCATTGAAACAGTGAACGTAAATGTATTCTTAAGAGAAGTGATTGATCTCATGGGAAGAGAAGCCAAATCAGACGGAATAAAGTTCATATCCTTACTGGACGACAACCTCCCATCCATTCTGACAGATCCGTCACAGCTTCAGCAGGTGTTCTTAAACTTTATTAACAATGCAATAGATGCTCATGAAGACAAAGGTTTTGGCACTATAATCTTATCAACCTGTCTTACAAAGGATACAACCGGGATAGTCATTACCGTGGAAGATACAGGGAGCGGAATAAAAAATGAAGACATTGGGAAAATTTTTGATCCGTTTTTTACCACAAAAGCTCCCGGGCGTGGCACAGGTTTGGGACTCTCCATCTGTTACAGCATAGTGAAGCAGCTAGGCGGCAATATTCATGTTGAAAGTGAGATTGGCAAAGGAACGCTTTTTACTCTGACTTTTCCCTTCAAACCGCCCGAGGATCTCTTGAAGCACGGATGATATTGATAATATATGGAGAAAACATTAAGGGTTTTTATTAACATTAATTATAGGAGGATGAGTTATGATAGGAGCTAAAATTTTAATTGTGGACGATGAAGAAATATTTGCAGACAACATGGCCAGATTGCTTCAAATCAGGAACTACAAAGTCACCGCAGTTTACAACGGAGAAAGTGCCATAAAGGCTCTTGAAAAAGATAATTTTGATGTCGTTGTCCTTGATCTGAAAATGCCGGGAATGAATGGTATCGCTACCTTAAAGGAGATCAAAAACTTGGGTCTTTTCACAGAAACACTTCTTCTTACGGGTCATGGTTCGGTTGACGCTGCCGTAGAAGCAATCCGCCTGGGTGCATACGATTTTCTTAATAAACCCTGTGATATTGATGATCTCATTGAAAAAATCGAGGGTGCGGGTAGAAAAAAAGATGATGCCTGGAAAAAGGATATGGAAGAAAAACTTAAGAGAGTTATAGAGTCGCCTTCGGATGCCTTTAAGCTGTTCGATTGATCCCTATGAGGACACCAAGCCGAGCCGCCTTATGACCTTGTCAAAAATGGGCGGCCGGCTTTAAACCGGAGTTTTTTTTGAAAATATTAGAAAAATTAAAAATAAAAGTAAAAGATCTTAAAAATGAAATTACAGCGATTTATTATGCATATCAACATCCTAAAACCCCTGTACTACCAAAGATTATTATCTTGTTTACGTTAGGATATGCGCTAAGTCCAATTGATCTTATTCCAGATTTTATTCCGGTTTTAGGTGTTGTGGATGACCTTTTAATTCTTCCTGTATTAATAGCGCTTTCAATTAAATTAATTCCGTATGAAATTATGGAAGAATCAAGAAAAAGAGCGGAAATTCAACCGTTACAACTAAAAAAAAATTGGGTTTTTGCTATCGGGTTTATACTAATCTGGATAGCACTGTTAATGTCTATTATTTTATACTATCAGTATATGAAAAATTAGGAGGAAAGCCATGAAACAATTCCTGGTTAATTCTGTAGGTCGGCTCGACATGATATGCTGGATCTTGGTGGTCATATTTTTTTGTGGCTGTGCGTTGATATTCAATGGAGATTTCAATAAGTCATTTATAGCGGCGGGCGGGATTGTGCTGGTCATGATTCTGATCGCATTATCAATCGAGGTCATTATCGAGACTCTGAAGGATGTAAAGGGACTTGGCACCATCACCGGGTTCATAACCAACGGGCCAGAGCTTGTTTGTTTAATAGTCGGACTGGTATCGGGGGATGTGCTGTTTGCAGCTAGTACTCCTCTAGGCTCGAATTTTATGAACCCCATTCTATTAATAACGGCAGCATTAGTTTGCCGAGTGTTATTAAAAACACTTGGAACAAATTGGAGATATACCTTGACTTGCATTTCGTTAACTGTAGGTCTGGCCGTAAGTTTTTACGCTATCCCAATTGAGTATCATATATATTGGGTAGTTATAGGGATTGTTGTAACAGGAGTGCTGTTTATTAAACGACCGCCGGAAGAGGCTGAGGAGTCTCTGGAGGAAGAAGTTGTCGCTAAATGGTGCATGATCCCGGCAATTGCCGTGTTAATTACAGCAGGCTATTTTCTTGACCCGGTTGTGAGTTTTGCCTCGGAGCAAAGTCATGCCCCAAAAGGTGTGATCGGATTTTTCGTTCTGGCGACTCTTTCAAGTTGGCCAGAGTTTAAATGTTGTTTGGCGCTTTTGAATCGCCGGAAATACTTGGCAGCCATATTGAATATTACTGTGAGCAATATCACGAATATTTGGCTGGCTATCGCGGGTGTTGCAACGTATTTGTTTTTAATGTGATCTCAAAATTTGAACCGGTTGTTAAGACAGATAAGAAGTTTTTAAGCATTTTAGAACTGATTTTTCATAATCCTTTCCAGACTGGGAAGGGTTATGAAATTTAATTTGTTGACATTGATTATTTAATCGGCAGCATCCCTCTTTCCAAAATAATAGACTGTCCCTTTTCAGATTTGATAAAATCAACAAAGGTCTTAATCGCCCCAGTGGG
>JAGLHT010000075.1 GCA_023143455.1 Desulfobacterales bacterium
AAAAGCAAACTTTATCAGGAAAGTGCTTCAATGTCTGTGGAAGAATTGGCTGATAAAATGAATCTGAGCCAAGGAGCAAAAGAGCATTTGTTTCCTAAAAATGTGGGTTTGCTTATGTTCTCAGAAAACCCTGATAAGTTTTTTAATGGCGTGCAGATAGATGTTGTTGAGTTTCCAGATGGATTGGGAGCAAAAGAATTTAATGAAAAGACTTTTAAAGGAACCATTCAAAAACAATTAACTGATGCGCTATCATATTTAAAAGCAAATATTATAAAAAGCAAAGTCATCAAATATGCAGACAGGGCTGAGTCTGATACAGTTTTTAACTATCCCTATGAAGCATTGGAAGAATCTTTAGCCAATGCAGTTTATCATCGAAACTATGAATTGCGTGATCCCATTGAAGTAAGAGTGCTTCCTGATACTATAGAAATAATTAGTTACAATGGTGTTGATCCCTCGCTTAAGCAGATTGATTTTGATAGAGGTGTTGTTAAAGCCAGGAGATATAGAAACAGAAGAATCGGTGAATTTTTAAAAGAGTTAAATCTTACAGAAGGAAGAGGGACAGGACTTCCAACAATATTAAGAGTACTCAGCAAAAATGGATCAAGTGCCCCAATATTTGACACAAACGAACCTGAAAGAAGTTTTTTTATTACTGAATTGCTCATTCATCCTGACTTTCATGGAGGGTTGGTAGAAGGGTTGGTAGAAGGGTTGGTAGATAGTCAAAAAAAGATAGTTGATTTAGTTATTGAAAACCCTAATATTTCTAAAAAAGAAATGTCTGAATATATTGGAATCAGTACAACTGCAATAGATAAAAATATTGCTGCATTAAAGAAAAAAAATATTATTAGAAGAATTGGTGGTGCAAAGGGCGGGCATTGGGAAATCCTAGAGATAGAGAATAAAAGATGAGTAAATTTACAGAAGCAAAATTGGAACAGGCATTTATCGAACTTCTTGAACAGGAAGGTATTCCATACTTTCCAGGCAATACAATTTCAAGAAATGATGATGAGGTGCTTATTGAGGAAGATTTAAAAACTTATCTTTTAAAACAATACAGAGCTGATAACCTTACCGAATCAGAAGCCGTGGCAATAATCCATAAAGTTAAAACCTATCCTGCTTCTGACCTTTATGAAAGTAATAAATCTATTATGAAATTAATTTCTGATGGATTTACCCTTAAACGGGAAGATAGAAGTAAAAAAGACCTCTATATTCAGCTGATTGATTACAATGGTTTGGAGAAATTTCAAAAACCTGAGGCTCATAAACTTGATCATATAGATGCAGATGAGCAAATAGAAGAATATACAACAGATAACAATATTTATAAAATTGTTAATCAACTTGAGATTGTTGGTTCGCACAAGAGAATACCTGATGGAATATTATATATTAATGGTCTTCCCTTAGTAGTTTTTGAATTTAAAAGTGCAATCAGAGAAGAAGCAACTATACATGATGCTTATATTCAACTGACAACACGCTATAAAAGAGATATTCCTGAACTTTTTAAATACAATGCTTTTTGCATTATCAGCGATGGTGTGAATAATAAAGCAGGATCTTTTTTTGCTCCTTATGAATTTTATTATGGCTGGAGAAGGATTGAAGGTTTAAAAAATGAAGTTGATGGTATTGATTCAATGCTTACCCTTATTCAGGGAATGTTTAATAAAAACAGGTTTAGAGATATAATCCGCAACTTTATTTATATACCTGACAGTTCGAAAAAAGATGAAAAGATAGTTTGTCGCTATCCTCAATATTATGCAGCAAAAAAATTGTATCAAAACATAGTAGAGCATCAAAAGCCGGATGGAGACGGGAAAGGTGGTACTTATTTCGGAGCTACCGGAAGCGGTAAAAGCTTTGCCATGCTTTTCTTAACAAGATTATTGATGCGAAGTACTCATTTCGCAAGTCCGACCATTGTATTGATCACAGATAGAACAGACCTGGACGACCAGCTTTCAGGGCAATTTACCAATGCTAAAGGTTTTATTGGTGATGATAATATTAAAAGTGTTGAAAGCAGAGCAGAACTGAGAGCTTTATTGCAAAACAGGCAAAGCGGAGGGGTCTTTTTAACAACTATTCACAAATTTACAGAAGATACTGATCTGTTAACAACCAGAACAAATGTAATCTGTATTTCTGATGAGGCACATCGCAGCCAAACCAATCTTGACCAAAAAGTAAGAGTTACATCAAAGGGTGTTAAAAAAACATTTGGGTTCGCAAAATACCTGCACGACTCTTTGCCAAATGCGACCTATGTTGGTTTTACCGGCACACCAATAGATGCAACACTTGATGTGTTTGGAAAAGTTGTAGATGCTTACACAATGACTGAATCAGTATTTGATGAAATAACTGTTCGCATTGTTTATGAGGGCAGAGCTGCAAAAATTATTCTCCATAATAGTGAACTTGAAAAAATTGAAAACTATTATGACGAGTGTGCCGAGGATGGAGCAAATGAGTATCAGATAGAAGAGAGTAAAAAAGCTACTGCAAATATGAATGTAATTCTTGGAGACCCTGACAGACTTAGAGAACTGGCAAAAGATTTTGTAAAACATTATGAAAATAGAGTTAATGAAGGAGCAAGTGTTAAAGGCAAGGCAATGTTTGTTTGCAGCAATCGTCAGATTGCCTGGGAATTTTATAAAAATGTAATCATCTTAAAGCCTGAATGGGGAGAAGTAAAAATATTTGAAAAAGGGGTTGAGCTATCTGAAAAAGATAAAAGGGAAATTAAACCCATGGAACGTATCAAAATGATAATGACCAGGGGGAAAGATGATCCAAAAGAACTTTATGATATGCTTGGTACAAAGGAACATCGCAAGGAATTTGACCGTCAGTTTAAAAATGAAAAATCAAATTTCAAAATAGCTATAGTTGTTGATATGTGGCTTACTGGTTTTGATATCCCCTTTTTAGATAGTATCTATATTGATAAGCCAATTAAGAGACATAATTTAATTCAGACAATCTCCCGGGTAAACAGGAAATTTGAAGGTAAAAATAAAGGGCTTGTTATTGATTATATCGGCATAAAAAAACAGATGAATCTGGCATTGGCACACTATAATAAAGCAGATAGTCAAAATTTTGAAGATATTGAACAATCTTTGGTTGTGGTAAAAGATCATTTGGACTTACTCTCTAAAATTTTCCATAAGTTTGATTCTTCAAAATATTTTTATGGTTCTGCTTTAGAGCAGCTAAACACTTTGAATATGGCAGTTGAATTTGTTCAAAAAACCGATGAACTTGAAAAGCGATTTATGTTTTTAGTAAAACGGTTAAAAGCAGCCTATGATATTTGTGCAGGAAGTGAAAAAGTAACACAAACAGAGAGAGATAAAACTCATTTCTACCTTGCTGTCCGTTCTATTGTATTCAAGCTCACAAAAGGCAATGCACCTGACACTGCCCAAATGAATGCTAAAGTTAGGGAAATGATTAAAAGTGCCTTGGAAAGTGATGGTGTTGAAGAAATTTTTAAACTTGGAGAAGAACCAGAGACAGAGCAGGATATTTTTGATGAAGATTATCTGGCAAAAATCGAAAAAATCAAACTTCCCAATACTAAAATTAAATTATTGCAACAACTATTGGCTAAAGCAATTGGTGCGTTTAAAAAAATAAACAAAGTAAAGGGCCTTGATTTTTCTAAAAAGATGGAATCGCTGGTTGAAAGATATAACCAACGAAAAGAAGATGATGTCTTAAGAAGTGAGGTTCTTGACGAATTTACTGATGAGATCATAGATTTGTACCATGCCCTGAAAAAAGAGAAAGAGTCTTTTAAGAGCATGGGGATCGATTTTGAAGAAAAAGCCTTTTACGATATTCTTAAAGCTCTTACAATTAAATATGATTTTGAATATCCTGATGATAAATTGATATCTCTTGCAAAAAAAGTAAAAATTGTAGTTGATGACAAAGCAAAATACACGGATTGGAGTAAAAGAGCTGATATAAAAGCAGAATTAAAAGCTGATTTAATAATTCTGCTGGCAGAGAGTGGCTATCCTCCTGTAGATAGAGATGAAGTATATAAAGAGATCTTTGAACAGGCAGAAAATTTTAAGAAGAATCGCTTATAAATAGTATTTCCCTCCCCCCCCCCTTCTGATTTTTAATAATTTAGTTTAGGTATTTGTTCTTAAGCCGACCTTATGGCAAATATCCCAAGACAAATAAGAGAACTTGTCTCTCAACTATAAGTCTGATAGTATCTAAACTCATGATTTAAGTGAGGGAAAAAAACATGAAAATTGCATTTATAATGGATAAGTTGAGAGAGATTGATCCTGCCTGGGAGACTACTGCCCATTTAATGTATGAATGTAACCAGAGGGAGCATACAGTCTATTTTTTAGAACCCCATGATGTGTATATCCGGGAAAACAAAGTTGTGGCAAGAATGCATGACATTTCTGTTAAACCTAACCTTGCCTTGGAAGAATACTGGAAAGAAACTATAAAATGTCTGGATCAGGACGAACTTATATTTGAAACAGTTACTGACCTTGATGTCCTTTTTTTAAGAAAAAATCCACCCATCAATTACGAGTTAATGGAATTTTTAGGACCAGTCAATGATAAGGTGTTTATGATCAACAGCACCTTTGGTCAGATCGCCGGAAACAGTAAAATATATACCTTGAATTTTCCGAATATCATACCTGAAACTCATATTTCAAGGGACCCGAAAAGGTTAAAAAAAATCATTGATGATTGTGGTGGTGACATGGTTATAAAACCCCTGCAGGGTTATGGAGGGCATGGTGTAATCAAGGTCAGTAACCGAGACCAGGAAAACCTTAACTCATTGATCAATTATTATGTTGGATCGAGCAAGCCTTACCCTAAAAGATATCCCATAATGGTACAGGAATACTTAAATTGTATTAAATATGAAGGGGATGTCAGAATCTTATTGTTAAATGGAGAAATTCTTGGTGCCATGCGACGACAATCTGTTTCCGAAGACTTTAGGACCAATGTCCATGCCGGGGCTAAAGCCTTTAAACATGTGGTTACAGAACGAGAAATTGAAATATGCGAGATTATAAAAGATAGGTTAATTAAAGACGGGCTTTATTTTGTTGGAATCGATATTATAGGAGATAAACTGGTTGAAGTAAACTGTGTCAGTCCTGGAGGAATACCAAGGATAAACCAGTTTGATAATGTAAAGCTTGAATCAAAGATCGTGGATTTTATTGAGAACAAAATAATTTAAAACAATGATCAAAAAGCAAAGTCAGTCTAATAAGTTTCCCATATATTTATTAATAGTTTTTTCCCATATGTTCCTGGTTTTTATTTTAGCAGGGATGCTTTTTTCATGCCAAAAAAAGGAAAAAGTAAATATTCTAAAAATCGGTTTGCCAGAAGAACCTAAATCATTAAATGTATGGTTGGGAACTGATACCAATTCCAGAAAAATTTTATCTCAAATTTACCAGCCGTTATTTACCCGAGATCCCAAAACACTAGAGATTATTCCCTGGCTTGCTAAAGAAAACCCTGTATTTGATAAAGAAAAATTAACATACACTGTTAAACTGCGGGAAGCAAAGTGGTCTGACGGCTCTGAATTCACAAGCGAAGATGTCCTGTTTACCAAAAAGATCTTTTTTGATTTTAAAATACCAAGGCATTACAGCCAATGGAAAGCAATAAAAAAACTAGTGACAATTGACAAACATACTCTTGTATTTTATTTGGAAAAACCTTCTGCTATCTTCTTGTCCCGGGTTCTGACCGCTCCAATTGTTTCAAAAAAAGAATGGGGTAAGATTGCTGCTGATGCTCTAAAAAGTGAAAAACCATTAAGATACTTACAAAACCATTCACCAGAAAAACATTTGGGGACCGGACCTTTTACTTTGTTTGAATATAGAAAAGGTGCCTATCTTCATATGAAAAGAAACCCACACTTTTTCGGAACAGGGAAAACAATAGCTAATCACCTTCTTGGTCCCTATGTAGACAGTCTTCTATTTAAAATTTACGGTACTAATGATATTGCAATGTTAGCCCTTAAAAAGGGTGATATAGACATGTATTGGTGGGATATTCAACCCGGATATATTAAAGACCTGAAAAACGATTCCAATATACAGCTTTTCTTTAATAAAAAAAGCGCATTGTATTATATGGGGTTTAATCTCAGAAAGCCTCCATTTAATGATAAAGCTTTAAGACAAGCCATTGCAACAGCAATCGACAAAGAATTTATCCTTACCCGGATACTTCAAAACTATGGAACACCAATGCATTCCATCGTCCCCTCAGGTAACATTTTCTGGTCCAATCCAAATGTAAGAAAATATGGTGAGGGACTGATCCCTTATAGCCATATTAAAGAGGCTTATAAAATCCTAAAAGATGCCGGATATACATGGGAAATTGAACCTTGGGATGTCGCAGGCAATATTGTAGAAGCCAAGGGACTGAAACTTCCTTCTGGAATACTCATGGATAAATTTGTCATATTAACTCCACCGGCAGATTATGATCCTAAAAGGGCTTTTTCAGGTGTAATGATCCAGGAGTGGCTCAGAAAACTTGGTATGCAAGCGTTCGCTCGCCCCATGGCATTTAACTCTCTTTTGGAAACCGTAAAAGGAAAACATAATTTTGATGCATTTATCTTAGGATATGGCGGACTGAATCTTGATCCGGATTATTTAAGAACATTTTTTCTCTCAGAGAATGATAAGCCCAATGGCTGGAACATGAGTGGCTATAAAAATCCATTTTTTGATAAATTGGCCCAGCAACAAAAAAGCATTGTAGATGATAAAGAGCGGAGAAAAGTTATATGGGAAATGCAGAAAATTCTTATGGAAGATGTTCCTTATATCCCTTTGTATAATCCACATATTATAGAAGCTGTTTCCAAAAAAGAATTTAAAGGCTGGGTCGAACAGGTGAATGGAATTGGCAGCATATGGTCTTTATGTGTAGTGAAACCAAAAAATTAACCCTTGATATTCAGGGACTTTTGAAATGAGAATCAAAAAGTATATTTTTAACAAAGTTATTGAAATTACAATTATTTTTTTCATTATTCTTACAATATTATTTTTTCTATTCAGGCTTTCTCCAGGTACACCAATCTCAAAAATGGTGGACCCCACGTTCACACTTGAAGATCAAAACCTCCTCATTGAGCAGCTTGGCTTGGATAAGCCAGCTTTGGAACAATACTTTATTTATTTAAAAAACTTTTGTACAGGAAACCTTGGATTTTCTTTTCATTATGGTGAGCCTGTCAGTAAAATAATTTTGGAAAGACTACCATGGACAATTTTACTTTTTACGACATCAACTATACTGGCTGCTTTTGTGGGAGTTATGCTGGGGAAAATTGCAGCCTGGAAAAAAGGATCAGCAATTGACAATTTTTTATCCATATCAGCCCTGATCTCCCATACCCTTTTTATTCCCTGGTTTGCATTGCTGATACTATGGTTTTTAGGATTTAAGGTGGGATGGTTTCCCTTGGGCGGTACTTTATCCCCTGAAATATGGATTACTGAACCCTCACTTTTTGTAAAATTGCTTGATTTGATCCATCACATGTTTTTACCTTTAATGACACTTTTTTTCATTCATGTGGGCAGTTACTTATTATTGATGAGATCCAGTATGTTGGGAGTTCTCAAAGAAGACTACATCATTACTGCAAAGGCAAAGGGTCTAACTGAAAAATCTATACGTAATAAACACGCTGCTAAAAACGCTGCTCTGCCAGTTATCACCAGCGTTGGATTAAGCCTTGCTTTTTCCATTAACGGTGGTGCCTTGACTGAACAAATTTTTACCTGGCCAGGGATTGGCAGAGAGCTAATCTTTGCAGTTAGCAATAATGATTACCCATTGGCTCAGGCATGTTTTCTGCTTATTGCAGGAGTCGTTCTTGTAGCCAATCTAATAGTGGATCTACTTTATGCATACATGGATCCTCGGATAACTTATTAAAACGGATTATGAACAAAGGATAAACCTGTGGCAAAAAATCATTATCTGGAACGATTCCAAAAAGGGTGGAAAATTTTTATTCTAAATCCTTTGGGGAAAACAGGGATAATACTTTTAATTATATTTATGCTAATGGCAATATCCAGTTTTTTTATCCCGCTTTTAGACCCAATGTATGACCCCATGACAGGTATTGACCCTTTGATAAAAGAATCCATGCCCCCAAGTTTTCAACACTGGCTTGGTACGGACAATGTCGGGAGAGATTTATTCGCACAACTTATGGAAGGAGCAAAAGTTGCTTTTATTGTGGGCTTAGCTTCGGCATTTGTAAGTATTGTTTTAGGAACTATCATTGGAATGATATCAGGATATGTAGGCGGTATAACAGATAGAATTCTAATGCGGGCAGCAGACATAATTATGATTATGCCTTCTCTTGTAGTATTATTGATATTGGCCTCTCTGTTTGGACAGTTTAATATTTGGATTATTGTTTTTATCATTGCTATTATGCGTTGGCCTGCTGTTTCCCGTGTTATAAGATCACAAGCACTATCCTTAAAATCAAGACCGTTCATTGAAGCATCTAAAGTTGCAGGCGCCTCGGATATCAGGATTATCTTCAGACATATTCTGCCCAATGTACTCCCCCTTGCATTTTTGTATATGACTTTCAGGGTTACATCTGCCATTTTAGTTGAAGCGGCTTTATCTTTTTTAGGGTTTGGGGATCCAAGCCAGGTAAGCTGGGGAATGATGCTTCAATGGGTTTGGAAATCAGGTCATATGTTTCAGGCTCCATACTGGCTCTTACCTCCAGGAATTTGCATTTCCTTGCTAACCCTCTCATTTTATTTGTTAGGTCGTGCCATGGATGAGGTGCTTGATCCAAGACTTAGAAAAGAAGAAGAGAGAAAATAAAATGACCTTGCTGAAAGTTGAAAATTTAAGTGTCGGATATAAAACTAAAAAAGGGTTATTAAATGCTGTTAACAATATCTCCTTTACCTTGGAGCAAGGGAAATCACTTGGATTTGTTGGAGAGTCCGGGTGTGGGAAAACCACAATAGGTATGACACTGATGGGTCTTTTGCCTGAAAATGCAAACATACTTCAGGGTGATATCTATTTTAACGGCTCTAACCTTGCGCATTTCAATGATGAAAAATGGAGAAATTTCCGGGGTAAAGAGATCTCCATGATATTCCAGGCTGCCATGAATGCAATGAACCCAGTCATTCGAGTTGACGAACAGGTCATGGAAGCAATTGAGGTGCATAACCCGGATATGCCGAGAAATGAAATTCATACAAAAGTAAAAAAGCTGTTTAATATGGTGGAAATTCCCGAAAATCGTTTAAAGGATTATCCCCATCAATATAGCGGTGGCATGAAACAAAGAGCAATTATTGCAATGGCTTTGGCATGCAACCCAAAGCTGATCATAGCAGATGAACCCACCACAGCCCTTGATGCTATTGTTCAGGATCAAATTCTTAAAGAAATTAAAGAGATTAAAAAAGGTTTAAATACCAGTATTATTTTTATTTCCCATGATATTGCTGTAGTCGCTGATGTTTGCGAAGATATATGTGTAATGTATGGCGGTCAAATCGTTGAAAAAGGGAAGCGGGAAGAAGTGTTTAAATATCCTCGACACCCTTATACCAAAACATTGCTGGCATCATATTTAAATTTAGACTCAGATAAAGATATCAAGGTGCCTGAAATACAAAAACCCCCGAATCTTATAACATTAACCGGAGGATGCAACTTTTCAGCTAGCTGTATTTGTAAATCAAAAAATTGTATAAACCATGCACCTGAATGGGTTAATTTATCTCCTACCCACCAGGCGTTTTGTTGTGAGGAGACGTTAGGTAAGGACAAGAATGATTGAGAACGATAATAAACTAACACCCATCATTGAACTTAACGGTATAACAAAGGAATACTGCGCTAAAGCAACCTTTTTTTCAAAAGGTTACACTAGTGTCATGGCCTTGGATAATATAAACTTGGCTATACAAAAGGGTGATATCTTCGGGCTTGTAGGTCAAAGTGGCAGTGGCAAAACAACTCTTGGAAGACTTTTGCTAAAACTTGAATCACCAACTAAGGGAATCATGAAGTTTAATGGTAAATCCATAAATGATCTTAAGGGAAAAGGACTAAAAACGTATCGTTCTAAAGTACAAATGATTTTTCAGGACCCTTACCAGTCATTAAATCCCCATTTATCTATAGCTGAAACTATTCTTGAACCTTTAATTGTCAATAAAATAGGAGATCATAACTCAAGAAAAGAGAAAGCTATTGAGACTCTTGATACCGTAGGGCTTACCCCGGGTAAAGAGTATTATGACAGATATCCACATCAGTTAAGCGGCGGGCAAAGACAGCGTGTTGCAATTGCCAGGGCAATAGTACTTGACCCTGAATTTATTGTTGCAGATGAACCTACATCTATGCTCGATGCCACAATTGCCATTCAATTGTTTAAACTCTTGCAACAAATAAAAGAAAAATATAATATGACTTTTTTTTTCATAACCCATAATCTTGCAGCTGCTAAATACCTTTGCAACAAAATTGCCGTAATTCATAATGGTATTATTGTAGAAAACGGACCTTCCGACCAAGTTATTCAACATCCTGAACACCCCTATACTAAACAACTGATTCAGGCACAACCAAAGCTTAACTTTTAAATATTATGAAAGAAAAAAAACCAAAACTTATTGTGATGCCATTTATCCCTGAAGATGATCAGGAATACAATGGTATAGGATTAGGAATTCATTTTTTCCATGGAAATATCGTAGCCCTTCATACAGGGCTTGAAGAATTTTGGTTTGGCTGGCGCGTTAAAAGACTTTTTCCTACAAAAGAACTTTTAAAAGCATATTGCAGTGGTGACGGACCTGCGCTTGATATCCCAAAGCTTGCCAAGGAACATGAGGTTAGATACTGGCTTACGGGGAAATACAAACAAAATAAAGATTTAATTGTTTTGTCTTTATCACTGTTTGATGCAAAAGGGGAAACACAAACACATAAAACTGATATGGTTGACACTTG
>JAGLHT010000076.1 GCA_023143455.1 Desulfobacterales bacterium
TCATTGGTTGTTCCTGTTCCAACCATTCTTCAAAACCTTGGAGTTGCTGAAAAACAGGGTGGTAAGGTAATTTTCAATAATACAGGGGTTCTGTTTTTTGCTAAAAATCTTGAAAATATATACAGACATACCGCCATAACCTGTGCGCTTTTTAAAGGAACAGACAAAGCAGACATATTGGATAGAAAAGATTTTAATGATGATATTGTAACAAGTGTTGATAATGCTATGCTTTTTCTAAAACAGCATATCTCTGTTCGATATGAATTTGACGGCTCACCCCAAAGAATAGAAATCCCTGAAATTCCTTTTGAAGCATTACGGGAGGCTGTTATCAATGCAGTATGCCACCGTGATTATTTTGAAAAAGGAGCAAATATTATGGTTGCAATATTTGATGATCGGGTGGAGATATCAAGCCCTGGCACTCTTGTAAAAGGTATTAATAAAAAGAACTTTGGAAAGAAAAGTATTCTGCGTAATGCCAACATTGCAAACCTTTTTCACCGTATGGGCTATATAGAAAAAATGGGAACCGGCATTGTAAGAATGCAAAGATTAATGAAAGAAGCAGATCTTGAACCCATTCAATTTGAATTTGACAGCTTTGTTACAGCTATTTTTAAACACCAGGTTGTCGAGAATAACGTGTCAGGTAATGGCAAGTTAAATGGCAAGTTAAATGGCAAGTTAAATGGCAAGTTAAATCCTGAATTAATTTTATTGTTAGAGTATATAGAAAAACACCCCGGAGCCCAGGCAAATAATATTGCGAGCAAGCTGAAACGCCCTGTTGATACAATTCATAAACAAATTCGAACATTGATAAAAAAAGAATTTATAGAGCGCCAGGGCAGCAGAAAAACCGGTGGATATTTTTTAAAGGATAAATAAACATGTTACAAAACAATCCAGCACTAAAAAGTAAGATAAACCAGCTTTGGGATAAATTCTGGAGCGGAGGGATAGCCAATCCATTAACCGCTATTGAGCAAATCACCTACCTGCTTTTTATGAAACGCCTTGATGATCTTGATTTAAAAAGAAAAGCAGATGCAGAGTTTACAGGAGAGCCATACACCTCTAAATTTGAAGGCAGTTTTACTCTTCCAGGCACCAATGAGGTGATAAACAAAGAAGAGCTTCGTTGGAGTCAATTTAAACACAGGTCTGCTAAGGACAGGCTTACTCACGTGCAAACAAAGGTATTCCCATTCCTCAAAGAAATTAATGGAGATATCTCACAATTTACAAAGCATATGAAAAATGCGGTCTTTATCATACCCAAGCCATCTTTACTTGTTGAAGCAATGTATTCAATTGACGAGATTTTTGAAGAAATAGAAAAAGATACACAAGATGGTGGACAAACCTTTCAGGATATCCAGGGTGATGTTTATGAAATGCTTCTCTCGGAAATCGCCAGTGCAGGGAAAAACGGTCAATTCAGGACACCCCGCCATATAATAAAACTGATGGCTGAACTTGTTGAACCAAAGTTTGGACATAAGATAGCTGATCCTGCATGCGGCACCGCAGGCTTTTTACTTGGAGCGTATCAATATATTGTAACGCAATTTGATAAGAAAAAAACCAAAGGCACACCAGATGAAGATGGTTTTGTAAGAAATTCAATAAGTGCATCACTTAACGAAAAAAGGAAAGCAGTTTTAACAAAAAGTTTTTTTGGCTATGATTTTGATGTAACAATGGTGCGCCTTGGTCTGATGAACCTGATGATGCATGGTATTGATGACCCGGAAATTGATTATAAAGACACTTTAAGCAAAGCCTATAATGAAGAGAACCGATTTGATATTGTACTTGCAAATCCACCCTTTAAAGGCAGTATTGATAAAGGTGATATAAATGAAGGCTTGAAGCTGAACACCACCAAAACAGAGCTTTTGTTTGTAGAACGTATTTTTAATATGCTCAGAATTGGTGGGACAGCAGCCATGATTGTTCCCCAGGGTGTTCTTTTTGGAGCAGGCAAAGCGTTTGTAAATGCACGACAACTGCTTATTGAAAAATCAGAACTCAAAACCGTTATTACCATGCCAAGCGGTGTGTTTAAACCCTATGCCGGAGTCAGTACAGCAATCCTTATTTTTACCAAAGCCGGAGAAACTGAAAATATCTGGTTTTATGATATGCAGAGTGACGGATACAGTCTTGATGATAAACGCACAAAGCTTGAAGGATATGGTGATTTACAGGATATTGTTGAAAAGTTTAAAAAGCGTAATCCTACGAAAGATACTGACAGGAAGCAAAAATATTTCTTTGTGCCTAAAAAAGAGATCGTGGATGAAAAATATGATTTGACCTTTAACAGATACAGAGAGGATGTGTTTGAAGAAGTGGTTTATGAAAAACCGGCAGTGATTATGGCAAAACTCAAGATAATGGAAGGTGGGATTAAAACGGAGTTGAGCGAGCTTGAGGGAATGCTGGGATGAAATATGTGACAATTGAGAGTGTATTATCAAAAAAGATAACTGGTGAATGGGGTAAAGATCCAATTGATTCAACTGGGACAAAAGTTATTCGCACAACAAATTTTACAAACTTAGGAATTATTGATTATTCCAAAATTGTATCCAGAAAAATAGAACAAAAAAAAATAGAACAAAAAAAACTTTACTCTGGCGATGTGATTATTGAAAAATCGGGAGGAAGCCCAACGCAACCTGTTGGTAGAGTTGTTTTCTTTGTAAATCCAGATGATTCTATCTATTTATGCAATAACTTTACATCTATATTAAGACCAAATCTTGATTTAGTTAGTCCAAAGTATTTTTTTTATACACTATTCTATAATCATTTATCTAAGAAGACACTACGTTACCAGAACAAGACCACTGGTATAATCAATCTTCAACTTGAAAGATACTTAAAAAGTAAAATCCCTCTTCCTCTCCTCGACGACCAAATCCGCATAGCCACAATCCTTTCCCGCGCAGAAAACTTAATTGCCAAACGTAAAGAGAGCATTGAGTTTCTTGACAAATTACTGAAAAGTACATTCTTGGAGATGTTTGGGGATCCGGTAAGGAATGAGAAGGGGTGGGAGAAGGAAATATTTGATACATTTTCTGAATCCCGTCTTGGAAAAATGCGTGATAAAAAATTCATTACAGGAGCCCATTTAAGAAAATATATCGGAAATTCAAATGTTCGATGGTTTAGGTTTATTTTTGATGATTTGTTAAAAATGGACTTTAATTCGAAAGAAAGAAACACATTCCATTTGAATAATGGTGATTTATTAATATGTGAAGGTGGTGAAATTGGGCGTTGTGCTATTTGGAAAAGTGGTATAGAAGATTGTTATTTTCAGAAAGCATTACACCGTGTGAGATTAGATTTAAATCAAGCAATTCCTGAATATATTCAATATGTAATGCTTTTTTATTCACTTCGAAATGGGTTTAAAAATGTTACTAGTAAGGCAACTATACCACATTTAACTGGGGTTAAGCTAAAAGCCACATCTATACCTCTTCCTCCCATTACCCTCCAAAACAAATTTGCACAAATATTAAAAAAAGTAGAATCCATAAAATCAAAATACCAACAAAGCCTTACAGAGTTGGAAAACCTTTATGGTGCATTAAGCCAACGTGCTTTTAAAGGAGAGCTGGATTTGAGCAAAATCCCAGTAAAAAAAGAATCACAGTCAATCACTGGTAGTATCAACATGACAATACCTTCTATGAAAATGGAAGGTCAAGCTATAGTTCAAAAACCATTTTCAAAACAGGAACTATTAAACATTATTAAAAGTAAAAAGGGAAATCCCTTTAACTTTAATGAACTTTGGGATGATTTGGAAAAAGCTGATTTTAAAGAGATGCCAACATATGATGAGATTAAAGACATAATTTTCATGATGCTGGAAGATAAAGAGCCGATGCTGTCACAATCCTTTGATGAAGATAAAAAAGAGATTGTTTTAAAGGGGATATAATTGAAACTGATTCGATTAAAAATTGATAATCCAAAAGGTTTTAGAAGCTTTCAACCGGGTTTTGAAATTCGATTTTTAAAAGAATTAAATTTTGATAAAATTGATGAGTTTAATCCGTATGTAATTGCAGGTCGCAATGGAAGTGGTAAATCTAATATCTTAGAAGCACTGGCATCAATATTTTATCATATAGAGTGCTGTCATTTAGATTACCGCCCTGATAATTTTGAGTACGATGAAGAGGCAAATCCAAATGGTTTCAGGGCTGAACTTGCAGCACCTGATGCCTTTGAAATAGAATATTTCTTCCCTTTTTCATTGGACAGACAAATTTCAAACGCCCGTATATTGATTAAAAAAGAGAGTCAAAAGGAGCCGGAAGTACATTGGAAAAACCGGGGAGATTTTGAGGATACAAGGGAAACTAAACTTTCAAGTATTGAAATCAAGAAATTTTTACCATTATATATAATCGGTTATTTTTCGGGGCAGAATGAAATTCTCAGCCTGCCATTTTTTAAAATGAGATTTATTCATCATGATGAATATATAGACAGCATTAAAAATCAAACCGGCTATAGTACACAACCCGAGGGAAGGCTTGTTTTTCTTGATAATGATTTCAGTCAGGCTGTACTTCTGAGTAACTTATTATTACAAGATAAGGAAATATTAGAACCTTTTGAGCAAGAGTTGGGCATTGAAGATATAAAGACTTTTCGTATAATAATTCGTACACATATAAAATCATTTGATGAAGATTTCCCGAAAACTCTTTTAGAAGAGAATGAAGATGAGTTTGGAAAAATATACAGGACACTAAAAATTACTCAGCAATTGCAAACTGCAATTGATAAATTGAAAAAATGCTCAACTTGTCAGTATTATGATTATGCTTCACAGATATTGTATCTGGATTATAAGGTAAATGCAGCAACCAAAGAAGCATTTAATCTTCACTTTGGCAATCCAATTGATCTTTTTAAGACCTTTCAAATACTTCTTACCTTAAACTTGTTTTCAGTGAGTGAAAATTTAAAAAACGAGTTATATGAATCATCAAGTTTATATGTAAATGAAACCGTGCCAGTACTTCCTTCAGATGAACGAATTTTCAGATTTAAAGATTTTGCATTGAAGAAAAAAAGTATATCCGGCACGGTTTATAATAAATCATTATCAGACGGTGAACATCAATTTTTACATGCTATCGGTCTCAGTCTGCTTTTCAGAGAGGAGAATGCCCTGATACTCCTTGATGAACCAGAGACACATTTTAACCCTGACTGGCGGGCAAAATTCATTTCCACTCTAAGAAAATGTTTTAAAACAGGGCATGCCTCTACAACAATGAGAGAGATGTTAATTAATTACTACGCATACGCCTTATATGATTTCTGACAGCAAACCTGAACATGTTCTGCTTGGTGATTCTATAGAAAAAGTGCTTTTTGTTAAAAGAATCTTAACCAGCATGGAGAAAGAATAAATGCTGTTCCCCTATGTATTATTGCCTGAGCATAGCATTTATAAACTTCAGGACTGGATTGATCAGCTTTTTTATGATGTCTGGTGCAAGGCAGATCCTGCTGTTGAATATAGCGTGGAACTACTGCCCGATGAGATAAAAGAGATCACTCTTGAAATTTATCATGACGACCGTATAATTCAAGATTACTTCTATGGTCCTATTGAACAGGTTTATAAAATCTTTCAATCCTTTGATCAATCAGAAAAAAATGATTTAGCTAAACATTATCAAGATAATAATGAAATTGAAAATTTGTGTAAAGGAACAGCAGGCTACACACCTTTTTTATACAGTGACTTTGATTCTTTGCACTCTGAGTTGAAATCAGTACTGGAAAATTTTTTTAAAAGCCTTTTTGACAGTATTATTAATTTAAAATTAATACAAAATCGTATTGGTACAATTGATGAACATTACAAAGATTTTATAAAAATAAACAATACAGGCAAATGTCCTGTTTGTGGTTTATACTCTCTTGATAATGAATACATTCATACTCGTGAATCCTATGATCATTATTTACCAAAATCCAAATATCCATTTAATTCAATTAATTTTAAAAATTTAGTTCCGATATGTCACAAATGTAACAGTTCTAACAAAGGAGCTAAAGACCCGCTCCACAAGACAGGAGCAAGGCGAAAAGCATTTTATTTATACGACCAATCCTCTCAGAATATAGAGATATCGATTTCTTTTGATACTCAAACAATCATAAACCTCAAACAAGAAGATATTGAAATTGCATTCATGCCTGAAGAAGTATCAGAAGAGATAAAAACATGGGATGATCTGTTTGGAATTACTAAAAGATATAAATCGTTTTGTGCAGGTGCGGATGGTAAATATTGGTTTAGCCAAATAATGGATGAGTGTGAAAACTATGGTAAAACAGCTATAGAATTTTATAAAATTAAAAACAAAGAAGCAGGGAAACATCCTTATTCAGATACAAATTTTTTACGAAAACCATATTTGGAAGCATGTTATAATATAGGACTATTTAATTAATATGATTTTTTACATATCAAAAGTATCTATATTATGATAAAAAAAATAAAAACTGTAAAAAGTCTTCAAATTGATGGAAAGGTAGTTGAAAACAGATTGTTTTTAGCTCCCATGGCAGGTCTTGGTCATATTGCGTTAAGAGAACTTGTTTCAGAGTTTGGTGGTGCAGGTTTGCTTTTTACTGGTATGTGCAATGCAAAAGCTGTCCCCCATGAAAATCCTGAAGTATCTCACGTTTTCAAGTTTAGACGACAGGAACTACCTCATCTTGTATGCCAAATATTTGGATCTGACTCCTTAGACATGGCAAAAGCAGCAAAAAGGATAGAGCAGGAGGGTTTTTTTGGTGTGGATCTCAATTTCGGATGTTCTGTGGCTGCTATATGTAAAAAAGGTTGTGGCGCAGCTTTATTAAAAACACCTGATATCGCTGTAAAAATTGTAGAACAGGTAAAAAGTGCTGTATCAATCCCAGTTTTTGTTAAATTCAGAATTGGCTGGGAAGATAATACTGCTATGGTAGAGTCAATGGCAAAAAGATTTGAAAATGCCGGAGCTGATCTTTTGGTTTTCCATCCGCGCATTGCACCTGATAGAAGAACCCGTCCTCCAAAATGGGAATATATTACAATTGTAAAAAAGGCAGTTAATATACCTGTGTTCGGCAATGGTAATATTTTAAGTCATGCAGATATGAAGAAAATGGTCAGTGAAACCTCATGTGATGGTGTTTCTATAGGAAGACTTGCAATTGCAAAACCTTGGATATTTGCAAAGTGGACAAATCAACTTAAAAGTTATGATAATATATATCATCATACTGCTATTAGAATGACAGATTTGCTTTTAAAACATTATGGAGATTTCATCGGAGTAAAATTCTTTAAAAAATGGGCACCATATTTTTCAGCAAACTTTAAGTTCAGTCATTCAATAAACAAAAAGCTTCTTTACAATACTACAATGGACGAAATCAGAAATAGTATTGATAAAATTTTTCAAAATTCACCTGAAATTTCCAAAAAACCAAACCAGAATCTTTTCTTATGAAAAACATTTTTTGTTAATATTATTTTTAAATTTGTGTATCCAGATAACTTTTTGTTTTAATATTGACTTTTTTATGACAAATAGATACTCAAGTAATAATACTTAAAATATTTCTACCATAATAGATCTGGTAGGAGCAATGCATAATTTTTGCTGAGGTAAATGTGGAAGATATGGACGAAAGAAAATTCAACGTTATTTTTAAAGGAGCAATACATGAACAGGCTACCTTAAGCTTAGTTCAGGAAAGATTAGCTTCGATATTTAAAGTAGATGTTGAAAAAATAAAAATAATGTTTTCCAAGAAAAGAACGATTGTTAAAAAGAATGCGCCTTGGGAGGTTTGTCAGAAAGTAGAAGATGGATTTCTAAATTCTGGTGCATTTGTTGACATAGAAGAAGTTTTTCCAGAAGGGTTTGAACCAGTGCCTATGGAGTTCGGACCTCCGCCTGGATATGTACCTCAACAAGAATCCGAATACACAGATGAATCAGAATCCGAGTATGTAGATGACTCGGAAACTGAGTATGTGGATGAGCCAGAGCCAGAATATGCACCAGAAGTTGAATACGTATCACCGCCTGAGCCTGATAGTGAAGAATCTGGTATGCCAGAGAGTCTTTCACAACCGTCGTTAACAATGGAAAATGATTCAAAGGAAGTTGTACCTGATCCGGAGGATTATGAAGACGAACCAACCCTTGGATATGCGCCACTACCTGAGTTTGAACAGGAACCAGAACCTGAGTTTGAAATAGTGGAGGATGAGTCAGAGGATGAGTCAGAGGATGAGTCAGAGGTAGAGTCAGAAGTCGGATTTGAAACAGAATATGAAATTGTGGGGGCTGACCCTGAGATTGAACCTGAATCTGAGATGGAGTATGACCCTGACTATGAGTTTGACGATATTGAAGAAATCGTTACATTAGATGACCATTCTAAATTATTTGAGATGGAAAATACTGAATTATTGGCCAAGGCACCACCGGAAAATCCATATGCAGCACCTCTTGCAAAACTTACCCAAGAGGATGATGACATAAGCAATAAGAGCAATTTTGTATATCCCCAGAAGCTTCCTTTGAAAAATGGACTTAATTGGTTGATTGGTGGGTTTACTTTTTTTAAACGGAACCCGTTTGCATGGATTACTTCAGTATTTGTATTTTTTCTTGTTATGGCAATCGCAAGCTTTATACCTTTGCTTGGAGCTATTGCAACCAATTTATTTAATCCGGTTTTTATGGCAGGATTTATGCTTGGAACAAAAGAACAGGCTGAAGGCGGTAATTATCGAATAGGTCACGTTTTCGCCGGATTTTCAAACAATGCTGGTCAATTAATTTTATTTGGTCTGCTTTATTCAATTGTAACGCTGGCAATCTTTGGCTTAATGGCAATAATAGGTGTAGTTATATTTTTTTCAATGACATCAGGTTCAATGAATTTTTCTGATCCTGCTATTTTTTCTGCGTTTACCAATATTTCACCGTTAATTATTATCTTTATAATCCTTGTTATGATGCTTATTACACTTCCTATTATGATGGCTTATTATTTTGGACCAGCTTTAATATCAATAAATCAGGCTTCAGTATTTTATGCAGCAAAAATGAGTTTCAGAGCATGTTTTAGTAATGCCTTTCCATTTTTAGTTTATAGTCTTGCATGTTTGGGTGCTTTTGTTGCTATTGGTATTGTTATAGGTGGGATTGCTGTATTGGCAGGAATGATTTTTGACAAAATTGGCATTTTCGTTGGAATTGCTGGTATGTTCTTTGTAATGCTTGCAGTTATTCCAATATTTTTTGCATCAACATATGTTGCCTATAAAGATATATTTTACATCAAATAAAGCATATCTTTATGGATAAGCTTGATACTGCTTTAAATTACGAAACTCCAGAAGGAATTGTTCTTAAACTGAAAGCCGCAGGACCTTTGGCTCGGGCTTATGCCTGGCTGATAGATTTTTTTATCCGCATCGGGGTTATGATAGCCCTTTCTTCATTACTTGGATATTTTGGCAAAGCTGGTATGGGAATAATACTGGTTTTGAGTTTTTTGATGGAATAGTTTTACCCTGTTATTTTTGAAGTATATTTAGGTGCAACACCTGGTAAAAAAGCTGTAGGGCTTTGTGTGGTGCATGATAACGGGACTCCTGTTTATTTTGTTTCATCAATTCTTAGAAATTTTTTACGAGCGGCTGATTTTTTTCCTCTTTTTTATTGCACTGGCTTGATATCAATGTTGTTGAACTCTGAGTTTAAACGACTTGGAGATATGGCAGCAGGGACTCTTGTAGTCTATAAAGAAAACTCTAAAAAACTTAAAAAGATAATTAAGTGCAAAGCAAAGCCACCACCAGCAGATCTTAGAATTAATGAACAACAAACGATCCTTGATTTTGCAGAACGACATCAGATCCTATCAAAAGAACGCTGTATTGAGCTTGCGCAAATTCTATATGGGGTAACTGGTAAACGTGGAAGCAAAGCAGTCAATGAACTTTATGCGTATGCCAATTGGTTGGCTAAAGGAAAATAAAGTGCGCCAGGAGCATTTTGAACAACAAAACAGGGAATTATGGGATGAGTTTAATGAAATTATAAAAGCGCTTGAGAAGGTTTCTTTAAAAAGAATCCAGTCAAAAAGAGCTTTAAGACTTCCCTTTTTATACAGACAAATTTGTAACCATTATGCCCTGTCATTGAGCAGAGAATATAGCCCTGCTCTTGTAGATTACCTTCATTCAATGGCTCTTGAAGGGCATAAATATATTTATAAATACCATAACCCATTGCTTTCCAAAATCATTGAATTTTTATCCATGGGGTTCCCAAAAGCTTTAAGACAGAATCTTATCTATTTTATAATTGCCCTTTTAGTTTTTCTTTTACCCGCATTATTAACCGGATATTATTGTTATCAAAAGCATGAACTGATTTACAGTATTTTGGATGATGATAAAGTTGCTCAGGTAGAATACATGTATGATCCTACAAATAGAAAGGTTGGACGGGCAGAATCAAGAAGCTCTGCTACCAATATTGCAATGTTCGGATTTTATATAAAAAATAACATTGGCATTGGTTTCAGAACATTCGCTGGCGGAATACTTGCAGGGATCGGCACATTATTTTTTTGTAAATATTCGGTCAAGCAC
>JAGLHT010000077.1 GCA_023143455.1 Desulfobacterales bacterium
TTTTCTAATTCTATTAACCTTTGAAAGGTCATGTTCAGAGGCATGGAAAATAGCTGTTGGAGTCAAAAACGTATCTAAAAGAGATTTAAATAAATAATTTCCAATACCCGGAATTTTCTTTAATGCAAACCATGAAAGATATTTATCCAAAGAATCAGGCATCACTTATATTTATTGAAAGGTTTTTAGTTTTATTTGTGCTTTTTCAGAAGCCTCGGAAAAAGGATATTTTTCAACAACAAGTTTTAAATAATGGTGTGCTCTGTTTTTATCCTTAAGGGAAAAATATGAATATGCAGTTTTTAATAAAGCATCAGGAACTTTCATTCCTCTTGGGTATTGATCCACAACTTTTTTAAAAGTCTCTATTGCTTTTTGAAAATCAGCAACAGCATAATAACATTCCCCTATCCAATATAATGCATTATCTGCAAGGTCGTTGTGTGGGTAATTTTCTAAAAATTGTGTAAAAAGTTTTATTGCATTGTCAAATTTCTCTTCAAGCAGTGCAGACCTGCCTTCTTTGTACAAAAGTATTGGTTCAGTATAAGCAATTTTTTTAACAGCAACTTCTTCATCTTTAAGCGATTGTTTGCTTTCGTCTTTTAGTTCATTGATGATTTTTTCCTGTAATTTAATCTTTTCTTTTAATTGTTTCTGGTCTTGTTTGATTATATCAAGTTCTTGCCTGATTGATTTTAATTCCGTAGTATTTGAAGTCAGTAAAGATGTGCAAGAAGTTAAGAAAAAACAAAACCAAATCAAAATTGAATATTGCAGTATTTTAGTTATTTTTTTTTTCATTTATTCACCTTTTTTTGACATAAGGATAATTGGGCTTGCAACAAAAATAGATGAATATGTACCAATTAAAACACCTACAATCATTGCAAATGTGAAATTGTGAATGATTTCTCCTCCAAGAAAGAAAAGAGCAAAAAGAACAATTAAAGTTGTAAGAGATGTTAAAATAGTTCTGCTTAAGGTTTCATTAATACTTCTGTTAATAATTTCAGATAAAGGTCTGTTTTTATCAGATGCAATATTCTCTCGAATTCTGTCGAAAACAATAATTGTATCATTAAGTGAGTATCCAATTATTGTAAGTAATGCTGCAATAATCGGCAAAGAAAATTCATAATCAAGAATGGAGAAAATTCCTATAGTGATAACTATGTCATGTATAAGCGCAATAATAGCACTCATGGCATAATTTAATTTCAGAAACCAGAATAATATCAGTGATATTAAAAGTGCAATAGGAATAATAACAGGCATACTAACATTTAAGGCAGATAGAAAATAAATAGCAGTCATAAGAGCTCCTGCTGTAATTCCGGAAAGAATCCATTTTAATTCAAATCTTCCTGATATGTAGATTGTTATAAATAAAAGAGAGTAAAAAATAGCAAGGAGTGCATTTTTTCTAAGATCTTTACCAACCTGGGGACCTACCATATCAATTTGTCTGATTACAGGGATTTCACCAGTTGCAGATTCAAGAGCATCTGAAATCGATTGGGAAAATCCTTTATTTGTCATTTCAGGTTTAGCAGTGGAAATTTGGAATTCATGCTCTGAGTCTTTTCCAACTTTTTGAACAGAGGCTTTTTCAAATCCAATAGCAGTAAAACCTTGCCTGATTTTGGAGATCGGAATCTCTTTTGAAAATTGTACTCTGATATTTGTACCGCCGGCAAAATCAATACCTAATTTCGGTCCATTGTGCATAACAAGAGATATCATCCCTATGAGAATAATTGCAAAAGAAAAACAAAACCCGATTTTTCTTTTACCAATAAAGTCAAGATTTATATCATGCTTAATAAATTGCATTATTTTTTTCCCTTTTTATATACTAAGCTTTATAACTTTTTTATTTTCAAGTATAAAATCAAAAATTGCTTTTGAAACAATAAGTGCTGTAAAAAGGCTTGCAAAGATTCCAAGACTTAAAGTGACAGCAAAGCCTCTAACAGCGCCAGATCCAAATTGGAAAAGGACAATAGCTGCAATAAGGGTTGTTACATTGGCATCTAAGATAGTAAGTGTGGCTTTTTCAAAACCTGAGTTCATAGCTGCCATGGGTGTTTTTCCAGAACGAAGTTCTTCTCTTATTCTTTCAAAAATAATTACATTTGCATCAACTGCCATACCAATAGTTAAAATAATACCGGCAATACCAGGGAGAGTAAGAGTCGCTTGAAAAGCAGCAAGTCCTCCTCCAATTAAAATTATGTTTGAAATAAGGGCAAAATCAGCTATCAGTCCTGCCTTTTTGTAATAAATTAACATGAAAAGGACTACAAATATACCGCCTGCCATCATTGATATTAAACCCATGCGGATTGAATCCGCACCTAAAGTTGGACCTACAGTTCTTTCTTCAATAATTTTTACAGGAGCCGGAAGAGACCCAGCTCTTAATGCGATTGCAAGGTCTCTTGCATCATTAAGACTAAAATTTCCCGTGATGGTAGCTTTTCCACCGGAAATACGAGATTGAATAACAGGAGCTGAATAGACTTTTTGATCAAGCACAATAGCAAGTCTTTTTTTAAGATTTTCTCCAGTAATTTTTTCAAATCTTCTAGCACCTTTTCGGTCAAAGGCGATTCCAACCTGGGGTTGACCAAAGCGATCAAACTCAACTCTTGCATCAGTTAATCTGCTACCATCAAGAAGAATTCTCTTTTTAATTAAATATGGAATTTTAGTTATGGCTTTAGTTGCTTTATCTTCACGCTCTTCATACATTATTACATCACCAACAGGAGCACGTTCTTTTTGAATGGCAATTTGAACATTATTATCTTCATCAACAAGCTGAAAAGTAAGCTGGGCTGTTTTCCCTATCAAGGCCTTAGCTCTTTCTGGATCTTGAACCCCTGGGAGTTTTATAAGTATTCGCTGGGTGCCTTGAATTCTTATTTCAGGTTCACTGACACCAAATTCATCTATACGGTTTCGAATAGTTTCAAGGGCTTGTTCAGTGGCAAGTTTTTTAATCTCTTTACTTTCTTCAGCCGAGAGCATAAGGACTATCTCGGATTTTTTTTCTAAAGGTGTTGTGGAAACAACTTTAAGGTTATTGAATTTATCACTGATAATATCATTAAATCCATTAATATTGTCGTCACCCTCAAGGATAATTTGAATTTTATTACCCGTAGTACGGGTGAGCCCTAAATGTTTAAGATTGTTATCTCTTAGTTCATTTTTAATTTCATGAATTGTTGTGTCTATGGTTGTTTCAATAGCTTTCTCCACTTGAACTTCCAGCACAAGATGCATTCCACCCTGAAGATCCAGCCCCCTTTTTATTGTTTTATAAGGCCAGAGATCTGGATAAAAAGTGGGCAAAAGATATACAATAGCGATGGCAAAAATAGTTATTATTAGAACTTTTCTAAATGTCAGCTTCAATCTAAACTACTCCCAAATAGATATGTTAATTTATTTTGATGGCAAAGAGGTATCTTGCAATACAATTGCAATGTTGCCCCGAGTGATTTTCATTTTTACTTTCTCGGTAATTTCAAGGGTAACAGTTGTTTCATCTAATGAAGCAATTGTACCATGAATCCCGCCGGATGTTACAACTCTGGTCCCTTGTTTTAAATTACTGACCAGTTCTCTATGTTCTTTTGCTCTTTTTTGTTGGGGTCTTATAAGAAGAAAATAAAAAATTACAAGAAGAATAACAAGTGGCATAAAAGACGCTATACCTCCTGCAGCTTCTCCTGATGCTCCCTGACCCATTGCAAATGCTGTTTCGATCAAAATAAAACCTCCTGGCTAATTAAAGATAAGTTTAATTTGGAATTTATCTTATTTATGTTTGTGTATCCGTGGTAATCCAGATTGTTTTCCCATCAAACTGAAGTCTTTCCACATTTTCATAATTAATCTCATTTAATAGAGAAAAAATTTCACTCATATTATAAACAATAATCTTGGTTAACGGTTCAATAATATTAATATCTGAATCAATTGTTAGTTTTTCAAGATTATAAATAATAACTAATTTTTCTGAAAATTTAAGGATTTTTCCAATACCTGAACTAAAGCCCATTTTGTTAGGTTCATCAGCCTTTATATTCATTGAGATATCTTGCAGGCTATAATATTCTTTAAGTATATTAAAATGTATATTCCAGATATTGTCACCAGGTCTTACAACATAAATCCCATATTGTTTTATATTTTTTTCTTCTTTTTCACTTCCAATATTTTCTTCGACAACATCTCCTCTTTTTAAGGCAGCCTGTTTTAATATTTCTGCCATGGAAATCTCAGTATTTTTAATTTTAAAGGTTTCGTTGGAGTCAACAATCATATCAAGACTATTTTTAATGTCATATTTTTTTTTTCTGTCTTGCATAGTCTTTTTTAAATCTTCATTTTTTCCAAGTTCGTTATAATTTATTGTAGGCTCAGGGTCAGCTTTGATTTCCTTTTTATATGTAGTTTCATCTGATTCTTTTTGTTGAGGCATAGATTTTTGAATTGGTTGTTCTTCTATATTTGTTTGTTTATCTTTGGTTACAACGAAAACAATAACAAGGATTGTGAGAATAATAACAATCATGGAAATAATGATTTTTAGAGAATTGTCATTCTTTGAGTTTTTTAAAAATCCATTGTTGTTTTTAGTCATAATTTACCCCATAAAAAAAAAGTTAGCCAGTGTGAGTTACACAAAACAAATATTTATGTCAAGATTAATCACATAATCAAACTTGTCCATTAATAATAATTTTGCTCTCGCCAGCATTAATTTTTGAATCACCTTCTATGCTAATTACTACATTATGCTTTGTTTCAATATTTAAAAGTTCATCTCTTTTTTTATTAAGAAGATAAAATGCAACATCTTCTGGAACAATCCCGGTGAGATTGTTAATATCTTTTTTAATACTTTTTAAATTAATTTGTCGCAAGAATGCTGTGGTTTGGGCATTTATGGAAGGAACCTGTCCTCTTCCATCACAATAACTGCATGTTTCAAAACTACCAAATGTTATGGCAGGGCGAAGCCTCTGTCTTGACATTTCTAAAAGCCCAAACTGGGAAAGCCCTCCAACCTTTGTTTTTGCTTTATCAGATTTTAGATGGAGTTTAATTTTTTTTGTTACTTCGCTTTTATGTTTTTTTTCTCTCATGTCGATAAAATCAATTACAATCAATCCACCAAGGTCTCTAAGCCTTAATTGTCTTGCAACTTCTTCTGCTGCTTCAAGGTTTGTATGAAAAGCAGTCTCTTTAATATTCTTTTTTTTGGTGGATTTTCCTGAATTAACATCTATTGCAACAAGCGCTTCGGTTTGGTCGATTACAAGTTCACCACCCGCTGGTAAAGAAACTTTTTTCTTATAAATTGAAGCTATTTGTTCTTCAAGTTGGTATTTTGCGAAAATTGGTTTATCACTATTAAATTTTTTAACTTTTTTTGTCGATTTCGGCGCAATTATACTTATAAAATCTTTAACTTTTTTAAAAACTGCTTGGTCATCAATAAGGATTTCTTGTACATCATTGGTGAAATAATCCCTAAGAGTCCTTACGGCAAGGTCTTGTTCTTTATAAAGCAAAGAAGGAGCTTTTTGTTTTATTGCTTTTTTATCAATGTTTTGCCAGATTCTCATAAGATATTTTAAATCATGAGTAAGCATGGTTTTATTTGAATCTTTGCCAACAGTACGGATAATAAGGCCAAATCCGGTGGGAATTTTAAGATTTCCTGCAATAGTTGCAAGTCTTTTACGTTCATTTTCATCATCTATCTGCCTAGAAACACCTTTGGTATTATTTCCCGGCATAAGCACAACAAGTCTTCCTGGAAGTGAGATGTACGTAGTGAGCATGGCACCTTTATGGGCAATTGGGTCCTTTACAATCTGAACAATTAATTCCTGTCCCTTTTTGATAAGGCTTGAAAGATTTTTTTTACCTGACTCATTGTCTTGAAAATAATCACTATGGATTTCATGGATTTGAAGAAAACCATTTTTTTCAGCGCCATAGTCTACAAAGACAGCTTGAAGGCTTGGAGCGACACTTGTTATGATTGCTTTGTAAATATTGCCCTGGGTAACTTTTTTTGCAGAGGTATCTATATGAAATTGTTCAAGTTTATTATCTTTAATAGTGGCAATCCTATTTTCATCAGAATCAAGTGCATTAATTAGAATTTTTCGACTCATTAATTTAAACATCCACCTTTATTTGTATATTAAAATCATAGTAAATATATATTCTCTATTAGTAAATTGTTATATTGAAGTCAATTATTATTAGAGTTATTTTTATATTTTTGTTTTAAAATATCATAATATGTCAATATTTTTGTTACATAATTAACAGTTTCATAGCCTCTTGCATAGCCATATTTTGTAGCGTTGTAATATTTGCGCTTAGTTAACAGAGGTAATACCTTTTTTATTGAGTGCCAGTCGTTTTTATCAAACCCTTTAAGCTCAGCTATATCCTGAGCATCTCTTATATGATAATACCCTATATTATAGCTTGCTATTGAAAATATTAATCTTTGGTAACTATCTTCAATATCATCGAATCTGTCATGTAATTTACTTAAATATTTGCTTCCTGCCATAATACTTTGATAAGGATCAAGCCTGTTTGTAATTCCCATATCTTTTGCAGTACCCAAGGTAACCTGCATTAAACCTCTTACATTTGTATAACTCCTTGCCAAGGGTTGAAAATGAGACTCTTGATAGGTAACTGCCACAATAACTCGCCAATCAAGGTTATACCGTTGAGCCTGCTTCATAATAACATCTTTGTACCTTGGAAGGCGGTTTTCGATTCGTTTATGAAATGTTTTGATATCATAATAATCAAAAACTGCAATATCACTATAATATCTATTATAAATTATATTTAAAGTACCATCTTTTTGGGCTTGTACTAAAAATCGATTAATACTTTTCTGAAGCTCAATATCCTTTTTTTTAATTGCCCAGCCATGAGACTCTTTTTGTTCTAAAGATATACCAACTCTAATATTTGGATAGTACCTGCGACTTAAATAAGCGATATTTGAGTCTGCAATTGTGTAATCAATTTCCTTCCTTGCAATCATACCAATAAAGTCTTTAGTAGCGATGTTATCATGAAGAATATAATAAAAATTCAGGCCTGTCTCTCTTAAGTCTTTTAATCTGTTATGATATGAAGTTCCCCTTCGAACATGTATTGTTTTATCAGTAAGATCCTTCAAATGTTCAATCTTTTCTTTATCATTATGATATATCAATCTTTGCTGGACTATAAGATATGGTATGGAAAAATTGATTCGTTTAAGCCGTTTCTTAGTAATTGTAAGCCCAGCTGCAATAAAGTCACCTTTTCCTGTTTCAAGGTAATTGAATATGTTGTCCCAGCCAGGAGTAATAACATCAAGTTCAACATTTAAAAATTGGGCATATTTTGAAGCAAGATCGTATTCGAATCCCATGGGAGTATTGTTATATAAGTGGTATGTAGTGTCGCTCAGGTTGGTAATTAATCGGATTTTGCCTGTTTGCTTTATTTTTTCAAGGCTGTTATGTGTTTTGTTTTTAACCTCATTGTTGATTAAAAGAGAGAAAAAAACAAAAAGCGCGCAGGTTGAATACACTGCGATGGGAATAAGATGTTTTTCTAAAAAAAATTTCATCTTAATGCAAAATAATATAAGTGTGAGTTATGTTGAAGGCCCAATTTCAAGAGATCTAATAATTTGATATCCCCTAGGTAATTTTTTTCCTCTTTGAGCCCGTTTCCCTAAATAATTTTCCTGATTCCCTTTATTAAGAATTAGAGAATCTCTATTTGTATTAATAACAAGGTTTACATTATCAGGCAAGATTTTTAATAGTTTTAATTTTTCAGGGTCTGAAGAGTCAATTTCCTTCTTAGGAATTGAAATGATTTTATTCCCTTTGCCTTTATCAAGTAGGGGCATTTCAGAAGCATGGAAAATAAGTAAGCGACCTTTTGTTGTAATGGCAGCTAATATTTCGGTGTCTATATCGTTAACCAATTGTGGTGCTAACAATTTATCATTTTTCGAGAGGGTTATTAATGCTTTACCATTTCTATTTTTAGTTACAAAATTTGAAAATTTAGTTAGAAAGCCGTATCCTCTGTCAGATGAAAGAAAAATCAGGGCGTTGTCTTCATTAGTTAAAATGTATTGAATATGAGAATCCTGGTTGATTGTAATACGTCCTGTAATTGGTTCACCAAATCCTCTAGCAGAAGGAAGCGTGTGACACGGAATACTGTATGACCGACCTTTAGAGTCAAGAAAAATAACTGGTTTGTCATTCCAGGTTCTAATATAGGATAGGAGCTCATCTCCTATTTTAAATTTCAGTTTTTCAGGATCAACATCATGTCCTTTTGCTGATGTTATCCAGCCATTTTTTGAAAGAGTTACAGTCACAGGTTCTTTATCAATGACTTCAATTTCTGAAAATGCTTCGGAATCTTCTCTTTGTTTGATCTGAGAAAGACGCGCGTCACCATATTTTTTTTTGTCTTTTTTTATTTCTTTTTTCACTTCATTTTTTAAGTTTTTTTCTGAAGATAGTATTTTTTCTATTGTTTTCCTCTCAGAATTAAGTTCTTTTTGTTCAGTTATGATTTTTATTTTTTCAAGCTTTGCAAGTTGTCTGAGTTTAATGTCTAAAATTGTGTCAGCCTGTTTATCGCTTAAACTAAATTTTTCAATAAGTTTTTGTTTAGGGTGATCAGCATTTCTAATAATTGCTATAATTTCATCAATGTTTAAAAAAGCAATTAATAAACCATCGAGAATATGGAGTCTGTTTAAAACTTTATCTAATCTGTATTCATATCGTTTCCGAACTGTCTGAGTTCTGAATTCAAGCCATTCTAATAAAATATTTTTTAGAGTTTTAACTTTGGGAAAACCATTAAGACCAATCATATTCATATTTACGTGGTATGAACGTTCAAGGTCAGTAGTCGCAAATAAGTGATTTATAAGAGCTTCTTTGTCAACTCGATTTGATTTTGGAATAATTACAAGCCTGGTTGGATCTTCATGGTCTGATTCGTCTCTGATATCAAGGACCATAGGTAATTTTTTCTTATTCATCTGGGATGCAATTTGTTCCATTATCTTTTCCCCAGATGCATAAAGGGGCAGGGCAGTAACAATAATATCATTTTTTTCAAAATGGTATTTTGCCCGTGTTTTAATTCTCCCCTTACCTGTCCTGTACATTTCGTTGATTTGAAAAGGATCAGTAATTATTTCAGCACTAGTTGGAAAATCAGGGCCCTGAATGATTTGTAAAATTTTTTCATTAATATCAATAGGATCATCAATAAGGTGTATCAAGGCGCCTGCAATTTCATTTAAATTATGTGGAGGTATGTTGGTTGCCATTCCAACTGCAATGCCGGTTGAACCATTTAATAGTAAGTTTGGGAGTCTTGCTGGCAGTATTACAGGTTCTTCAAGAGTAGCATCAAAATTTGGTATCCAATCAGTTGTCCCCATCTTGATTTCAGCTAAAAGTAATTCAGAGTATTTTGTAAGACGAGATTCAGTATATCTCATTGCAGCAAAGGATTTTGGGTCATCAGGATCACCCCAGTTGCCTTGGCCATCAATTAAAGGATATTTACACGAAAAAGGCTGGGCAAGATGAACCATGGCCTCATAACATGCAGCATCACCATGGGGGTGGAATTTGCCCAGAACATCTCCAACAGTTCTGGCAGATTTTTTGTATTTTGCATCATTTGAAAGGTGTAGCTGATCCATGGAGTAAACTATTCGTCTTTGAACAGGTTTTAGCCCATCACCTATATGAGGCAGCGCCCTGTCAAGGATTACATACATTGAATAATTTAAATAAGCACTTTCAGCGAATTTTTCCAAGGGCTGAATTTCAAAGCCTTCTGTATTTATTGGGGATGTAATTTCCATTATTCTAACTCTTTAATATTTCCTTTTGATTCGATCCATTGTTTTCTATCTTTAGCATTATTTTTTCCAAGCAGCATGTCCATTATTTTATATGTATTGTTTTGAGTCAGCTCAGGCTCCCAGTTTAAAGGTTCATACTTGAGCTGTATAAGCCTCCTTGTATCCGGTGAGATAGTTGTCTCTTTTAATTGTCCAGGGTTCATTTCTCCCAGGCCTTTAAACCTTTGAATGTTTATTTTACCATGTTTTTTCTTTCGGTTGATTTTTTTAATTATGCTCTTTTTTTCTGGTTCATCAAGGGCATAAAATATTTCTTTGTCAACATCAATACGATAAAGCGGTGGCATTGCAATAAACAGGTGTCCGTTTTCAACGATTTTAGGGAAATGTTTGAGAAATAAAGCACATATGAGTGTTGCTATATGTAAACCATCTGAATCAGCATCGGCAAGAACGCATATTTTATTATATCTTAAGTTTGAGATATCATCAGAACCTGGGGTAACTCCAATTGCAACAGATATATCATGGATTTCTTTTGAGCCTAAAATAATGGAAGAATCATGGTCCCATGTATTTAAGATTTTACCTCGGAGAGGAAGTACGGCTTGAAAATTTTTGTTCCTTGCCTGTTTTGTTGATCCTCCGGCAGAATTTCCTTCAACAAGGAATAATTCTC
>JAGLHT010000078.1 GCA_023143455.1 Desulfobacterales bacterium
TGAATCAGTTTCTTTTTTAAAATGGTCTCAAATGCTTCCAGCTTTGTATAAGCCTCTTCGTTGAAATTATAAATCGAACCGCAGCTTATTGGAATTCCCGCCTGGTCTTTAAAAGTTTCTTCAACCCGATTATAAGGAATCAACTGGTATTGAGACATATATACAGAATGGGTTTTACACTGGTCCCGTACTGAACAGGACGATTAAGACCATTAGGGAATGGTGCGGTGTAACGCTTTCTATTTACATCCTCAAGTATTTGGGCTTGATATTCTGTTACAACCCGTGAGATGTCGATATCAATCACTTGCCTGGACTCAAAGCCCACATCTTTATATTTGCCATCAGGTAGAGTTGTTTTATCCACTGGTATCTTTTTGACAAAATCAGGATCAGAAATTTTTTGCAGGGTTGTGCCATTGTGGCCCTTTTGTCCCCCGGGTTTCTTTTGACTGGGATCCTTCTTTATTTTTTTACGATTCGGATCTGATGATGATGGTGGTTTGCTGCTGTTACTGCTATTGAGGCCTATACGATTCACCAATAAAGTTACCAGTACCAACAAAAGTTCTATGGCAGTTTTTAATGCAGGGGACACGCTTGGATCTTCATCCAGTATTTTTCTTGTGGCTGCAATGGTCTCTTCTACATTTATTGTTTCTATCTTCATCCGTTTCCTCAGTATTAAACCTTTTTAATGAAGTCATTATAACACAGGTTTTTGAGGTCGATTTTTTCGATCAAGGTTGAGCTTTAACGCATTTTTATTTTTTGGACATGGCGAGTAACATTGTCCATGATGAATCCGGTCCAAATGCAATATTAAAAGGCTGTGTGCCAACAAAATGAAGAGCCTTGGGACTTATAAGGAAAAATCAAATTTTCACAAAAACCCTTGTCAAGCAAAAAATGACATTAAGTGCATTTTTTTTGCTGAATAATTACGTTAAATTTTCTTATAGAAAATATCCAGTTAAAGCTGAATGTTCAAATCCTTTGTTTTAAAAAACTTAGAAATTCTTTGGCTATGGGGGATAATGTACGTTTTTTATGAGTTGCAATATAAAAACAACGATGCAAATCAAGTCCTTTTACAGTTAATGCTTTTAGCCTACCGGTTGTTATATCATCCTCTACGGCAATTGTTGAAAGGATTGATATGCCAGCTTTACTGAGAATTCCCTGAATAATAGCAGCAGTACTTCCCATTCTGGCAGCAATATTAAAACTTGTTGGGTCTAATTTTGCATTTTCCATACTTAGCAGTATTGATCTCCAAGTGCCTGAACCTTCTTCCCTTAAAAGGAAAGGATCTTCAAAAAGCATATCAGTGTCAATCTCTTCTCTATCCGCCCATTTATGACTATAAGGAACAATAAGCTTCATTTCATCATCAATAAGCTTTTCTTGTGTGATTTTAGCATTGTTTGTACTTGCGCCGACTATACCTATTTCAGCTTCTCCATTTTCAATCATTTTAATAATTTGAGCTGTATCTCCTGCAAGAACAGAAATATTAACACCTGGAAACTGTCTGGAAAATGGCCCTATCAATCGGGGAATTATATAGCCTGCAGGAATAGTACTGCCTCCAAGGGTAAAATCTCCCTTTATATTACCAAAAAATTCAAAAACAGCAGTTTCAGCTTCCTTAGTCAGGCTAACTATCTTTTTAGCGTATGAATAGAGAATCTCTCCTGACTTTGTTGGAATAACTTCTCTTCCTAATCTATCTAAAAGCTTGCATTCAAAATATTCTTCTAAGTCTTTTATATGACTGCTAACTGTAGGTTGTGAAAGGTTGATTGCCTTTGATGCCAAAGAAAAACTTTTTTTTTCAACAACATTTATAAATATTGTAAGTTGCCAGATATCCATATTTCTTATTTATTTTCTTTTTTTAAATTTCTCAAATTTTTCTTCAAGTTTCAGCTTGACAGGATTTGATACCATGCTTGCGATATCTCCACCAAACTGGGCAGCCTCTTTAATTATTGACGAACTTGTAAAAATCCATCTAAGTCCTGTCATTAAAAATACTGTCTGCACTTTCCTTGAAAGCCGCCGGTTCATCAACGCCATTTGAAACTCATTTTCAAAATCTGAAATAGCCCTCATCCCTCTTAAAACAGCAATGGCATTTTTCATTTCAGCATATTCGACTAAAAGTCCACCAAATGAATCAACTTCTATTGAATTACCATTTTTACCATTTTTGAAAGTTTTTTTTATCATTCCAACTCTTTCATCAACAGAAAAAAGAGCTTTTTTAGAAGGATTATGCAAAACTGCAATAATTATCTTATCAAATATTTTGCGCCCTCTATCTATGATATCAATATGTCCATTTGTAAGAGGATCAAATGATCCCGGATAAACTGCAATTCTCAATTTTTTCTCCATATCTTTTATGCTCCCCTTAACTTTCCATCTGTTTTTTTCTAAAAAAAGAAATCAATGTTTCCCCATAAGTCCTTTTATCATATAGATCAAAACCTGCAAACTTTTCAAAATCATTTTCCCGTATTGAATGTTCTACAATTATAATTGAATCATCCCTCATTATCTTCAACAAACCAACGTTCTCAAGCATATTGGAAATAAAACCTTTATCATATGGTGGATCCATAAAAATCACATCGAATTTTTGGCTTAAAAGTGCCTTTGAAGATAAAACAGTGCCTGCATCATGCAAAACAACCTCTGTTCTCTCTTTAATGCTGAGAAGTTCAATATTTTTAGTAATAATTTGAATTGACTCTTTTGATTTGTCAATAAAAAATGATTTAGCAGCACCTCGGCTCAGAGCTTCAATTCCCAATGCACCGGTTCCGGCAAAAAGATCAAGGACCAAAGCATTATCAATCTTTTGTGATAGAATACTAAAAAGTGCCTCCCGTATTCTATCTGAAGTTGGTCTTATTTTTCTCCCCTTTATACCTGTAAGTTTTCTTCCTTTAAATTCCCCGGCAATCACTCTCATTTTATTTATTTATCACTTTTAAGATATGGATCCGGGATATCTTTCAAATCAATCAACTCGCCTTGAACCATAATAGAAAGCCTTTCTATTAAATTCTTAAGTTCTCTTACATTACCTGGCCAATCGTAGTTAAAAAGGGCATCAATAACCTGTTTACTGACTTTCTTTTTCTGACCGGTAGCCTGGTTGGCAGATGCCTTAAGAAAAGCACCAACAAGATCAGGAATATCTTCTTTTCTTTCTCTTAATGCAGGAACTTGGATAGGTATCACATTAAGCCTGTAATAAAGATCTTCTCTGAAATTTCCTTTCTTAATCTCCTGCTCTAAATCTTTATTTGTAGAGACTATTATTCTTACTTCCATATGGATTGTACGCCCACCACCAACTCTCTGAAATGTTTTCGATTCTAAGGCTCTCAGTATTTTTGCCTGGGTTTTAAGATTCATATCCCCGATTTCATCTAAAAACAGGGTTCCACCTGATGCAAGTTCAAATTTACCTTTATTTCTTGCAGTGTCTTCCCCCATTGCCCCTTTTTCATGGCCAAATAATTCACTGTCAATACTCTCTTCAGGTATAGCAGCACAATTTACAATAATCAACGGTCCTTCAGGGTTGGAACTCAGCTGATGAATAGTTTTAGCAACTAGCTCCTTACCAGTTCCATTTTCTCCCAAAATCAATATTGAAGCATCTGTTGGAGCAGCTCCTGAGATTTCCTTATAAAGCTTTCCTACGGCAGGGCTTGGCCCGATAAGTGAATTTTTTTCTATGGTTTTTTTTCTTAAATATTTATTTTCCTCTTCAAGTCGTCTGAAATTCAATGCATTGTTTATGGTTACAATCACTCTGTCTATTGAAAGCGGTTTTTCAAGAAAATCAAATGCTCCTGATTTTGTTGCGTCAACTGCAGCCTCTATAGAACCATGCCCTGTAATTATTATTACAGGCAAAGCTGGATAAACCTTCTTTATTTCTTTTAGAGTTTCAATCCCATCCATACCAGGCATCCATATATCAAGAAGAACAATATCAGGGCATTCTGTCTCAATTTTTTTCAATGCATCATACCCGTTAAAAGCATGGAGCACTTCAAAGCCATCATCAGAAAGAATCCCTTCTAAAGATTCAACAATCATTAGTTCATCATCAACTATTAAAACTGCTGGATACATTTTCTTCTCCTAATCATTAAAATTATCTAAAATAAATTTTATTGGGTAATTATACCGGAAGTTCAATTATAAATTTTGCTCCTTTAGGCTTGTTATCCTGAACTCTTATTGAGCCATGGTGATCTGAAATAATAGAATTTACAATTGCAAGCCCAAGTCCCATTCCTGATGTTTTTGTCGAAAAATAAGGTTCAAATAATTTTATTTTTTCACTATCTGCTATTCCTTTTCCATTGTCAGCAATTTCCACGGTAACAATTTCTAAAAACTCATCAAATGAAATTTTAACTTTGATGATCCCATTGTTATTAACTGCTGAAACCGCATTATCAAAAAGATTGATAAACGCCTGTTTCATATGCTGCGGATCAAGGTTTAAGCCGGGTATATTTTTTACAAAGTCAGTCTTTATTTCAACATTTTCCAAACCTTCATCATAGAGTGCGATTGTTTCATTCACTATTGTCTCAATGCTGCATTGCTTCAAGTTAACTTCAGGAAACTTGGCAAAAGTTGAAAACTGATTAACAAGATTTCTAATATGCTCTACCTGCACTATTATTGTGTTGGTACAAGTATCAAAAATATCTTCATTGATTTGTTTTGAATATTTTCGTTTCAGGCGTTGAGCAGAAAGGTTTATAGGAGTTAATGGATTTTTGACTTCATGGGCAATTCTTCTTGCAACTTCACGCCATGCTGCCACACGCTGCGCTTTTTCCAACTCTGTAAGATCATCAAAAACCATTACTGCACCGATATTCTGATCTGTGTCATCTTTAAGGCTGTTATAATGAACTGAAAAATATCTTGGTGTCCCATCTATTGCTACAGACAAAGGAAAGACCGCTTTATCAGAACTTGAACTGATCTGACTTAATACTTTTTGGGCAGTATCAAGATAATCTCCTTTTAGGTAATCCTTCCAATGTTTGTTTAAAATATTTCCACTCTTTAGGCTAAGCATGGTTTCAGCAGCTTTATTAAGCGTTATTATTTTGCCGTTATTATCAAGAGTTATTACTCCTGCTGAAACATTCTCAAGGACTATCTCCATATATCGCCTGCCTTTCTCAAGCTCGATATTCTGTCTAATCATAAGTTTTTCAGACTGTGCGAGTTTCTCTCTTCCTATTGCAAGCTCTTTTGTCATTTTGTTAAATGAAGTTATGAGTGTGCCTATTTCATCGTCTGTTTCAAAGTCTATTTTGTAGTTAAGATCACCCTGGGTGATCCTAAGAGTCCCTTCGGCGAATTTACGTATTGGTGTAGTAATCGATTCTGCAATATGAAACCCAAACCATATAGCACAAAAAACCACAAGCAAGGCAACAATTGACAAAGCTATATAATTTGTTATCTGTACTGGTTTTCTGGCCATTTTAAGTTGCTGATACTCTTCAAATCCTTTTGCAATGGAGATTAAATCTGATGAAAGACCAATAGGAGCTAATGAGGATATAACCATAAATGCCTTGGCATCTTTTACTTCAACATTAAAAGGTATTGTGGATATTGTTTTAATAAACTCGCCTATACTTGTATTCTGAGTAATTGTTTTTGCATTTTTCCCCTGGGGGATTGTTGTAAGTTCATCACTTGTGAGAACTTCAAGATAATACTCGGCAAGTTTATTCTCAACCGAAAGAGTTAAACGTTCTGCTCCAGGAGTATATATCTCTACTGCGTCACGATCAAATGCCCTTTGAAGGATTTGAACATAACGCACCAAATCTTTTCTCCTCTCTTTATTTAAATACTTTAATTTATCAATCTGCAAAGCACCTCTTTCTGCAAAAAATAAATTCTTTTCCTCCACAAACTCATAAAGCTTTTGACCGACAGACAAAGAACTGTTTAAAGTCTTTTCCACAGGAGCGTTGAACCAAAATGCAATACTTGCAGAAATAAAATGAATAGAGAAAAAAAAGAGCACAATTGTTGGCAAGAGTGAAATTGTTATAAAAGCTATTGTTAATCTTGTTTTTAGTTTTGTACCAAGTAGCTTGCTTTTTTTTTCATAATATAGCTTTGCAAGATTACGGAAAACAAGCACAAGGAGTGTAAGAAGCAAAAGCAAGTTAATATTAATAAGAATAAACATCAATATTGTATTGGATATGGGGATGTCCGACCCAAAGTCTGTAATCCTGACTTCAATAAACGTCAGAGCTGCAACTACAAAAATAATTGCGACAATGATAAGCCCTTCTTTTTTTATCCCTTGTTTTTCTGGTATTTTTTTATCCATAATAATTATTTAAAAAAATAAATATTTTCAATATGTGAACTTTAACAGATGCCAGTCAGTTTCAAAGTCCCAAAAAGATACAAAAAAGAAGATATAATGAAGATACAAAGGAAGGGTGACTTTATCCAACTTAGCTTTAAGTTTAAGTTTATATTTTTCACCTTTTACAAGATTTACAAGCTTAGTAACATTTAGATTATCTATCTCGGTCATTATTTTTTTTGCCTCTTCAAAAGAATTAGTAACAAATGGTTTTTCATTTTCCCAGTCTCTTGAAACAACAAACTCCTTTTTAAGAGTATTGTATTTAAGAGTTGATGTTATTTTATAATCTGTGATCTCATTATTCATTAAGTTTTTAGTTACCTGATCCAATTTGATATAAAATAAAAAGGATGCTGGCACACCTTTTAGGACTGCCTCACTGATTTTATCTGTAAAGGCATTTTCAATCTTAAAGTATACAAGCAGATCATCACGGGTATTTGCTAACTGCACATCGGAAACCACAGCGGCTTGTGACGCATACAAGTTGGTACAAGAAACAAAAGCTATAGCCAATACAAAAATTATAATTGACTGTTTTTGTTTAATAAAAATCTTCATATTTTACACTGTTTAATCTTTCCTAACAGAACAAGTTTCCCATTTATCACTCTCTTGAAGAAACTTTTTTACAAACAAATGGTTTAAGGCATGCCCTGACTTGTATGTTTTGATATGCCCCATAATAGGCATACCAAGCAAAGAAAAATCACCAAGGCTATCTAATAATTTATGTCTTACAAATTCATCCTCATACCTAAGCCCGTCTTTATTTAAAATCTTATCATTATCTATAATAATAGCATTATCTAAGGAGCCACCTTTACCAAGGCCAAATTTCTTTAAATACTCAATATCTCTTATAAACCCAAATGTCCTGGCACAACTTATCTGCTCTTTAAAATTATCAGTATCAGGATCAAACACAAACTCTTGTTCACCAATTAAAGGATGATCAAAATCGACCAGGCAGGTTATTTTCCTGCTTTCTTCAGGATATACAACAACAAATTTATCATCTTCTAGTAATTTGATCGGTTCTTTTACTACAAAAAATTGTTTAGGTGCTTCCTGTTCTATGATACCAGCTTTAATAAAACCTGCTGCAAACTCTTTTGCACTCCCATCCATAACCGGAACTTCGTAGTCATTAATTTCAACAAGTGCATTGTCAATCCCCAGACCTGCAAAAGCTGCCATAAGATGCTCAATGGTTGAAACAATTGCTCCATTTGTTCCTATAACTGTTGCTAGAGAAGTATCCACCACAAGTTTAAACAATGCCTGGATATCATACATGCCTGGAAGATCAATTCTCCTGAATACAATCCCATGATTAACCGAGGCAGGCTTAATAGTAACTATTGTCTCTTTTCCTGAATGCACTCCAACTCCGCAACATACTACCTGCTCTGCAAGAGTTTTCTGCAAATGATATTGTTCAGTAATTTTTTCACTCCCATTGAATTTATTTTATCAATAATATATATATCGACTCTTATATATCTGATTTTCATAATGAAATCAAAGAAAAAAAAATTCTTTGAAAGGAACTTTTCTTGCTTGCAAAAATTAACAGCAGTGCACTCCTAGGAATCAATGCATATATCATTGAAGTTGAAGTTGACATCTCTTTTGGGCTTCCTGTATTTAATATTGTTGGGCTTGCTGAAACATCTGTAAAAGAAAGCAAAGAACGGGTTAAAACAGCTATAAAAAACTCAGGCTATTCTTTTCCCCCTGACAGAGTTACGGTTAATCTCGCTCCTGCTGATATAAAAAAAGAAAGCACCGGACTTGATCTCCCGGTTGCAATGGGCATTCTTTCTGCTTCGGAAATTGTTTCAGAAAAAGCCTTGAAAGATTATATGATAACTGGAGAACTCAGCCTTGACGGACGAGTTAAACCTGTCAAAGGTGTACTTCCAATCGCAATGGTAGCAAAACAAAATCAATTTAAAGGTGTAATAGTTCCTTTTGATAACAGGCATGAAGGTTCTATGGTTGAAGGAATTGATATTATTGGTGTTAAACATTTAAGTGAAGTAGTAGAATTTTTCTCAGGATTGAATGATATAGAACCTGAAAAAAATAAATACTTATCTGAGTTTATGGATAATGAATACCATGGAGGTATTGATTATTCTGATGTACAAGGTCAACAACACGCAAAGCGAGCTCTTGAAATAGCTGCTGCCGGAAGTCATAATATCCTAATGACAGGCCCGCCAGGATCAGGCAAAAGTATGTTAGCAAACCGTCTTGTAACTATTCTGCCTTCTCTTACTTTTGATGAAGCCATAGAGACTACCCAGATCTATTCAGTTGTGGGCATTATTGATAAAGATATTCCAATTATCACACAAAGACCATTCAGGTCTCCCCATCACACAATTTCAGATGCAGGACTTGCAGGCGGAGGCTCTCGTCCTGAGCCTGGAGAAGCTAGTCTTGCCCATAATGGAGTGCTTTTCTTAGATGAGCTTCCGGAATTTAAAAAAAATGTTCTTAATGTTTTAAGACAGCCCCTTGAAAATGGTTTTGTCACAATAGCAAGAGCTGCTTCAAGGACAACTTTCCCTTCAAAATTCATGCTTGTGGCGGCCATGAACCCATGTCCCTGCGGATATTTTACAGACCCAAATGGAAAGTGTATATGTACATCTGCTCAAATTCAAAGATACCAGTCTAAAATTTCAGGACCTTTACTAGACAGAATAGATATTCAAATTGAAGTTCCTCCAGTCCCATATAAAGACCTTTCAGGCAAGTCAAAGCCTTCAGAGTCATCTACTGATATAAAAAAGAGAGTTGAAGCTGCAAGAAAAATACAAAGAAAGCGTTTAAAAAATGAAAAGCTTTTCTGCAATGCTGCAATGAAAACAAATCATATAAAAAAATATTGTATTCTCAATACGGATTCAGAAAGTATTCTTGAAAAAGCCGTTGAAAATTTTGGGCTCTCAGCGCGAGCCTATGCACGAATAAAAAAACTTAGCCGCACTATTGCAGATCTTGATAATAAATCTGACATTCAACAGATACATATAGCAGAAGCTATTCAATACAGAAGCTTTGATCGAAACATAGATAAATACTAATGATTTTAAACAACAATCTTTAAGCCTTCGCTATAAAACACAAGCTACCCGTTCCGGTCTGCTTACCTTGCACGCCCTACGCCTGAAGGATTCTTTAAAGCTCTAACCTGAAGGTCACACGCGTAAAAGACCTTCCATTAAACCACGGAAACTGCGGGCAAGTATGTCCTCACACAGTCCGTGGTTTTATCATTCCAGGTCTTTTGAACTTTTACAAAAATCCCAGGCAATTCGGTCGTTGCAAGGCAAACAGACCTGCACTGGCAATTGTGATATTAACCCACAATTAAAAAAATTTAAAATCTGCTTATTACTATAGCGTATAGCTCAGCATAACTCGATTTTGATAATGATCTCAAAACATATAAAATTTCATTTGCATTATGTTTACAACCATACCCTCAAATGATACAAAATTATTGAAACAATTTACTATTAACCATGGACATATGCCATGTAAAATTGAATGCTATGCAGATCGATATAATTGCTTGGTATCAGCGGCTGCGCCGCCGAGCAATCGTGGTACTGGCTGTGTCAACACCACGATTACAAATTTTTATCAAAAAATAAAAGTAGGACTTTTCCTACAGACTTGTTATGTATAAAAATCAATCTGTAAATGAATAAAGAGAGGTGATGCAATGACAGAAATAAGCCAAAGCAAATACCGTGAGATTATAAATGATTTTTCAAAGACTATTCAAGAACGCAAACTTAATGGAGCGAGGCCAGAAAAAACTGTTATAAATTTCCGTAATGAAAAAAAAGATGGGATTGAAAGAGAAGTATATACGGTTCCAATAGGATGCCTTCGATATCGAAAATACAATGGAAGAATATTAAGTGATATAAAAAGTTATGAAGCCAATCATGGAGTACTTGATGAAAGTATGCAAGAAACGCAGGATATCATCCGGAAGTTTCTTGAGAGAAAAGACCCTGAAAATACAAAAACTTTACAAAAGTCTATTGAACATACAGGGCAACAAAGCCCTGCTATTATAACATGTGATGGTTTTCTAATTAATGGAAATCGTAGGAAAACTGTTTTTGACACACTATATAAGGGTGTTGAAATCGATGGTTAAA
>JAGLHT010000079.1 GCA_023143455.1 Desulfobacterales bacterium
CAATTTTAGGTTAGCAAAACTAGCTGGTCAACTGATTTGCATTGTACATATAACCGTAAGTCAGAGCATCAAGTCCTGTGAACGTCTTTTTAAGTCTGTTTTTAAAATATGAGCAGGTGTTGGTTTTTTCAAATGTACCAAAGTTGACGGTTTCTGATGCTTTTCTTCCAAGAGTATCATAATTGATCCTACCCCAGAAAAGTGGGAGACTGGGTTAACCCATTTTTCTCATATACAAATTTTTATCAAAGGTAATCTTTGAGTTGATATGATATCATATCTGAAATTTCTATATCATAGGATTCTTTTAATTCTGAAGAAATATTCTGACCATCTAATAAAATTTCTTGTTCAAATCTTTTAGAAAAGACAGGGTCTGAGGTCGCAAGGTTCACCTCAAAATTTTTATGGAAGCTTAAATCATCGTAATTGGCAGTACCAAAACAAACCCAACCATCAAAGGAGGCTGCCTTGATATGAGATACTCCTGGATATACAAAAATTCGGACTCCGTGCTTTAAAAGGATATTAGCTACTCCCTTATTAATACCTGAAAAAGTCTCAACATCAAAAACGCCTGGAATTGTGACGCGAACATCAACTCCGCGATTTCGTGCAGCACAAAGTTCATACAGAAACAGTTCATTCCAGATATAAGGGTTTTCTACATAGATGTGATGTTTTGCCCGTCTTGCAGCTTGAATTTGTGCGTTATAGATTTCATGCTTGAATGCTGTTGTCCTAAGAAGATGAAAGTTTGTTTTACCAGTGTCTACTTTTGCAGTATTTAAATGAAGTTTATTTCGAAAAAAATGTACAATATCTCCAAAAATGCTGTATTTATACCATGAACGGTCAAAAATCTTTTGAAATTCATCAGTAATATCCCCTTTGACCTCAAACATCATATCACGCCAGTCATAACGATATTCGTTTCCGATATTCATTCCTCCGAAAAAAACTTTTTCTCCGTCTATTGCAATCATTTTTGTGTGATCCGATGCTAACCATATATTTCTACTTTTTCTTAATCTGATTGCTGAGTTTTCAGTAAGATATGAAAATATGTTTTGGGTTTCTATATTTGTTGTCTCTTCATTTTTATCGGAATTTTCCCAGGCAATAGCACTACCTAACAAATCTGATATGATTTTCACCTTAACAGTTTCAGATTTTTTCTTTAAAAGATTAGCGAAAAAAACACCGTATTCATCATTATCAAAAATATAAGTGTGTACATTGACGTACTTTTGCGCCTTTAAAATATCGTTTTCCAGAATTGGGAAAAATTTTTCCCCTGACATTAAAATTCGAATATCTCCTTTAACAGACTTTTTTGTATTTTTATCAAGCCATTTATTTAATTTATCTTTATCAAGATAACTTCTCTGTTTTGAAATTGGGGGGATTTTGGAATTTAATAACGGATAACCAAAAAGTTTAAGGTGAATTCTACAGAGAGTTTCTGTAGTGAAAATTTTAAAACGCGAAAAAAGTACACCAGTTGCGGAAAATGGGTTTGAGATAATACCTATGGTATGATCCTCTGTAAGTGACGCGACATCGTATGTAATAGTCCGGGGACCTACTGAACACGCAGAAAGACAAAAAGAAATGAATATCAATAGGAAAAGCTTTTTCATATATCTTTGCACCCATCCTGTTTTGACATACATAAACCCATAAAAATTTTAATAGAATCTTGTTAAATCCAATCGATAGATACTTTATTATTTTCAAGTAAAATTCAAGCTTTATTTTTAATAATCAGGCATAAAAATAAATTGGTTTTGATTTGCAATTTAAAGTTTCTTATTTTTTTAACTGAGAAAAAAGTCTGAAGATTACGATAAATAGTAAAAACTTTGAGTCGAATTTTCACTTCCAGTTAATGATATGAAATATACATAATACGCTAACATAAGTTTTAAGATAATTCAATTATCTACAGGCATTTGAAAAATTATTCGTAAATAGAATAAAGTTTTGGATCAAAGGCTTCTCTTATGCCTTCTCCTGTGAAAGTAACAGTCATAAGAGTTATAATAAGCGATGCTACAACTGAAAGTGAAATCCACCATGCATCCATATTTTGCCAACCCTGGGATAAAAGTTCGCCCCAGGAAGGAATTGGCGCACGAAGGCCAAATCCAAGATAGTCAAGGGATGTTAATGCAACAATGCCTCCTGAGATCGCAAAAGGCGCATAAGTCACAATAATAGAAATCGTATTTGGAATTATATGATTAAATATGATTCTGGCATGGGAAGCCCCAAGAGATCTAATCGCAAGAATATATTCACGTTCTTTTTCTTTATATGTAACAGTTCTCATAACCCAGGTTATTTGAACCCACTGGAAAAATGCCATGATTAAAAGTAAAATCATAAAATTTGGTATTATTATTGATGAAATTATTATGATTACATATAAAAATGGTATATTACTCCATATTTCGAGTATTCTTTGGAAAAAAAGATCAAATTTACCACCAAAATATCCCATGAGACATCCAATGCTTATCCCAATAGAATAATTTAAAATCAAAAGTGTCATAGAAAAAATAATTGCAATTCTAAACCCATAGACAAGCCTTGCAAAAACATCTCTTCCAATATTATCAGTACCGAAAAAATGTTTATCTTTAATCGATGGAGGAAATGGAGGAAATCTGCCTTCTTTTAAATCATTTTCAAAGGCATTGTATGGAATAATGGGCATTATCACAAAATTTTTATTATTACTCTTTTTAATATTTTTTTTAAGATCTTTGTAATTTGTCTCATAATCATAATCAAAACCAAATACTTTTCCAGGAATCATATTTTGATATGTTGGAAAATAAAAATTCTTATTATAGTAAACAACTATTGCTCTGGAATTTATGAAAAGTTCTGCAAATAATGACAAAATAATCATTAATGAAATTGTCAGGAAAGAATAGTAACCTCTTTTGATAGATTTGAATCTAAGAATTTTCTTTTTTAGTTCAGGGCTTAATATGATCATTTGAACCTCACCCTTGGGTCTACAATTGCAACACAAATATCAGAAAGTATGTTTCCTATCATGAAAAGTAAGGACGAAATCACTAAGATTCCCATAACAACAGGATAATCTCTATCAACGACTGATTCATATCCCAAAAGGCCCATTCCATTAATATTAAATACTTTTTCAATTAAAAAAGAACCTGTTAGAAGTATTGATATATTATTTCCAAAGCTTGTTGCAATAGGAATAAGGCTGTTTTGTAAAGCATGGCGGAAAACAGCTTTTTTAAAAGAAAGTCCTTTAGCTATAGCAGTTCTAACATAATCGCTTGAAAGATTATCCATAAGAGTATTTTTCATCAATAGAGTCATTACTGTAAATGAGCCAATCATGTATGAAATCAGAGGCAAAAGAGTATGCCATATAATATCTATAATTTTATCATACACACTCATTTCAAAGAATAAATCAGAAGTAAATCCTCCCAGGGGGAAAATACTAAGTTTTGATGCAAAAAAAACAAGGAGTATAACTCCTACAACCCAACCTGGAATGGCATATCCTGCAAAAATAATAATAGAAGTTATGTTATCAAATCCAGATTTATGTTTAATTGCTTTTGAGATACCTAAGGGAATACATACACCATAAATTAAAATCATGCTCAATACACCAAAATAAAGAGAAATTGGAATTCTTTCTTTTATCATGGATAAAACAGAATCATAGTATCGTGTAGATCGACCAAGGTCTCCTTTTAAAACCTTATAAAGCCATTGGAAATAACTTGTAAGAATGGGTTTATCAAAACCATAATATTGTTTAAGCATGTTGATCTGATCTAAAGAGAGAGGTTGGTCTCCAATGTTTTGATTTGTAGTTTGACTTTGCATCTGTTTGGCATTGGCGATCATTCTTTCAACAGGACCACCCGGAACAAAACGGGTGATTGTAAAAACCATAATTGTAATGCCGATAAATGTCGGAAAAATAAGAAGCAGTCGTCTTATAAAATAAGCAATCATTAAATTAAATCATATACTGAATTTATTGCCTTATCAAGGTTGGCAGGATTTGATCCTCCGGCTTGGGCCATATCCGATCGCCCTCCACCACCACCACCAACAAGTGAAGCCGCTTTTTTAACAATATCTCCAGCTTTATATTTTTTTGTAAGATCATCAGTGACTATTGATATTAAAAGAACCTTTCCATTTGATTCAGCACCAAGCAGTATAATCCCGGATTTCATTTTGCCTTTAAATTTATCTGCGAGATCTCTTAGCTGAGATGGATTCTCAATTTCAACTTTTTTAGCAAGAACACTAACTCCATTTATATCTTTAATATCATTATCAATGTTATCTGTTAATTTAGAAGCGATCTTTGCTTTTAACGATTCAATTTCTTTTAGTAATTGTTTTTTTTCTTTTAAAAGAGAGTTAATCTTATTCGGGATATTCTTTTTTGAATCTTTTAGATAGGAAGCTGATATTTTTAATAACAAATTATCATTGTTAATCTCATCAACTGCTCTGGCACCAGTTACAGCCTCTATTCTTCTTACACCGGATGCGATTCCCTCTTCAGATAATATTTTAAATACTCCTATATCACCAGATCGCTCTGTATGCGTCCCACCACAAAGCTCTTTGCTAAAATCTCCTAGACTAACAACCCTTACTTTGTCACCATATTTTTCTTCAAAAAGAGCAGTTGCTCCAGTTTTTGAAGCATCATCCATACTCATTTCTTTAGTTTGTACAGAATAATTTTCTCTGATTCGCATGTTTATAATTTTTACAATTTCATCTGTTTCGTCATCACTTATCTGGGAAAAATGTGTAAAATCAAATCTTAATCTGTCTGGAGTTACAAGGGAACCTGATTGTTTCACATGGTCTCCTAAGACTTGTCTTAATGCATAATGCAAAAGATGTGTTGCAGTATGATTGTTTTCAGTGTCTTTCCTTTTTTCTATATCAACTTTTAATTTTAACTCATCTTTTACAGAGACCTCACCTTTTTCTATTTCTCCTTTATGAATAGAAATTCCTGAAGGATCAGAAAAAGTTGAATCAATTCTGATTTTACATTTATCATTATAAAAAATACCAGAATCGCCTGTTTGTCCACCGGATTCTGCATAAAAAGGTGTTTTAACTATTACGATTTCAATTTTATCACCCATTTTTGCAGAATCAACTTTTTTATCATCTTTTACAATAAGCAGGATACCTGACTTATCTTCATATGCAGTATATCCAGTAAATTCGGTCTTTATTCCTTTTTTTGTAAGGCTTTTATAAGCTTCACTTACACCTTCAAATCTAACCTTACTTTTTGATCGTTTCTTCTGTTCATTCATAGCTTTGTTAAAACCTTCAAGATCAAGCTTTAAGCCGATATCCTTAACAACATCCTGAATAATATCAACGGGAAAGCCAAAAGTATCATAAAGCTTAAAAATTAAATCCCCAGGGATAATTTTAATTTTTTCTTTTTGAAGTTTTTTAATTGAATCATCTAAGAGTTTAATCCCATTATCAAGGGTTTCTAAAAATTGATTCTCTTCATTTTTAACAACATTAAATATAAAAGAAGATGATTCTCTTAACTCAGGATAGGCTTCTCCCATAATATCAAAAACTTTTTCAATTGTATGGTTTAAAAAAGGTTTTTTTAAACCTAAATTTCTACCATATCTAATAGCTCTTCTGATAATCCTTCTTAGAACATAACCTTTGCCTTCATTGGATGGAAGGACTCCATCAGCTATAAGAAAAGCAGTTGCTCTTGAATGATCTGCAATAACTTTCATGGCAACTTCTGTTTGCCTTGATTCGTAGGTTTTTTTACCACAAAGTTCTTCAACTCTTTCCATTATCGGAACAAAAAGATCAGTTTCATAATTTGTTTTGGTATCTTGTAAAACAGAAACAATTCTTTCTAACCCTAACCCTGTGTCAATAGAAGGTTTAGGCAAGGGCATCTTCTCTCCTTTTTCATTTTTTTCAAATTGCATGAAAACTAGATTCCAAAGCTCAAGATACCGGTCACATTCACAACCCACTGCACAATCTTCTCTGTCACAACCAAATTCTTCTCCACGATCTATATGAATTTCACTACAAGGACCGCATGGACCTGTATCACCCATTGCCCAAAAATTATCTTCTTTGCCAAGCCGTACAATTCTATCTTCAGGAACTCCAATTTTATCACGCCACAATTCATAAGCTTCATCATCATCAAGATATACTGAAACCCAAAGCTTAGAGGCATCAAGACCATAACCGTTTATTAAAAGATCCCATGCAAATTCAATTGCTTTTTCTTTAAAATATTCTCCAAACGAAAAATTTCCAAGCATTTCAAAAAACGTATGGTGTCTTGCAGTGTAGCCAACATTTTCAAGGTCATTATGTTTTCCACCAGCACGAACACATTTTTGAGATGTTACGGCAGTTGAATAATCTCTTTTCTCATCACCAGTAAATAAACGTTTAAATTGAACCATTCCTGCATTTGTAAAAAGTAATGTCGGATCATTATCCGGTATAAGGGATGAGCTTCTTACAATATGATGGTTATATTTTTTAAAATATTCAATAAAAACTTTACGGGCTTCGTTTCCTGTCATGGATCTCTCCTGAATTCAATAACTTAAAGATTTATTTTTAACTTTCTTGTTTTTTCTTTTTGGTATCCTTATCAGCAGGAATAACAGCTGGTGACCCAGTAGGTATTCCAAGTTTTTCCTTTACTTTTTTCTGAATTTCTATAAATAGATCGGGATTGTCATCAAAGAAAATTTTAACGTTTTCTCTGCCCTGCCCGATTCGTTCTGAATTATATGAATACCACGAACCGCTTTTATCAATAACATCAAGTGTGACTCCCATATCAAGCAGATCACCAGTCTTTGAAATCCCTTCTCCATATAAAAGATCAAATTCAATACTTTTAAATGGGGGAGCAAGCTTGTTCTTAACAACTTTTACTTTAGTTCTGTTGCCTATTATTTCCTGTCCTTCTTTAATAGCCAAAGCTTTTCTAATTTCAATTCTAATTGTAGCATAGAATTTAAGTGCATTACCTCCGGTTGTTGTTTCAGGATTTCCATAAACAACTCCGATTTTCATTCTGATCTGATTAATAAATATTACTGTAGTGTTTGTTTTGCCAATAGAACCAGTCAGTTTTCTTAATGCCTGGGACATCAGTCTTGCTTGCAAGCCCATATGAGAATCACCCATATCGCCTTCGATTTCCGACCTGGGGACGAGTGCTGCAACCGAGTCAACAACTAATATATCGACTGCCCCGCTTCTTACAAGCATATCAACAATTTCCAGTGCCTGTTCTCCTGTATCAGGCTGAGATATTAATAGTTCATCACAATCAACTCCAAGTCTTTTTGCATAAGCTACATCTAGAGCATGTTCTGCATCGATAAAAGCTGCTATACCACCTTTTTTTTGAGCTTCTGCTACAGCGTGGAGTGCAAGAGTTGTTTTCCCTGAAGATTCAGGACCATATATCTCAACAACTCTTCCCCTGGGATAGCCACCAACACCAAGTGCTTTGTCCAATGCCAATGAACCCGAGCTGATAACAGGAACAGCCTGAATTGCACGTGCCCCAAGTTTCATTATAGACCCTTTACCAAACTGTCGATCTATTTGAGTCATAGCTGATTTTATAGCATTCTCTTTTTCTTGTGATACTTTCATATGGTCTCTCCTAAATAAAAAGATTAAATTTAATAAAAATTTTCAAAACAAAGGCACTTAAAAGTCCTGCAACCAAATCATCTAAAACAATTCCAGGCCCACCTTTAAATTTTTTCTCAAAATATTTAACAGGAAAAGGCTTGATAATATCAAAAAATCTAAAAAGTATAAATCCAGCAATGATTGTATATATTGATAATGGAATACTAACCATTGTTACAACATAACCTGCAATTTCATCTATAACAATACAGCCTGGATCTTTTTGTTTTAAGATTTTTTCTGCTTCGTCAGCTATCCAAATTGCAAAAACTATCAATGTAACTACACAGAAAGTCTCGTAAGCAGGATTAATTATTTTTAATATAAAAACAAATAAAATCCCTGCAAAAGTTCCAAAAGTACCAGGGGCAAAAGGAATTTTACCTAACCCGCCACCAGTTGCTACAAAAATAATAACTTTATTTTTAAAAGTCATAACCTATTTTTTTATAATTTCAATGAATTTATGTCAAGATTTACTTGCTGATATACTTTTTTTAATGGGATCTTATATTTTTTTGCTATCTTTTTTAATTCTTCATATTCAGGCTGAACTGAAATTGATTTATCAAGGTTAGTAATCTTTTTGGCTAACATTTTTCCAAATTTTGTTTTAATTGTAATAATTTCTCTTTTCAGCTTAATTCTGTCAGCCTTATAATATCTTATTCCTGTGGTTGTGCTTTCTTTAAAAACAAAATCAATAATTTTATTTAAATCTTCTTTCTTACATAATATTTCTAATCTTGTGCCGGGCCTGTTCTTCTTCATCTGCACTGGTATGTGGCAAACATCAAGCGCCCCAATTTTAAAAAGTTCTTGGAAGATATAACCTGAATATTCTTGTGACATATCATCAGTTGTTGTTTCTAAGACATAAACGCTTTCGTTATTTTTAAAATTATCATTGTTTTCATCAAAATCTTTCTTGCCGGTAATAATCCGCAATAAGTTAGGAATCTTTGAGCTTGATGTTCGTTTTCCAGCTCCATATCCAACATCCTTAAGTATCATTTCAGGAATTTTTCCATAATCAGATGTAAGTGTAGTGATTATTGCAGCTCCCGTTGGCGTAACCAATTCATAGTTTGCATCGTGTGGTCTAATTGGAACATCTTTTAAAATAGCAAGCGTTGCAGGTGCAGGAACTGGCAATATCCCATGGCTGCATTCTATAAAACCAGAACCTAAGCTTATTTTTGATGCATATACTTTTTTAATATTTAAATACTCAATACATAAAAAACTACCAACAATATCTACAATAGCATCCACTGCTCCTACTTCATGGAAATGAACATTTTCAATATCCTGGGAATGAATTTTTGCTTCAGCTTTTGCAATCTTTTCAAATGCTGTAAAACTATATTCCTTAACCCTCTTTGAAAAATTAGACTCCAAAATTAATTTTTTAATTTGCTGATAATCTCTTGAATGATCTTTGCTAAATGATTTTACAAACAAATTTTGAGCTGATAAACCGTTTTTCTGAATGGTTTCAGATTTAATTTTAAATTCAGAAAAAAGGATGGTTTTAATTTGTGATTCGAGCCAATCAACAGGAACTCCAAGGTCAACCAGAGCACCAAGTGTCATATCTCCGCTTATTCCTGAAAAAATATCAAAATATGCTATCATTTATTTTCCCGAACAATGAATTTTGATAATTTCCAGCACTAATTCAGCTGTTTTTAGCATATCATCTAACCTTATCCATTCATTAACTGTATGTACTTCTTTCATGCCTGTTCCGAGAACCCCTGGCATAATTCCTTTGCTAAAAAAAATATTTGCATCAGCACCGCCACCAATAATTTTTGTTTCTAATTTTCTGCCAAGGTTTTCTGAAGCTTTTTGTGCAAGTTTTACAACATGACTGTCCTTAGGTATATCTGTTTTTGGAAAATCATTTTCAACTATAAATTCGATTTTAGGAATGTTCACTTCATTACAGAATTCTTCTCTTGATTTTAAAAAAGATTCTTTAATTTTGTTAGTAATATTTTCAAGTTTAGTTTCATCATGACTTCGTACTTCTCCTTCAATTTCAATTAAATCCGGAACAATATTGGTTGCAATACCACCTTTTATTGTTCCTAAGTTACAAGTTGATTCATGATCTATTCTACCAATTTTTAACCTTGATATTGCTTTTGATGCTATTGAAAGAGCATTAATCCCATTTTCAGGTGCACCTCCTGCGTGGGCGGCTTTTCCAAAAACTTTTATTGATATTTTATTTGCTGCCGGCGCATTGGTTGCAATTCCTTCAGTGTCAGTGGAATCAAGAATATATCCCAATTTTGAATTAATTAATGTGAAGTCAAGATTCTTTGCTCCAAGAAGTCCAATTTCTTCACAAGTAGTAAATATTATTTCAATTGGAGGATGTCTGAGTTTGTTTTCAAATATTACTTTAAGAACCTCAAGTATTATTGCCAGGGCTGACTTATCATCTGCTCCTAGTATTGTTGTTCCATCACTTCTAAAAATACCATTTTCAAATATAGGATTAACATTATTGCCAGGGCTGACTGTATCCATATGACCACTTAGGAAGATAGGCTCTACATCAACATTACCTCTAAATTTTGCAATTAAATTTCCACAATCGCTTTTAGTTTCTTTTTTTGAATTATCAAAAAAAACTTTCCCACCCATTTTTTCCAGGGTTTTAGCTAAATTTAAGGCGATCTTTAGTTCATGTTTTGATACAGAATCAATTTTTACAAGTTCTTCAAATTTGTTTCTTAACCTGTCCTTGTTAATCATGGGGTTTGCCATTAAAACTCCTTGGTAAAAAACTATTAAATTAGCAACGTTTATACTATATAAGGGTGTTGAAATTGATGGTTAAA